>NZ_JARVSY010000007.1:0-438961 GCF_030208925.1 Rhodococcus sp. MEB032
AGCGGATCATCGGTGCGGTCGTTGCTGATCAGTCGATTGTCTTGGGTGACATAGATATCCTGGATGTCGACGAACGCAGGATGTTGACGAACGTCGACGGCGCGACCGAAATGCCTCAAAGTCGGCTGGTTGATATACTTACTGCCGCTTGCGAGGTCGATCCCACTGCGATTGCAGTCCGAGCTGGTAGTCGATCGGTTACTTACGGGGAACTCGATGAGATGTCATCCAGACTTGCCAGGGTTCTCATCGGACGTGGATTTGGTCCCGAATCGATCGTGCCGCTGGTTTTTTCTAGGTCGTATGAGATGGTGCTCGCGGTATGGGCGGTTGCAAAGTCGGGGGCGGCCTACCTACCGATCGATCCCAAACATCCGTCAGATCGAATTGAGCACATGCTCTCGGATTCGGGTGCATCCTTTGGGCTGACAACCTCCGCTATCTCGGAAACATTGCCGGAAATTGCTCAATGGCTGATGATCGATGATGCACTGACAATAGAGATGTGCTCGGCTGAGGAAGCGTCGCCCATCCGCGAAACTGATCGAGTCTCAGTTCTGCGCCCCGAACATCCGGCCTACCTGATCTACACGTCGGGTTCTACGGGCAAACCCAAGGGCGTAGCCGTAACTCATTCGGGGCTTCTCGGATTGCTGAATATCGCGAGCGAGTTGTACTCCGTTTCTAGTGAGTCTCGTATTCTCCACAATTGCGCGCCGAGCTTCGATCCTTCGGTTCTCGAATGGATGTTGGCGTTCAACGTGGGTGCGACGCTGGTCGTCGTTCCTCCATCTGTGCTGGGTGGTTCTGAGTTGGCAGATCTGATCCGTTCCGAACGTGTCAGCCACGCGATCATCACTCCCGCGGTGCTTGGAACGATGGATCCCGATACCTTGCCTGATCTAGAGGTGGTTTCGGTCGGCGGCGACGTTACGTCTCCGGATCTCTTGGCCAGGTGGGCGCCGGGAAGGTCGTACTTCAATGCGTATGGACCAACAGAGACGACGATCATCTCGACGTATGCCTCATTGATTGCGGAAAGCCCAGTGACAATCGGCTCGCCGATCTCAGGCGTCACGGCGCTAGTGCTGGACGCGCAGCTGAATCCAGTTCCCGTTGGAACTCGCGGTGAGTTGTATTTGTCGGGTGACGTTCTAGCCCGTGGCTACCACGAACGGCGGGGGTTGACTGCTGATCGGTTTGTGGCAAACCCGTATGCGAACGGGGGTGCGCGAATGTATCGCACCGGCGATCTAGTGCGTTGGACCGCTGGAGACGCGATGACGACAGACCTTCAGCTCGAGTACGTCGGCCGAAGCGATTTTCAGGTCAAAGTCCGTGGGTTCCGAATCGAACTCGGCGAAATCGATGCGGCACTGGCGGAATACCCTGGCGTCGAGCAGAGTGTGACAATCGGCACGGAATTGACCTCGGGCGCAACCGCGTTGGTGTCGTACATCGTGCCGACTGATGGTGGCGTAGTCGAAACCTCGGATGTAACGAGTTTCTTGTCGAAGAAACTGCCGTCGTACATGGTGCCGTCATCAGTTATCGTAATGGATGCCTTGCCGCTGAATACCAGTGGAAAGTTGGATCGTAAGTTGTTGCCGACCCCGGTATTCGAGACACGGGCGTTCCGTGCACCCGTCACGGACATGGAACGTCTCGTAGCCGAGGTATTCGGCGAACTCCTCGGGGTCGACGGAGTCGGGTTGGACGATGACTTCTTCGAGCTCGGCGGTAACTCACTGATCGCGATGCGCGCGGTATCCAGGCTTGGTAATGCGATATCGACGGACGTTCCGGTGCGCGTTCTGTTCACCAACTCGGGAGTCGGCACATTGGCAGACAGCCTCGGAGTTGGAATGCGTGTCGGCTTTGAAACTGACCGAGATAACGCGATTCAGGTGATGATGCCAATTCGTGTGACAGGAACTGAGCGCCCACTATTCTGTATCCACCCTTTGATGGGGCTAGCGTGGCCCTATGCGCCGCTGTCTGCTCACGTCGATAGAAATGTTCCGATATATGGATTGCAGACTCCGGCCTTGACGGAGGAGGGATTCGACGCACAGACGTTGTCCGATTACGTGTACCGCTATGCAGACGAGATCATGAAAGTGCAGACGGAGGGTCCATACCGAATTCTCGGGTGGTCGCTTGGCTGTGTTCTCGCGCAGGGTGTTGCGGCGCGGATCGAGGAACTGGGCGGAAAGGTCAGCGCGCTGATACTCCTCGACGGTGCGGTCGCCAAGGTAGATGAAGCAGAATTCGTGGACGGTTTGCGTTCCGAGATCGGAAATATCGGTATCGCCCTCCACACAGACGAGAAACTTGAGGAGTTCTCACTAGAGCGTGCTAGGGCATTGATGTCGCTGGTGGAGGGCGAGAAGGTCGGCTTGACGGCTGAACGAATTCAGCGCCTCTTCGTCAGTATTGCCCGGATGCATCGGTTGATGAACGAGTACACCCCGCCGATCTTCGACGGTGAGATTGTGTTCGTCAGCTCAAGCGATGAAGGCTCGGCAGTGATCCGCGCAGATATTTGGCGTCAGTTTGTCCGAGGCGCTGTTAGTGAGACGCCAGTCGATATTGCACACGTCGATATGATGTCGCCCGAAGGGCTGATGGTCGTGGGTCCGATAGTTAACGGGGCATTGGGACGGGAATTGATGAACCCCTAGCCCAGATCCTGTCTATTTGTGGGTAACGGGATACGAGGACGAAAGTTTCTTCACCGAATCCGACCACTTCGCGGGAATCAGAACCAGGCTAATCCTGTCGTCGGGCCATCTGCCGAACCGTCGAAACCGGTGTCCTCATTGCAGAGGCGCTGGATTTCGTCGGCAGGTGGTGGACTTCATTTGCCCGGCGGGTGTGAGGCGGGTATCGCCGGCCGCCTCCCGGCGCCCGCGTCGGGCCAATCAGAATCGGCGCTGAAGTTCGTGCCGACCGTGCTGTGGGTGTGGGGATAGCCGGCGTCCTGAATTGGTCAGGCAATACAGTGGATTCGCGGCGTCAGCGTGAGGACGGTTCCGATGAGGTATTGTGTCCGCATGCCCGCGCTGACACTTTCCGTCGTGATTCCCGTCTACAATGAGGAAAAATATCTAAAGCGCTGTATCGATGCCCTGTTGGATCAAGGTGAGTCTGTAAATGAGATTGTCATTGTTGACAATAATTCGAGTGATGAATCGCTTTCGATTCTGAAAAAGTATGCTGAGAAATTCGAAAAAATAAAAGTAATTTCCGAGAGCGCTCCTGGTGTGGTTCATGCAAGGAACGCTGGTTTCAAGACATCTACCGGGTCGATGATCGGCCGAATTGATGCGGACACAGTCGTATCCGCGGGCTGGGCAAAAACTATAATCGAGTTCTTTGAATCGCATGAGGGCGTATCGGCTGCGACCGGACTATCGTATCTCTACGAAACTCCGATTTCGAACTATCGCACACGATCCATCGATCGTCAGATTGAACGAGGTAAGATCAAGGACGGCAGGTCACTTCCGATGTTGCAGGGGAACAATATGGCAATTCGTCGGGAGGTTTGGGACTCGGTGAGCAAACTTCTCGATCCTTCCGACGAACTGCATGAAGATATTGATCTCACTATGTGTTTGATTCACGAGAAGCTAGAGATCGTGCAGTTGCTGGGAATGCGAGCGGAAATATCGGGTCGTCGCAGTTGGACGTCACCGCTGGAATATGCCAGTTATGTCAGCGCATCGCGTCGAACATATGCTCGACATGGCATAAAGAACCCCGTCCTGACGACCCTTTTCGGAATTAACGTATTGATGCATACGGTCTTGTGGCCGCTTCATTTGGCGTACGATCCTGCCACGGAGCGCATTTCCATCCGGAATATTTTCAAAACCCGAAGTAAGCTGGGTCTGCCGTTCTCCGCGGATACTAGACCTGCGTCATAATATCAGTCGCCGCACGTCAGCTTTCAGGCTGCTCTTTCAAAGTTAAAGAGCCCTCAACGAGATGGGAGCCTACCCGCACGGGAGAGGCGAGAAACTCGGATCGAGCGCGGACTTCACTAGGTTGAGGGAATCCGTAGCAAGAACCAATTGAGCATGCGAAACGGTACTTCCGGGGCAGCCGTCTTGAACCCAGACATTGTGAACCTCGGAATCGGGTCCCGCAGTGAGGAACGTCGCTTCGGGAGGAGTCGAGATCTGGTCCTGAGTCGTGGCGATCACCGTGTACTCGACGCCTGGTTGTGTTTCAGATCCAGCGTTGAGCGCAGCCAGGAAGGGGGTCCCACCGAGTTGCTGAACTCCGGCGGGGCCCCAGATCGTCTGAACCAGCAGGTCACCGGGCACTCCCATTGCGGAAAGCATTTGAGCATTAGCCTGAAGGCCGCCGAAAGTTGTGCCGTGATTAGTAGCGCCGAGGCTAACGAGGGAGTGCACCGCATTCTGGGACGGATTTGAAGGCGTGGCACCTCCCTCGAACTTCAGATATTGGCGAGCGACTACTCCGCCCTGGGAATGACCGACGATGTCGACCTGCTGTGCGCCGGTGTGGGATCGAACAGATTCGACGAAGGTCGCAAGCTCTTTTGCGGACCGACCGATATCGGTGATGCCCCAATGCACGGCGGCGGGATTAAGGATTTCTTGCGCGCCACCGTAGTTGAGGGCGAATACGCAGTAGCCTAGGTCAGACAGTTGCGGAGCGAGTGTGCCCCACGTGTCGACCATACTTACGCCCGTACCGTGGACGAGCACGACTGGGCGAGGGTGGTCGGCAGTCGGCGTGCAGTTCCAGTCGTTAGCGCCTTCAGGTGATGCCCCCATAGCCGAAAACCCAGGGGACGGTTCTCGCGGTCCCGCAGATGCAGCTCCCGAGGTTCCTAACAGCAACACGCATGCCGATAGCGTCGCCAACATGATCTGACTGGACCGCATGAATATCTTCCTCGCGCAATGCATAAGGTGATTCCCTCGCCGGGACTTGCCGACGAGGGAATCGGATGGGATCAGAAACCGAGTGACTGAGCAATAAACGGCCAGGACTTGTGCAGGTCGTCTTGCCAGTATCCCCACGAGTGGGTGCCGGTCGGCCGGAAGTCGACCACGGCGGGAATATTCAGCTCGTAGAGCCGCTTTGCCATGTTCGAGGTGCACAGATTCGTTGCCAGCTCGATCGGACTTCCGACGACGATTTGATCGAACATTGCAGCGCGGCCGTCCTGAATACGTGGATTCGCTGGTGTGTCGTTGGGGAAGCCTGGCAGCCCGCTCCCGGTGCTCATGTAAATCTGAGTCCCCCGAAGCTTCTCTGCGTTGACCAGTGGGTCATGTTCTCGCCAGCCGTCGCTGTCGAACGGACCCCACATGTTCTGGATGTCATCAACCCCGCCGATCCACTCAGTGGTAGTCCTGACGAACTGCTGTCCGAGGGGATCGCTGGTTTGCGCACAGCCGCTGTACGCCGCAACCGACTTGTAGAAACCTGGGTACTCGATGGCCAAATTGAGAACTGAGGTACCTGACATCGAGATCGCTGCCAAAGATTGGTCCCCGTTGCTGCCGAGTTGTTTGTTGAGCAGCGGTGGGAGTTCCTTGCCAAGGAAGGTACTCCACATGTTCTTGCCGAGTTTGGGGTCTTCTTTCTCCCAATCGGTGTAGTACGACAACCGGCCGCCAACAGGCGTTACAACATTGACATTCTTGTCCTGGAAGAAGTCGACGACGTCAGTTTGGTACTCCCACGTTGCCGAGTCTTCGCCGCCGCCCGCGCCGTTGAGGAGATACAAGATAGGGCGTGGCACGGAGTTGTCCGCAGGCGTGATGACCTGAATTGGAACTGTGCGATCCATAGACGCTGCGTATACGTTGACGATCTGCTGGCGTCCGTTGATTCTTTCGACCGATTCGATGTACGAACCGTCCGCGCTTGATTCAGACGAGTCGCCATCCTGCTGGTGAGCAGGAGTCCCTGCACTCGCAATTCCGACTGGAATCAGCGCGCAGGCCATTGTGAGGGCGGCAACTTCAGTCACACGCCGCCACACGGATTGATTCATTCGCGTCAAGTTACTTCCCTCTCGTTGCATGGTCGCATTCGGCGCAATTGCGGCCAGCGTTTAACGTGGTTCTCAGACAGCTAAGTCGGTTACTCATACGCCATCGTTACGATCGGCAGCTTCGCGAAACGTGGTCGCCGATGATTTCAAGGTCTTCACGCGGTTTCTGCTGCTCGTCGGAATCCTCTAATCGCCGGGAGAATGAACACTGCCACCATCCCCAGTGACCAGATCAGTGTCTTGATCATAGGCTCGGCCACCGGTCCTCCTAACGACAAACCCTTCATCGCGTCGATTGCCACCGACATGGGTTGTTCAGCGACGATGGGCTGTAGCCACTTCGGATAGGCGATGACGGGTACGAAGCCCGAATTGAAGAACATCAACAGAGTGCATGAAATTGAAACAATCTCGACAAGTGGCAGATTCGCGGAGACAGTTGCCAGCGCAGTCACCATCATCGCGAAACCGACACCGAACACAATCGGCAAAGCCAGGAGCGCCACAGCCGCAAGCGGGCCTTGATTGAACCTGAAGCCGAGCGCATATCCGACGGCGAGGATGACGATTGATGTGACGAGGACACGGACAGCTTCAGCAATCATGCGTCCGACAAGACCTGATGCGCGGTGTGCGGGTAGCGTCCAGAACCGGCTGAGCAGTCCGGATGCCTGTTCGCCTTTGAGTCCCACGGCGCTTGCGATCGATCCGAACATCGCGCCGACGAGAATGATCAGCGGCACGGTTCCGAAGATGCTTGCTTGCCCGGTGGCTGCGGAAATCGAATTGCCCAACACCACCCGGAACATCAAAAGCATGAACGCTGGATACACGAGGGCCTGAATGGTTGTCGAAGGGTCGCGCATCCAGGTGATCAGCAGTCGTTTGGCCTGAATCAAACTGTGCACGACAAGCGCATTGAGCGAATTCTCGGGCAACGCTTTGTCTGGGTATGGGAAGTTGAACCCCTCCGCAGGGCGGACAACTGCCATGAAACGATCAGTCGGCTCACTCATGATCGCCTCAAACTTGCCCAGAAGGCGAGTGGTGCAAATACAGCAATCAACCCGATCGTCCACGCCACCACCGGGAACAGCACGTTCCAAGTTACGCCGCCTTGCGCGAGATCGCGCATGGCGAATGAGAACTGGGATACTGGTTGATTTCGAACGAATGGGCGGATCCACTCGGGAAAGCCAGTTTCGGGCGCAAAACCGCACGACAGCATGCCGAGGATAAGTTGCGGCAACGTGAGCGCCTGGCTTGTCGCTTGAGGGCTCTTCGACAACGAGCCGATTGCGTCGCCGGCGAAGGATAGACATGTACTGAAGGCAAGGGCAATCGCGCAGAACAGAGCAGCCTGAGCGAATCCGGCCGAGAATCGGAAACCAATTAAATGGCCAAAGGTCAAAGCTGCGGCAAGGGCAACTGTGGATCGCACAAACCCGCTGGATTGGCGGGACAGTAAAGGAACCGGCCCGACGACGGGCATGGTCTTCATTCGGTTGCTGAAACCTGTGATTGATTCAGTCGAAGCCATTTGGGCAGCGGAGATCGACGTGAAAGCCATGGCTTGCAGCACGATGATGGGCATCAGAAACTGGGCGTAGTTGATGCCCTGAAGCTGCATGACGAACTTCAGCGGGAGGTAGAAGCCGATCGTGAAAATCAGCGGCGCGATGACCGCGATCAACAATTCGTAGCGCTTGACCATCGATTTGATGGTTCGGGCCGTCAGGACCCACCACTGATTGATCGCTGACGGGTGAGGACGGCGATGCTTGCCGACGCTCAAGGCTTCGGGAACCGCAATCTTACTGAGGGATCCGCCTCGAACCGTGACCTGATCGACCCCGAACTTGGTTGTCGTTGTCACTGTGTCTCACTTACGTGTTGCTCACCTGTGAGTGAGAGGAAGACATCGTCGAGTGACGGGCGGCGAAGTGCGATGTCAGCTAGCGGTATTCGCGCGTGGTCCAAACGGCGTAATGCTTCTGAGAGCGTTCCGGCTCCAACAGGGGCAGGTATGGCGATTCGGCCACTCTCCTGCGCCAGGTCGAATCTGAAGTCACGCGGGACGAGATTTCCGAGTGCGTGGACCGCGTGAGCCAATTGCTGAAGATCCGAAGGGACGATCTCACAGAAGCTTGCACCGGTTCGAGCCTTCAGTTCATCGGCCGTTCCCTCGGCGATGACCGCGCCTTTGTCGATGACGATGATGTTGTCGCTGAGTAGATCCGCTTCCTCGAGGTACTGAGTTGTCAGGAGCACCGTGATGCCCTGTTCCTTCAGTGATTGGACCAACGACCAGACGCTCTGTCGACTTCGCGGATCCAGACCAGTTGTCGGTTCGTCGAGGAAGACAACCTCGGGTCGAACGACGAGACCGCACGCGATGTCGATTCGTCGCCGCATACCACCCGAATAGTTTCGTACGACGCGCGATCCGGCCTCGACGAGATCGAACTGCGAGAGAAGGTCGGCAGCCCGGACCTTCGCCGACATCCTGTCGAGTCCCATCAAGCGACCGAACAGTTCGATGTTCTCGCGCCCTGTCAGCGAATCGTCGAGAGCCGCAAATTGGCCCGTCATCATGATGGAGCGTCGAACCTCAGGTGCGTTTCGCACTACGTCGTAGCCTGCAACGGTCGCGCGCCCACTGGTTGGGCGGATGAGCGTGGAAAGCACCTTCACCGTGGTGGTTTTGCCTGCGCCGTTCGGGCCCAGGATTCCGAGCACTGTGCCGCGTGGGGCGACGAAGTTGATCCCCCGCAGCGCGTGCACGTTCTTGAAAGACTTATGTACGTCCTCCACTAGTACTGCTGCGTCCGTGGAAAAGGGCATCAACACTCCGCTGTCTGCATGGTCGGAACGGGCACGCGCTCCCGACGGGCGCACAGATGCCTTCTGTCTCATATCTGCGTTCTCCGGTCAGATGTTACCGGAGGGGTTGGCCGGAACTTCGGTCGTCGAGCTCAGTCGTCTGTGGGAAACGGGTCTGCCAGCGACTCTGCAGGCGTCGCTCACCCTGAAATTTAC
This sequence comes from Rhodococcus sp. MEB032, assembly GCF_030208925.1. Lineage (NCBI taxonomy): Bacteria > Bacillati > Actinomycetota > Actinomycetes > Mycobacteriales > Nocardiaceae > Rhodococcus > Rhodococcus sp. MEB032. The sequence continues at coordinate 9,083 of NZ_JARVSY010000007.1, forward strand.
CTTGTGTCAAAAGTCACATGCGCTTGATCCGGCTGATTTCTAACATCTTCGATCACGTTGCCAGGCGATAGGGTTGGTATTGGCGCAGGTAGTTCTTCTCGATTGCGAATAGGGTGGTCTTGCCCGGTTCGCGGGTTAATCCGCTCCATGTCCGTTTTTTCCAGCGGGCGCTAGGGCAGTCGCGGTTGGCAATCCGTTCTTTTATCGACAGATGGCGAACTCGACACTTTCGGCCGTAGGTCGTGAACATGACGAGTGCGAGTACATTGCGATTTGCGTTGACGCATTGTTGGCGCGGTGGCTACGTCGACGATATTATAGTCGTGGGCATTAATTGTCCGATGACACAGCAGAGTCAATCAAGAATATGTTCGGCGGGGTCGAAGATTTACACGTAGCGGCATTATCGGTCGAATCGACGCGGAGATAATCGTGAGGCTCGGGCGGGCTGAGGGTGTGCACGAACTCTTTCGTCGTCACGAAGATTTCTTCGGAATACTGCATGACCTAGGTTGTGAAATTCCAAGTGAGCCCCGATCGAGGTGCAATCTTTCCGTACAGGGCTTGAATCCCACTGTAGTCCTGTAGGAATAGTGAATTTTCTTTCGCAGATTCGACATCGTCGAGCATCTTCTGTCCGCCGGTTACGGCTTCGATCTCCATGATTGCTCGCCACGCGCCGAAGTCGGTCCCGCTGAACGCACGCATCGCGTCCTCGAAACTTTCGAGTAGATAGCTGCGATCTCCTCCACCCAGGGAATCCCAGACCAGCACGGCCAATTCCCCGGCAATCGAGGCATGGCAGTACTCGTCGCGAGCGTGCAGCCGGATTGTCGCGCGGTTGATCGACTGCACGCCCGGGTCGTCCGAGATCAGGTCGAGGTATGCGGTGATCGACACCTCGGCGACGGTCATGAAGGCCAACTGTGTCAGGGCAATCTTGCGAGGCCCATCGGCTGCGCCGAGGGCTTGCGCCCGCGTGTGGACCGTCAGGACGTCTGGCAGTGCCTTGGCCGGAAGCCCCCAGCCCCTGCCTCGACGGGTCGCTGAACTGGCATTGAAGTGCATGAGCGTGTGATATTGCTCGTCGACCATCGCCTGATTGACCGCCACTGCAGCCCAATCTCCGAGACCGACGCCAAGTCGGTCTTCGGCGAGAACGTCGAAGCCGGGATTGACGACGTACTTCTCGATGTCCATGACGTTCTTGTTGAACGCGATCCATGCCCAGGCTTGCAGGCGTTGCTTCTGCTCGGGTCTCAATGCCAGGTAGGTCGGATGCTCCGCGAACGGGAGAAGTGCTTCGGGGTAGTCGGACAGCGACGAATCGAAGAGATCGTCCAGTTCCGGCTCCGCCTTCTTCACGGTTGCCCGGCGCGCCCAATTGCTCGCAAGGCGGCGGACGATTGCACTCTCGACCGGATCGGAGGCGTCGTACTCCGGGAGGCTGGGCGGACTCACTCCAGGTCTCATCGTGCCCTACTCTCTGTGCCCTTCGGCGATCTCTCTGTGCCCTTCGGCAATGCGATCGAACAAGCTCTGGCACTCCGCGTTCAATTCGCCTGAGCGATTGTCGAGCGCCGCGTCGGCGGTTTTCATCAGCGTCGTGAAGTCGCCGAGGGTCTCGGCCGCCCTGTCCACCTGTGCGGTGGCATCGAACAGTGCTTTTCGTGTCGCACCTGCGTACGGATTGCCCGCTTGTACGTCCCAGTACACCTCCGGTTCGCCGCCGGCTACACGCGCCAGGAGCGCGAGCAAGGCCCGATGCGGGGGAGGGGCGACCGCGAGGAGTTCGTCCGCGGAAACTCCGAGTTCGGCCAGGGCAACGCCGAAAGCCAGCACCGACGCGTGTGTCAGAACCTGGGTAGCTGCGGCCAACCGGTCGTGACGATCGGCGTCCATCACCGCGACCGACGCTCCCCACGAGCGCACGACGTCGAGGAATCTGTCGGACTGCGGACCGCCGACGTACGGCACTGCGATGACGGTCCGACCGCGTGGCCCGAGCGACGGACGGAACATGGGGTTGAGTCCGAGGAACTCCCCTTCTCGGCCGGCGTCGGCGATTGCTGCGTCCATCCGCGATTTGACCGACAGCGTGTCCACAACGAGAGCGCCGGATGTCCGAAGGCTCGGTAGTGCGGCTAGAGCGACCTGTTCGGGAACCGCGAGCACTATGATGCGCGAGGACTCCACGTGCGCGAGGGCTTGCTCACTGGGTTTCGTGATGTCTCCGACGACTACATCTCCGTCGGGATCGCTGCCTGCTGGGTCGACGACGGTGACGGTCGACCCCCCGGCGCGAAGCAGTTCGACGAACATGGATCCGACGGCACCCAGCCCGCCGACAACCGTCGCTGTGCCTGATGACGCCGTCATGGCTGGATCTACCCGCCGTACTCGAGGACCCGTGAGGACACCGCGTCGAGCGCACGGAGCAGCGTGGACGCCTTGACCGTGGTCTCGTCGAATTCTTCTTCCGGATCGGACAACGCTGTGATGGCACCGCCGATTCCGAAGGTCACGCCGCTCTCGGTGCAGACCAGCGACCGGATCACGATCGAGAGGTCCGCGGCGCCACCGAGCGCGAAGTACCCGATCGATCCCGAGTAGACCCCACGTGGGCCTGATTCGAGGCGGTCGATGATCTCCATCGTCCGTACCTTCGGGGCGCCGGTCATCGATCCACCGGGGAACGCGGCACGCACACAGTCCACCGCCGACGACCCCGGACTCAGGTGTCCGCGCACCGTCGACACCATTTGGTGAACGGACGAGTACGACTCGATCGCGAACAGCCTCGGAACGTGGACACTTCCCGGAACGCAGACCTTGGTGAGGTCGTTGCGGGTGAGGTCCACGATCATCAGGTTCTCGGCGCGGTCCTTCTCGCTGTCGAGCAGGTCCTGCCGTAGGGCAGCATCACGCGCTCGGGTGACGCCGCGCGGGCGGGTCCCTTTGATCGGCTTGGACTCGACGTTGCCGGCCGAGTCGACACGAAGGAACCGCTCAGGCGAGGCCGAGACCACCGAGATACCGGTGAAGTCGAGAAGTGCGCTGTACGGCGTCGGATTGATCGAGCGCAGATACTCGAACGCCTGCTGTGCATCGATCGTCTCGTCGACGCTCGCCATGTTGGTCAGACACACCTCGTAGGACTCACCTGCCCGGATCTCCGAGAGGGCCGTTCCGATCAACGACAGGTACTGATCGCGATCATGCCGAAGGCGAGCCTGCGTCCAGACGGTGTCGCTGATCAGCGGAACGGGGGTGCGTTCCGGAAGGTCCGCGCCGATCCGCGCCAGGGTGTCGACGGTCGATTCGAGCCAATCGTCATAGCCGGCGTCCCGGACTTTCTCGCGCAACCTCAAAACGTGAGTGCGGCCCGCGGTGTGATCGATGACGACGGCGCGATCGGCAAACACCAGAGCGGCATCAGGAGTGGGTGCCGGATGGACTGCCCTTCCTCCGGTCTGTGCTTTCAGTTCGTAGCCGAGGTAGCCCACGTAGCCGAGGTTGAAGTCGAGTTCCGGATGCGAGGGCACGAAGCGTGTCGAGAGTTGTGCGTCCAAGTAATCGAAGAAAGGAACTCGAATGTGCTCGTCGGACAAGCCTTTTCGGCTGACAGTCAGTACCTCGGCTTGCACGTCGTACGTGATGAACTCGGCCAGCGGCCCCGACGAATCGCCGAGAATCGAAAAGCGCGCACTCGGCTCTGCGGTTGCCGCGCGGTCCAGCCAGAACGCGTTCGGGCCGTCGGCGAACAGTGCTGCATAGGCCGCCGACGGGTCCACTGCAAAATCGAGAGTCACGTCGTCGACGTCGTAGTTGATCGCCGGCCGCAGGTCGGGTGTTTGCGGAACAGGTTCGGGTCGGATCACCGAATCCAGAGTGCGTCCGACGGACAGATCGCGGAAGTTCGCGAGCAAATCTATGCCGAACTCGGTGCTGATGGACTCCGGATGGAACTGAACTCCCCACATCGGCTTGGTCCGGTGCCGGACACCCATGAGCAGACCGTCGGACGTCCACGCGGTACGAACGAAGGCGTTCGGCAGATTCTCGACGGTCAACGAGTGGTAGCGAACAGCTCGGAACGGCGACGGAAGTCCGGCAAAGATGCCCGAACCGTCGTGATCGATCAGCGAAATTCGGCCGTGCATCGGGACGGGCGCAACCACCACGTCCGCGCCGAACAACTCGCACAGGCCCTGGTGGCCGAGACAGACACCGAGAAGTGGGAGAGGCGCTTCTTCGATGAAACGGCGGCTGATTCCGAAATCACGGTCGCGATCCGGCCGGCCGGGACCTGGGGAGATGACCACGTTGTCGTACGACGCGAGATCGAGGGAATCCCAATCCGCGTCGTTGCGGACCACGGTCGGCACAACCCCGTTGACCTCGGTCAACAGGGTGAACAGGTTGTAGGTGAACGAGTCGTAATTGTCCACCAGAAGGGTGCGGGAACTCATGTCGATGATCCTGATCTCGGTCCGACGGATTCCCGAACAGTGTCCTCCTCCTCAACAGGTGCGTTGATCACCAGGTCTTCGAGTCGACAGGTCTCGGCAATCATCAGCTCGTACAGGGCGTTGAAGAAGTCGGGGGAGAGGTCGTGTCTACGGGCGAATTCACGCGCCCGCTCCTGCACGAGGCGGACACGGCCGGGTTGCATCATCGGAACCTCGCGGGAGCGCTTCCACTCGCCGATGCGCAGGCAGAGTTCCAGCCGCTGCCGCACCGTCTCGAGAAGTAGAGCGTCGATGGCGTCGAGGTCGCGCCGGAAGCTGTCCAATCCCTCGGCCTCGTCCGGATACGACGAGGTCTGCGTGCCTGCTTCGGAACTCGTTGTGGTCAAGAACTCTTCCACGAGGCCTCCCGGTGCTCGGCGTGACGCGAGGTCGACAATGTGGTGCCCGGAACGCAACCCACCTCCGGACACCGGCACCCCGACCGACCATCGCCGTTCGGGGAGGTGTTCCACGATCGTCATTCGCCGAAACCTGCGGTGGTGCCTAATTCTGCGAAACCTGATTGGCGGGCGAATCAGGTTGCGATGCAGGCGGGTTCGTGAGTGCCTACTTGGGGGAGACCCAGGTGGTGATTTCGGCGTGGACTACTTCCTTGCCGCCCCGGTCGAAGATCGAGATGGGAACGAGAAGTTCCGTGCCACTCTCGATCGCCGCGAAGTCCGGCAAAGTCTCGAGTCGGGCGACCGCCCGCAGGCCGGTCTCGGCCTTGGCGAGGTAGTCGACCTTCATCGACTTGGGGATCCAGCGGTGCGAGTTCGGAACCGTCGCTTCGCTCAGCATGCCCATCGCGACCTCCGCGAGGTTGCAGGCAGCGATCGCGTGGAAAGTGCCGAGATGATTGTGGACGCCCCACCATTTGGGGGAGCGGACCTCGCAGAGCCCTGGTTCCAACTTGGTCACCCGGGGGAGAACAGAGGCGAAATAGGGCACGCGAATGGACATCGCCGCCGAGAAAACTGCATGTCCGAGGGCGTTGTCCGGCAATTTCTGCCATCCGCGATAGGTAGGGCTGGAGGTAGTCATAGGCGTATCTTACTTCTGAGTAAGGTTGTTGTCGCGCAGCTCACTCGGAAAAGGCAGTTTGGGGGAGTTGAGGATTTGGGCCAGGTACGGCATACTGGTCGGGTTGCCTTGTCCGGGACGCGGTCGATTGCGGCCGTGATCGGGTAAGGGTAAGACGTCACAGACGATCGATCGCAGATCCCGTCAGGGTAATCGGGTCAACGACTGTGACCATGCAAGACGAGAAGTAATGCAGGACGGAAGCAGTACCTACTTTGTGTTCGACATCGAACACGTCCGGTACGCATCACGCGCCAGATAATCGAAAGATTGTCCGGCGCAGGATGAGTGAGAAGGCGACACGCCCGACCGCGTGTACCGGAGAACAATGACAAACGAACAGCGGCAGCAGATCCTGATCTCGATCCGAATCTCGGTACTCCCGAGAACTTGGACTTGGTCCCGATCGCTTCAGTGTTCGTCGTGTCATCGTCCAGGCAAGGACTGTGCAGACGAGGTAGCTCGAGCCTGACCAGGCGGGCTACGAAACGCGGCAAGAAAAGGACACTAAGCGTGGCGGGACAAAAGATCCGCATCAGGCTCAAGGCCTACGACCACGAGGCGATCGACGCGTCAGCGCGCAAGATCGTCGAGACGGTAACCCGTACGGGTGCCCGCGTCGTTGGACCTGTGCCGTTGCCGACCGAGAAGAACGTATATTGCGTCATCCGCTCGCCGCACAAGTACAAGGACTCGCGCGAGCACTTCGAGATGCGTACTCACAAGCGGCTGATCGACATTCTCGACCCGACGCCGAAGACGGTTGACGCGCTCATGCGCATCGACCTTCCGGCCAGTGTCGACGTGAACATTCAGTGACGGCGGAGACAAAAACAATGACTGATACCAAGATCAAGGGAATCCTGGGCACCAAGCTCGGCATGACCCAGGTCTTCGACGAGAACAACCGGGTTGTCCCGGTCACCGTCGTGAAGGCTGGGCCGAACGTCGTAACCCAGATCCGTACCGAAGAGCGTGACGGCTACAGCGCCGTTCAGCTCGCGTTCGGCGCCATCGACCCGCGCAAGGTGAACAAGCCGACTTCCGGCCAGTTCACCAAGGCTGGTGTGACCCCGCGTCGCCACGTAGTGGAGCTCCGCGTTGCGGACACCTCCGACTACGAGGTCGGCCAGGAGCTCACCGCCGAGGTCTTCGAGGACGGCGCATACGTCGACGTCACCGGAACCAGCAAGGGCAAGGGCTTCGCCGGAACCATGAAGCGTCACGGCTTCAAGGGACAGGGCGCGTCGCACGGTACCCAGGCTGTTCACCGCCGCCCGGGCTCCATCGGTGGCTGTGCAACTCCCGGCCGCGTGTTCAAGGGCATGCGCATGTCCGGACGCATGGGTAGCGACCGCATCACGACGCAGAACCTCTCGGTCCACAAGGTGGATGCAGAGAACGGCCTGCTGCTGATCAAGGGTGCGATCCCCGGCCGCAAGGGCGGCCTCGTGATCGTCAAGAGTGCAGTGAAGGGTGGTGCACGGGCATGACCAGCACCGAGACCAAGTTGACCCTGGACGTCAAGGTCGCCGGCGGCAAGACCAACGGCACCGTCGATCTCCCCGCTGAGATCTTCGACGCTCCGGCCAACATCGCGCTTCTCCATCAGGTTGTCGTCGCGCAGCTCGCAGCTGCTCGTCAGGGAACCCACTCCACCAAGACCCGCGGCGACGTCCGCGGCGGTGGCAAGAAGCCGTACCGCCAGAAGGGCACCGGCCGCGCACGCCAGGGCTCGACTCGCGCACCGCAGTTCGTCGGCGGCGGAACCGTTCACGGCCCGCAGCCGCGTGACTACAGCCAGCGCACCCCCAAGAAGATGAAGGCAGCCGCTCTTCGCGGAGCCCTCTCTGACCGCGCACGCAACGAGCGCATCCACGTCATCACCGAACTGGTTGCAGGGCAGACGCCTTCGACCAAGGGCGCAATCGCGTTCCTCGGCGAGATTTCGGATCGCAAGAAGCTGCTGCTCGTCGTGGGTCGCCAGGATGTAGCCGCTTGGAAGAGCGTGCAGAACCTGGAAGGCGTGCATCCCATTGCACCCGACCAGCTCAACACCTACGACGTGCTCAATGCAGACGATGTCGTGTTCAGCGTCGAGGCACTCAACGCGTTCATCCACGGGCCCGCAGAGAGCGCTCAGAACAAGGAGGACGCCAAGTGAGCACCATCGCTGACCCCCGCGACATCCTGCTCGCTCCGGTCATCTCCGAGAAGTCCTACGGACTGATCGAGGAAGGCACCTACACCTTCCTGGTGCACCCGGACTCGAACAAGACGCAGATCAAGATTGCCGTCGAGAAGGTCTTCGGCGTCAAGGTGACCAGCGTCAACACCGCCAACCGTCAGGGCAAGCGTAAGCGGACCCGATTCGGTTACGGCAAGCGCAAGGACACCAAGCGCGCGCTCGTGACCCTGTCCGCTGACAGCAAGCCCATCGAGATCTTCGGAGGACCGGTCGCGTAAGCGCCGGGACTTGACGAGACATAGAGGACGAGAAGACTCATGGCAATCCGTAAGTACAAGCCGACAACACCGGGCCGTCGTGGCTCGAGCGTCTCGGACTTCGCCGAGATCACTCGGTCGACCCCCGAGAAGTCGCTGGTTCGCCCGCTGCACGGTCGCGGTGGACGTAACGCACACGGTCGTATCACCACCCGTCACAAGGGTGGCGGACACAAGCGTGCATACCGACTGATCGATTTCCGTCGCAACGACAAGGACGGCATCCCGGCAAAGGTCGCTCACATCGAGTACGACCCCAACCGCACAGCAAACATCGCACTCCTGCATTACGCAGACGGTGAGAAGCGCTACATCATCGCCCCCAAGGGCCTGGTGCAGGGTTCACCGGTCGAGTCCGGTGCAGGCGCCGACATCAAGCCGGGCAACAACCTGCCGCTGCGCAACATCCCGACTGGTACCACCATCCACGGTGTGGAACTGCGTCCCGGCGGCGGAGCCAAGATGGCTCGTTCCGCAGGCGCCAGTATCCAGCTCCTCGGTAAGGAAGGCAGCTACGCCACGCTGCGTATGCCTTCCGGTGAAATCCGTCGCGTCGACGTGCGCTGCCGCGCATCCGTCGGCGAGGTCGGCAACGCCGAGCAGTCGAACATCAACTGGGGCAAGGCCGGCCGTATGCGTTGGAAGGGCAAGCGCCCGACCGTTCGTGGTGTCGTGATGAACCCGGTCGACCACCCGCACGGTGGCGGCGAGGGCAAGACCTCAGGTGGACGCCACCCGGTCAGCCCGTGGGGTAAGCCTGAAGGCCGTACCCGCAAGAACAAGGCAAGCGACAAGATGATCGTCCGTCGCCGCCGCACCGGCAAGAACAAGCGCTAGGAGGGAGTGAAGGATGCCACGCAGCCTTAAGAAGGGCCCGTTCGTCGATGACCACCTCCTCGCGAAGGTGGATGTACAGAACGAAAAGGGAACCAAGCAGGTCATCAAGACCTGGTCCCGTCGTTCGACAATCATCCCGGACTTCATCGGCCACACGTTTGCAGTTCACGACGGCCGCAAGCACGTCCCCGTGTTCGTTTCCGACTCCATGGTCGGACACAAGCTCGGAGAGTTTGCACCGACCCGCACGTTCAAGGGTCACATCAAGGATGATCGGAAGGCGAAGAGGCGATGAGCAACACCGAAACCGCCAACCCGACTGCCAAGGCTGTAGCGAAGCACGTTCGCGTTACGCCGATGAAGGCACGTCGAGTTGTGGACCTGGTCCGCGGGCGCTCGGTTGAAGACGCCCTGAACATCCTGAAGTTCGCGCCGCAGGCAGCGAGCGAGCCGGTCGCCAAGGTGATCGCCTCCGCAGCAGCCAACGCCGAGAACAACCTCGACCTCGACCCCAGCACGCTTGTCGTTGCTACGGCGTTCGTGGACGAGGGCGCGACCCTCAAGCGGTTCCAGCCGCGTGCACAGGGACGTGCGTTCCGTATTCGCAAGCGCACCAGTCACATCACCGTGATCGTGGAGAGCCTGCCGAAGACCGGAACATCGACCCGTAATCGCCGGAAGGGAAGTGCTCAGTAGTGGGCCAGAAAATCAACCCGCACGGCTTCCGTCTCGGCATCACCACCGACTGGAAGTCTCGCTGGTACGCAGACAAGCAGTACGCGGAGTACGTCAAGGAAGACGTCGCGATCCGTAAGCTCCTCGCCACCGGCATGGAGCGCGCAGGAATCGCGAAGGTCGAAATCGAGCGCACCCGTGACCGTGTTCGCGTGGACATCCACACTGCACGTCCGGGCATCGTCATCGGCCGCCGCGGCGCCGAAGCCGATCGCATCCGCTCCGAGCTCGAGAAGCTGACCGGCAAGCAGGTTCAGCTGAACATCCTCGAGGTCAAGAACGCAGAAGCTGAAGCACAGCTCGTCGCACAGGGTGTGGCCGAGCAGCTCTCGAACCGCGTTGCCTTCCGTCGTGCAATGCGCAAGGCCATCCAGTCGGCCATGCGTCAGCCCAACGTCAAGGGAATCCGCGTTCAGTGCTCCGGTCGTCTCGGCGGCGCCGAGATGTCCCGGTCGGAGTTCTACCGCGAAGGCCGTGTGCCGCTGCACACGCTTCGTGCGGACATCGACTACGGCCTCTACGAGGCCAAGACCACCTTCGGTCGCATCGGCGTCAAGGTCTGGATCTACAAGGGCGACATCGTCGGTGGCAAGCGTGAGCTCGCCGCCAACACGGCCGCACCGGCCGGGGATCGCCCGCGTCGTGAGCGTCCGAGCCGTCCGCGTCGTTCCGGTGCCACCGGTACCACTGCGACCAGCACCGAGGCCGGCCGCGCAGCGACCGCAACCGCCGATGCTCCCGCAACTGAACAGAATCAGGAGGGCTGACGCATGTTGATCCCACGGCGGGTCAAGCACCGCAAGCAGCACCACCCGAGCCGTTCGGGTGCCGCCAAGGGCGGTACCCAGGTGACCTTCGGTGACTACGGCATCCAGGCTCTCGAGCCTGCCTACATCACCAACCGGCAGATCGAGTCCGCTCGTATCGCCATGACTCGGCACATCAAGCGTGGCGGCAAGATCTGGATCAACATCTTCCCGGATCGCCCCCTCACGAAGAAGCCGGCCGAAACCCGAATGGGTTCCGGTAAGGGTTCGCCCGAGTGGTGGATTGCCAACGTCAAGCCCGGACGCGTTCTGTTCGAGATGACATACCCCAACGAGGAGATTGCTCGTGAGGCCCTGCGCCGCGCGATGCACAAGCTCCCGTGCAAGTGCCGGATCGTGACCAGAGAGGAGCAGTTCTGATGGCTACTGGAACCCCAGCAGCAGAGCTCCGCGAGCTCAGTGAAGACGAGCTGGTCACCCGGCTCCGTGAGTCGAAGGAAGAGCTTTTCAACCTTCGTTTCCAGATGGCTACCGGCCAGATGGACAACAACCGACGACTGCGCACCGTTCGTCACGAGATCGCGCGCATCTACACCGTCCTGCGTGAGCGTGAGCTCGGACTCGCTGTGGGTCCGGATGCAGGTGACGCGGCATGAGTGAGGAAAAAGCAGTGAGCACAGAAGAGCGCGCGAGCCGTAAGGTCCGTGTCGGATACGTCGTGTCCGACAAGATGGAAAAGACGATCGTGGTCGAGCTCGAAGACCGCGTCAAGCACAAGCTCTACGGCAAGATCATCCGCCGTACGACCAAGGTGAAGGCGCACGACGAGAACGGCGTTGCCGGCGTCGGCGACCGCGTTCAGCTGATGGAAACCCGTCCGCTGTCCGCGACGAAGCACTGGCGTCTGGTCGAGGTCCTCGAAAAGGCCAAGTAAGCCTGATCGAATCCTCGAGCTGATCGAGTATCACCGAATGGCCCGCTTCCCCTTGGGGGAGTGGGCCATTCGGCTTTCCGGGGGCTTTCGGGGCTTTCCGGGCGAAGGGTTCGAGTTGCGTCGAGTACGGCTGATTTGGTATTCGGTGAACCCTTCCCTACAATAGAACGGTTGCCTGTGGCAGAGGTGTGTCTTCACGTGCGCAGCTCGAACGGTGCTTGCAGTGATCGTCTCCCGACGTCAGTCGGTGGGACTGCAGCTCAGACACGACGCAGGTGGCAACAATGACCGCGCGCACCGGGTCGGTAATCCGTTGCGCACGAAATTCCAGGTCTAGGGAGATCAAGTGATTCAGCAGGAGTCGCGAGTTCGCGTCGCTGATAACACGGGTGCCAAGGAAATCCTTTGCATCCGCGTTCTCGGCGGTTCGTCACGTCGCTACGCCGGGATCGGTGACGTCATCGTCGCCACCGTCAAGGACGCAATCCCCGGTGGAAACATCAAGAAGGGTGAGGTCGTCAAGGCCGTCATCGTTCGCACGACCAAGGAGCGCCGTCGTCCGGACGGTTCCTACATCAAGTTCGACGAGAACGCTGCAGTGCTCATCAAGGCTGACAGTGATCCCCGTGGAACCCGCATCTTCGGACCCGTCGGCCGTGAGCTGCGCGAGAAGAAGTTCATGAAGATCGTTTCGCTTGCCCCGGAGGTGCTGTGATGAAGGTGCACAAGGGTGACACCGTTCTGGTCATCGCCGGCAAGGACAAGGGCGCGAAGGGCAAGGTCATTCAGGCCTACCCCGCGACCGACAAGGTCCTCGTCGAAGGCGTGAACCGAATCAAGAAGCACACCGCGGTTTCCGCGAACGAGCGCGGAGCATCCTCCGGCGGCATCGTCACGCAGGAAGCCCCGATCCACGTTTCCAACGTTGCAGTCGTCGACTCGGACGGAAACCCCACCCGCGTGGGCTACCGCACCGACGAAGAGTCCGGCAAGCGCGTTCGGATTTCCCGGAAGAACGGGAAGGACATCTGACATGACCTCCACCGAAAACAAGGTCCAGCCGCGCCTCAAGGCACGCTACCGCGCTGAGATCAAGGACGCGCTCAACAGCGAGTTCGACTACTCGAACGTCATGCAGATCCCCGGCGTCGTCAAGGTTGTCGTCAACATGGGCGTCGGCGACGCTGCCCGTGACGCCAAGCTGATCAACGGCGCTGTCCATGACCTGTCGCTGATCACGGGCCAGAAGCCCGAGATCCGCAAGGCACGTAAGTCCATCGCGCAGTTCAAGCTCCGCGAAGGTATGCCCATCGGTGCACGCGTCACCCTCCGTGGTGACCGCATGTGGGAGTTCCTGGACCGCCTCGTGTCTGTCGCTCTGCCCCGTATCCGCGACTTCCGCGGTCTCTCGGGCAACCAGTTCGACGGCAACGGCAACTACACGTTCGGCCTCAACGAGCAGTCGATGTTCCACGAGATCGACGTGGACAAGATCGATCGCCCCCGCGGCATGGACATCACCGTCGTGACCACCGCAACCAACAACGAAGAAGGCCGTGCACTGCTCAAGCACCTCGGCTTCCCGTTCAAGGAGAACTGAGCGCATGGCTAAGAAGGCATTGGTCAACAAGGCCAACAAGAAGCCCAAGTTCGCGGTTCGCGCCTACACCCGCTGCCAGCGGTGCGGTCGCCCGCACTCGGTGTTCCGCAAGTTCGGCTTGTGCCGTATCTGCGTTCGCGAGATGGCTCACGCCGGCGAGCTTCCCGGAGTTCGCAAGAGCTCTTGGTGATCTGAGGCCCTCGGGCTTCGTCACACCACGCATGTGAATGGGCGTGGGTTCCTTTGGAACCCACGCCCATTCGTGGTTTTCATCGAGATGTGAATCGTGCCGATCCTGAAAAGAACTGCCCCGCTGCGACTCTGGTTGAAAGCGATCATCGTTCGTCGGTGTCGTTCTTCGGTGCCGAACGAGCAGTTCAGATTTCGGGGTGCGTCGATAGCTTCCCGATCGCATCCTTCGGGCGGCAGTGGGGGAGGCGACATGGGATCCCGGTGGACACCTGCGCCAAAGTTCCCTACACTAGAGCGGTTGCCGTGGCTGACGCATGCGTTCAGCTCGGTGCGGTAACTTACGCCGTCTGACACAAGTCGGACGGCCCAGCCGAATTGCTGGAGGCCCACGATCGGATTCGTCCGGTGTTGCATGGGAACCACAGCGAGAAAGGTGTCGAGGTCGACCTATGACCATGACTGACCCCATCGCAGACTTCTTGACGCGTCTGCGCAACGCCAACACGGCGTACCACGATGAGGTGAAGCTTCCCCACTCGAAGATCAAGGCGAACATCGCCGAGATCCTCAAGCGCGAGGGCTACATCTCCGATTTCCGTACCGAAGACGCAGAGGTCGGCAAGACCCTCATCGTCGATCTGAAGTACGGTCCCAGCCGCGAGCGTAGCCTCGCCGGCGTGCGTCGCGTTTCCAAGCCCGGTCTCCGGGTTTACGCGAAGTCCACCAACCTGCCCAAGGTCCTCGGAGGCCTCGGCGTGGCCATCATCTCCACGTCGTCCGGTCTGCTCACCGATCGCCAGGCGGCCAATCAAGGAGTAGGCGGGGAAGTCCTCGCCTACGTCTGGTAAGGGAGGCCACCACAATGTCGCGTATTGGAAAGATTCCGGTCACCGTCCCCGCGGGCGTTGACGTCACGATCAGCGGCCAGGATGTCACCGTCAAGGGTCCCAAGGGCACCCTCGCGCTGACCATCTCCGAGCCCATCGCAATCGAAAAGGCAGAGGACGGCTCGCTGAGCGTCACGCGCCCCGACGACGAGCGTCGTAGCCGCGCGCTGCACGGTCTGTCGCGGACCCTGGTTGCGAACATCATCACCGGTGTCACCGAGGGTTACACGAAGAAGATGGAGATCCACGGTGTTGGTTACCGTGTGGCACTGAAGGGCAAGGACCTCGAGTTCGCGCTCGGCTTCAGCCACCCGGTGCCGATCGAGGCTCCTGAAGGCATCACCTTCGTCGTCGAGTCGCCCACCCGGTTCTCGGTGTCCGGCATCGACAAGCAGAAGGTCGGGCAGATCTCGGCCAACATCCGTCGTCTCCGTCGTCCGGACCCGTACAAGGGTAAGGGCGTGCGTTACGAGGGTGAGCAGATCCGCCGCAAGGTCGGAAAGACGGGTAAGTGATATGAGCCAGACTGCAAACCAGAAAGCCAAGCGGATTCCGCTGGGCAAGGATGCGTCCACCAAGCGTCGTCTCTCGAAGACGCGTCGTCACTTCCGTCTCCGCAAGAAGGTCTCCGGCACGCCCGAGCGTCCCCGCTTGGTCGTCAACCGGTCCTCGCGCCACATCCACGTCCAGCTCGTGGACGACCTGGCCGGCCACACCCTGGCCTCCGCGTCGACCATCGAAGCAGACGTGCGCGTGGCAGAAGGCGACAAGAAGGCTGCGAGCGCGAAGGTCGGTCAGCTGATCGCCGAGCGCGCCAAGGCTGCCGGCGTGGAAGCAGTTGTCTTCGACCACGGCGGACACGGCTACCACGGTCGCATCGCGGCCCTGGCAGACGCGGCTCGCGAAGGCGGGTTGAAGTTCTGATGACCAACATTTTCAACGGAAGGACAGCCTGATGCCGGGACGTCAAAGGCGTGACGGCGGAAGCGGACCCGCCGGACAGAATGGCCCCAACAGCGGTGACAACAGCAACGCTCGTGGGGACAACCGTGGTGGCGGCCGTGACCGTCGCGACGGTGGCCGTGGCGGAAACGCTGCGGAGAAGTCACAGTTCATCGAGCGCGTTGTCACGATCAACCGCGTTTCCAAGGTCGTCAAGGGTGGTCGTCGCTTCAGCTTCACCGCTCTGGTGATCGTCGGAGACGGCAACGGACTGGTCGGCGTCGGCTACGGAAAGGCCAAGGAAGTTCCCGCGGCCATCCAGAAGGGTGTCGAGGAGGCTCGCAAGAGCTTCTTCCGCGTCCCGATGATCGCCAACACCATCACTCACCCCGTTCAGGGTGAGGCTGCTGCCGGCATCGTCATGCTTCGCCCGGCAAGCCCCGGTACCGGTGTTATCGCCGGTGGCGCTGTGCGCGCCGTGCTGGAGTGCGCTGGTATCGCGGACATCCTGTCGAAGTCGCTCGGTAGCGACAACGCCATCAACGTCGTGCATGCGACCGTTGCTGCGCTCAAGGGTCTGCAGCGTCCCGAGGAAGTTGCGGCTCGCCGCGGCCTCACCCTCGAAGAGGTTGCACCCGCCGGCATGCTTCGCGCTCGCGCACAGGCTGCTGGGAGTGTGAAGTAATGGCAGATCTCAAGGTCACTCAGATCAAGAGCATCATCGGGACCAAGCAGAACCAGAAGGATTCTCTGCGCACGCTGGGTCTCAAGGGCATCCGTCAGACCGTTGTTCGTGAGGACAACGCACAGAACCGCGGTCTGATCAACGTGGTGCGCCACCTCGTAACAGTTGAGGAGGTCTAACCATGACCATCAAACTGCACCACCTGCGCCCCGCTCCGGGATCCAAGTCCAACAAGATTCGTGTTGGACGCGGTGAGGGCGGCAAGCGTGGTAAGACCGCAGGTCGCGGTACCAAGGGCACCAAGGCACGTAACACCGTGCGCGTGGGCTTCGAGGGTGGACAGATGCCGCTTCACATGCGTCTGCCCAAGCTCAAGGGCTTCACGAACCCGTTCCGCGTCGAGTACCAGGTCGTCAATGTCGGCGACATCGCCCGTCTGTTCCCCGAAGGTGGAGCAATCACGGTCGAGGATCTCGTCGCCAAGGGCGCAGTCCGCAAGAACCAGCTCGTCAAGGTTCTGGGCGACGGCGAACTGACAGTTGCCGTTCAGGTGACCGTCGACAAGTTCACCGGTTCCGCCAAGGAAAAGATTGCTGCTGCCGGTGGTTCCGCCACCGAGCTGTGAGTGATCACGCGTAGCTAGTCCGATGGCCGCAGCGCAGCGTTTGCTGCGGTGCGGCCATCGGCGTCTACGAGGTCGTGTCACAGGTACGAGGTCGTGTCACAGATTGGTCGTGCATGCTCGGACGGGCCAGTATTCTGGTCACCGAGTGGCAAATGTATCTTCGGCTTACCCGGTTTTCGTGGTCTGCCCGCCTAGTTCCCAAATGCTCACTGTTAGAGTTCAAAAGTTCGACAGGTCAAAACGATCTGTCTCCCTACCGTCGTGCCAGGAGGATCTTTGCTTTCCGCCTTCGTCTCGGCCCTCAGGACCCCAGACCTGAGGCGGAAGATCCTCTTCACCCTCGGCTTGGTGGCTCTGTATCGGGTCGGCGCTCTCATCCCGTCCCCAGGTGTCGACTACGGCCGTGTGCGTCAGTGCATCGATATCGCCAACTCCGGTGACTCAGCAGGTATCTACTCGCTGATCAACCTGTTCTCCGGCGGCGCTCTGCTGCAGATGTCGATCTTTGCGATCGGCATCATGCCGTACATCACGGCGAGCATCATCGTGCAGCTCCTGACCGTGGTGATTCCGAAGTTCGAGGAACTTCGGAAAGAAGGCCAGTCCGGCCAGGCCAAGATGACGCAGTACACGCGTTACCTGTCCATTGCTCTGGCAATCCTGCAGTCGACCGGCATCGTCGCTCTTGCGGCACGCGGACAGTTGCTCCAGGGCTGTGACGACATCATCGCCGACAAGTCGATCTTCGGTCTTGTCATCATCGTGCTGGTCATGACTGCCGGTGCTGCCATGGTCATGTGGTTCGGCGAGGTCATCACCGAACGTGGCGTCGGCAACGGCATGTCCCTCCTCATCTTCGCCGGTATCGCATCGCGTATCCCGAGCGAGGGCAAGGCAATCCTCGACAGCCGTGGTCCGCTGGTCTTCGCCTTCGTCTGCCTCGCAGCGCTGCTGATCATCGCCGGTGTCGTCTTCGTCGAGCAGGGTCAGCGTCGTATCCCGGTGCAGTACGCGAAGCGGATGGTCGGACGCAAGATGTACGGCGGATCCTCGACGTACCTGCCTCTGAAGGTGAACCAGGCCGGCGTCATCCCGGTGATCTTCGCGTCTTCACTGCTGTACCTCCCGAACTTGATTGCACAGCTGACTTCGGCCAGTACAGCGGTCGACCCCAGTTGGTGGCAGCGCCTCATCAACACCTACCTGGTGAATCCGGCCAACCCGGTGTACATCGCGATCTACTTCGGCCTGATCGTCTTCTTCACGTACTTCTACGTCGCCATCACCTTCAATCCCGAAGAGCGCGCCGACGAGATGAAGAAGTTCGGCGGCTTCATCCCCGGTATCCGACCCGGTCAGCCGACCGCGGACTACCTCAACTACGTGCTGAGTCGCATCACCCTTCCGGGTGCGATTTACCTCGGCACCATTGCTGTTCTGCCCAACCTGTTCCTCGACATCGGGAATGGCGGCGGCGCGCAGAACCTGCCGTTCGGTGGCACCGCGGTGCTGATCATGGTCAGCGTCGGCCTGGACACCGTGAAGCAGATCGAGAGTCAGCTAATGCAGCGTAACTATGAAGGGTTCCTCAAGTGAGACTTGTCCTCCTTGGTCCTCCCGGTGCCGGCAAGGGCACCCAGGCCGCTATCTTGTCCGAGAAGTTCGGCGTTCCCCATATCTCCACGGGTGATCTCTTCCGCGCGAACATCGGTCAGGCCACCGCTCTCGGTGTGGAAGCAAAGAAGTACATCGACGCCGGCGAACTCGTACCGAGCTCGATCACCAACGACATGGTGAAGGCTCGCGTCGCAGAACCGGACGCAGCAAACGGTTTCCTTCTCGACGGATTTCCGCGCTCGGTCGAACAGGCTCAGGCACTCGAGGGAATCTTGAAGGATCTCGACACCAAGCTCGACGGTGTCCTCTCCTTCGTCGTCGACGAGGACATCGTGGTCGAGCGTATGCTCGCCCGCGGTCGTGCAGACGACACCGAGGACGTCATTCGCAACCGACTCCGGGTCTACCGCGACGAGACGTCACCGCTGTTCGATTACTACAAGGACAGCATCGTCTCCGTCGACGCGATCGGCGAGGTCGAAGAGGTCAACGCTCGCGCACTGGCAGCGTTGGGTAAGTAATGGTCTTCGGGCGCAAACGCAAGGTTGTTCCGTTCCGCTCCGCGGGCGAACTCGACGCGATGGCTGCTGCCGGCGCCATCGTGGGTTCGGCTCTGGTGGCGGTTCGCGCTGCGGCGAAGCCCGGTGTCAGCACTTTGGAATTGAACGCGGTCGCTGAATCCGTCATTCGTGACGCCGGCGCCGTGCCCTCGTTCCTCGGGTACCACGGCTTCACCGGCTCGATCTGCTCTTCGGTCAACGATCGCGTCGTTCACGGAATCCCTTCAGCTCAGGACATCCTGGCTGAAGGCGACCTGGTTTCCATCGACTGTGGCGCGATCCTCGACGGATGGCACGGTGACTCCGCTTGGACGTTCGGTGTCGGTGAGATCAGCGTCGCCGATCAGGAGCTCAGCGAAGCCACTCGGCTTTCTATGGAAGCCGGGATCGCGGCAATGATCGCCGGCAACCGTCTGACGGATGTTTCGCACGCGATCGAGGTCGGTACTCATGCCGCCGAGAAGTTGCACGGTCGTTCCTACGGCATCGTCGACGGATACGGCGGACACGGAATCGGCCGGGAAATGCACATGGATCCGTTCCTCGCCAATGAAGGTGCCCCGGGTAAGGGTCCTGAACTGGTTGTCGGATCTTGCCTGGCGATTGAGCCGATGCTCACGCTCGGCACCACCGACACGGTGATTCTCGACGACGACTGGACCGTTGTGACGACCGACGGGTCCCGTGCGGCGCACTGGGAACACACTGTCGCAGTGACCGAAGACGGTCCGCGGATTCTGACACTCCGGCCGGAGTAGTCGACACAGTCGCTGACAAGTGTTGGCAGCGAGCATGATTCATGTTCGAGAAGTCCCAGCCTCATTTCGAGGCTGGGACTTTTTCGGTGGGGGAGCGGTGTGTGTCGTCACCCTGACCGGAGGCGCATTTGGCCTGGTCGTTTACATCGCGTAACATGGCTAGGCGGTGCGCTATGCGCGTCGATAGTTCGTGTGCCTACGCCTGGATCGCTCCGGGATCGGGCTTTCGAACTGCCGACGATCTTTCCATTGCGTGCCAATGTAACGGAAGCCGATGCACGAAGCATGCCAAACCAAACGGATCGCGGAGGATATGGCTAAGAAAGACGGGGCCATCGAGGTCGAAGGACGAGTAGTCGAGCCGCTGCCCAATGCGATGTTCCGCATTGAGCTCGAGAATGGCCACAAGGTCCTCGCCCACATCAGCGGAAAGATGCGTCAGCACTACATTCGCATCCTCCCGGAAGATCGCGTTGTCGTAGAGCTCTCGCCCTACGATTTGTCGCGCGGACGCATCGTTTACCGCTACAAGTAACGAACTTCCCGGACCTGACCTGGGTCAGGGAGAAGTATGTCTGCCGCGGTTCATCGCGGCGGGCTGCGACAAAACAGGAGATCAGAAGACGTGAAGGTTCAGCCGAGCGTCAAGAAGATCTGCGAGAAGTGCAAAGTGATTCGCCGTAACGGTCGAGTCATGGTGATCTGCGAGAACCTGCGTCACAAGCAGCGTCAGGGCTAGATCTAGCTTTTCGAAGATCTGCTTGGCAACAAGCAAAGAAGACCTCCCAGTACCAGCCATTGTTGACGAGACCCCACGCGATCGTTCACCGATCGCCAAGGTCGGACAATGGTTCACCCCCGGCACGGAGGCCGGGGCCCCACTGAGTTAGTTGATGAGATCATCTGCGCCTTCGGGCGTCGGTACTCGGCAAGAGGCACAGGGGAAGGGCTGGGAGCAGACCTCCGCACACCGATAAGGAAATGCCACCATGGCACGTCTCTCTGGTGTTGATCTTCCTCGCGAAAAGCGCATGGAGATCGCACTGACATACATCTACGGCATCGGCCGTACCCGCTCCAAGGAAATCCTTGACGCCACCGGCGTCAGCCCGGATCTCCGGAGCAAGGACCTCTCGGACGAGGACCTGGCAAAGCTCCGCGAGTACATCGAGGAGTCGCTCAAGGTCGAGGGTGACCTTCGCCGCGAGGTTCAGGCCGACATCCGTCGCAAGATCGAGATCGGCTGCTACCAGGGCCTGCGCCACCGTCGTGGTCTGCCCGTGCGTGGTCAGCGCACCAAGACCAACGCCCGTACCCGTAAGGGTCCGAAGCGCACCATTGCCGGCAAGAAGAAGGCGAAGTAATGCCCCCGAAGTCACGTAGCACCGGTCCGAAGAAGACCCAGAAGACGCGTCGCAGGGATAAGAAGAACATCCCGCACGGCGCCGCTCACATCAAGAGCACCTTCAACAACACCATCGTGTCCATCACGGACCCCGCCGGAAATGTCATTTCCTGGGCGTCTTCGGGACACGTCGGCTTCAAGGGTTCGCGTAAGTCGACTCCCTTCGCCGCTCAGCTTGCTGCTGAGAGCGCTGCCCGTAAGGCGCAGGAGCACGGTGTCAAGAAGGTTGACGTCTTCGTCAAGGGACCGGGATCCGGTCGCGAGACCGCAATCCGTTCCCTCCAGGCCGCTGGCCTCGAGGTCGGCACCATTTCCGATGTAACCCCCCAGCCGCACAACGGCTGCCGTCCGCCCAAGCGGCGTCGGGTATAGCGGGAAGGATAGGTAGAAGAAAATGGCACGTTATACCGGACCCATCACCCGCAAGTCGCGTCGTCTGCGCGTCGACCTCGTTGGAGGCGACCAGGCATTCGAGCGTCGCCCGTACCCGCCCGGACAGCACGGCCGCGCGCGTATCAAGGAGAGCGAGTACCTGCTCCAGCTGCAGGAGAAGCAGAAGGCTCGCTTCACCTACGGCGTCATGGAGAAGCAGTTCCGCCTGTACTACAAGGAGGCGAACAACCGCCCCGGCAAGACCGGCGAGAACCTGCTTCGCATCCTCGAGTCGCGTCTCGACAACGTCGTGTACCGCGCAGGCCTCGCTCGCACGCGCCGTCAGGCACGTCAGCTGGTCACGCACGGTCACCTTCTCGTGAACAACAAGAAGGTCGACATCCCGAGCTACCGCGTCTCGCAGTACGACATCATCGATGTCAAGGAGAAGTCGCTCTCCACGCTTCCGTTCCAGGTTGCGCGTGAGACCGTCGGCGATCGCCCGGTTCCCGGGTGGCTGCAGGTTGTCGGCTCGCGTCTGCGGATCCTGGTTCACCAGCTTCCCGAGCGCGCGCAGATCGACATTGCTCTGCAGGAACAGCTCATCGTCGAGTACTACTCGAAGTAAGGCGCTTCGCACCCCGTGAGTGGTTGAGGAGTCTCCGGACTCCTCAACCACTCACAGGGCCGCAGGCCCTTTCCCATCGTGGGCGTCAAATAGTGGACGTCCGTACAGGAGGAAATACCAATGCTCATTTCTCAGCGACCCACGCTGACCGAAGAGGTCATCGCTGATAACCGCTCGAAGTTCGTCATCGAGCCCCTGGAGCCAGGTTTCGGGTACACGCTCGGCAATTCGCTGCGCCGCACGCTGCTCTCGTCGATCCCCGGCGCTGCTGTCACCAGCATCCGTATCGACGGCGTTCTCCACGAGTTCACCACCGTCCCGGGCGTGAAGGAAGATGTCACCGACATCATCCTGAACCTCAAGGGCCTCGTCGTGAACTCCGAAGAGGACGAGCCGGTCACCATGTACGTCCGCAAGCAGGGCCCCGGCGCTGTTACTGCAGGCGACATCGTGCCCCCGGCAGGCGTCACCGTGAACAACCCTGATCTGCACATCGCCACCCTGAACGACAAGGGAAAGCTGGAGATCGAGCTCGTAGTCGAGCGCGGTCGCGGCTATGTCCCCGCCGTTCAGAACAAGGCGTCCGGCGCAGAGATCGGCCGTATCCCGGTCGACTCGATCTACTCGCCGGTGCTCAAGGTCACCTACAAGGTGGAGGCCACTCGCGTCGAACAGCGCACCGACTTCGATCGGCTCGTTCTCGACGTGGAAACGAAGAACTCCATCACCGCACGGGACGCGCTCGCTTCGGCGGGCAAGACCCTGGTTGAGCTCTTCGGCCTGGCCCGTGAGCTGAACGTCGAAGCAGAAGGAATCGAGATCGGACCCTCGCCTGCCGAGGCCGATCACATCGCTTCCTTCGGACTCCCCATCGAGGATCTGGACCTCACGGTCCGCTCCTACAACTGCCTCAAGCGCGAAGGTGTTCACACCGTCGGTGAGCTTGTCGGCCGTACCGAGTCCGATCTGCTCGACATCCGCAACTTCGGACAGAAGTCCATCGACGAGGTCAAGGTCAAGCTGCATTCGCTCGGCCTGTCCCTCAAGGACAGCCCCGCATCCTTCGATCCCACCACCGTTGCCGGCTACGACGCCGCCACCGGAACGTGGAGTGACACTGATGCCGGTTCCTTCGGCGATGCCGAAGGTACCGAGGACTACGCCGAGACCGAACAGCTGTAGCAGCTCAGGTCCTTTACTAGGAGATCATCATGCCCAAGCCCAAGAAGGGTGCCCGCTTCGGCGGGTCGGCTTCCCACCAGAAGGCGATTTTCGCCAATCTGGCTACCGCGCTCTTCGAGCACGGTCGCATCACCACCACCGAGTCCAAGGCCAAGGCACTGCGCCCCTACGCCGAGAAGCTCGTCACGCACGCAAAGGCCGGCACGCTGGCTCACCGTCGTGAGGTGCTGAAGGTCATCCGCAACAAGGATGTCGTTCACACCCTGTTCGCCGAGATCGGCCCGTTCTACGCGGACCGTAACGGTGGATACACCCGCATCATCAAGACGATCCCCCGCAAGGGTGATAACGCTCCGATGGCAATCATCGAGCTCGTCAAGGAAAAGACCGTCACCTCCGAGGCTGACCGCGCTCGTCGCGTCAAGTCCTCGCAGGAAGCTCCCGCCGCAGAGAACGTCGTCGAGGCCGTAGAGGCCGACGCGACCGACGCTGAGGTCGAGAACGCTGACGCAGTCGTCGAGGCCATCGAGGACGAGACCGCAACTGCGGCCGACGCTCCCGAGGCCGAAGAGGCCAAGAAGGACTAGTCTCCCTTGGTTTCGGCACACGCTGAATCGAACGAGCCCGCCGCCCCCATCGGGGACGGCGGGCTCGTTCGATTGCGGCTCGACATCTCCTATGACGGCACCGACTTCTCGGGTTGGGCCCGCCAGACCGATCTGCGCACCGTGTGCGGTGAGATCGAAGACAAGTTGGGAACGGTGCTTCGACACCCGGTTCAGTTGACCGTTGCCGGTCGAACCGACGCCGGTGTCCACGCCACCGGTCAGGTAGCGCACGTCGACGTTCCGGGAGAGTTGCTCCCGGACGATCCGTCGCGACTCGTGCGCAGACTTGCACGATTTCTGCCCAAGGACGTTCGGGTCAAACAGATATCGGTGGTTCCGGGTGACTTCGATGCGCGCTTCTCCGCGATGCGACGCTATTACGAGTACCGGGTGACCAACGCGGCGTTCGGAGTGGAACCACTACGCGCACGCGACACCGTCTCGTATCCCAAACCACTCGATCTCGGAGCGATGCAGGAAGCGTCGAATCGGCTGCTGGGTCTGCACAACTTCGCGGCATTCTGCAAGCGTCGAGAAGGCGCCACGACGGTGCGGGAGCTGCAGCGTTTCGACTGGACCCAAGAGGGCACGGTGTTCACGGCGTACGTGAATGCCGATGCGTTCTGCTGGTCGATGGTTCGCAGTCTTGTCGGCGCAGTCCTCTCCGTCGGTGAGGGACGGCGCACCGCCGACTGGGTGGCAGGGTTGCTCGACGAAACGTCGCGATCCAGTTCCATCCTCGTTGCTCCGGCGCACGGACTTTCGTTGGTCCGCGTGGACTACCCCGACTACTCGGAACTGGCTGCCCGCAACGCGATTACCCGTGAGACCCGCGAGATTCCGTCTTCGGGTGGATGCTGCGGCGACTGAACATCACCATGCAAAATGCCCTCCCACTCTGTGTGGGAGGGCATTCGTATCGGGGGGGCTATCCCGCCAGTTGGCGCGCGATGACCAATCGCTGAATCTGGTTGGTGCCCTCGAAGATCTGCGTGATCTTGGCCTCGCGCATGTAGCGCTCGACGGGGAAGTCCTGGGTGTATCCGTACCCGCCGAATACCTGAACGGCGTCGGTGGTGACCTTCATTGCCGCGTCGGTGGCCACGAGCTTGGCGACGCTCGCGTTGCGTGAATACGGAACTCCGGCGTCGCGGCGGCGGGCTGCATCGAGGTAGGTGGCTCGCGCGGAGTCGACTGCGGCAGCCATGTCCGCGAGCACGAAACCGAGTCCCTGGTGATCGATGATCCGCTTGCCGAATGCCTTGCGCTCCTTCGCGTAAGCGACCGCGTCGTCGAGCGCGCCTTGAGCGATTCCGACGGCAACGGCAGCGATTCCGAGTCGGCCGGAGTCGAGAGCGCTGAAGGCAATCGGCAGCCCCTGGCCGCGCTGACCGATCAATCGCTCCTCAGGAATGAAGGCGTCGTCGTAGTTCGCGGAGGCAGTGGGAACCGCGCGTAGCCCCATCTTCTCTTCGGGTTTTCCGAAGATGAGGCCTTCGGTGTCCTTGTCCACCAGGAGGCAGGAGACGCCGCGTGAACCGTCGTCACTGGTGCGTGCGAAGAGGTTGTAGAAGTCCGCCTTGCCGCCGTTGGTGATCCAGGCTTTCGAACCGTTGACGCGGTAGCCACCGTCGGTGGGCGTCGCCTTGCACGACAACGCGGCGGCGTCGGATCCGGCCTGCGCTTCGGAAAGGCTGTACGCGCCGATGGTGTTGCCGCCCAGCATGTCCGGTAGCCAGCGGTTCTTCTGTTCGTCGGTGCCGAAGGTGAACAGCGGGAAGCACGACAGGCTGTGCACGCTCACCGCCACTGCAACCGCTGCCCAGCGTGAGGCGATCTCTTCGAGCACTTGGAGATACACCTCGTACGGCTGATCGCCGCCGCCGAACTCCTCGGGATACGGAAGGCTCAGCAGACCCGCCTGTCCGAGTGCGGGGAACACTCCGTCTGGATACTTCTCGGCCTTCTCGTATTCGTTGACCTTGGGCGCGAGTACCTTGTCCGCGACATCACGCGTCAGTTCGATGAGATCGCGAGCTTCTTGGCTGGGCATCAGGCGTTCGACGGGCACGGTCGGCTCCTAGCTAGGTAATAGTACTGAGAACGATACTGCAGTACTGTCGTAGGTATGGCAAGGCTGGTTCACAAGACGACTGCGCGCAGGGCAGAGTTGTTCGATCAACTGGTCGAACTGTTCTTGAGCGAGGGTTTCGCCCACCTCACGCTCGACGAGATCTCAGCTCGTCTGCACTGCTCCAAGAGCACCTTGTACACCGTGGCGGCCGGCAAAGAGGATCTGGTGCGGGCTGTGACAGTGCACTTCTTCCGGGCGGCGACCGATGCAGTGGAGAGTGCAGTCGCCGCCGAAACGGCCCCGCCTCGTCGAGTCGCGGTGTATCTCGAAGCAGTGGGTGATCGGCTGTCCGCGGCGTCCAGTCAGTTCATGGAAGACCTGGCCGAATCGGTGTCGGCGAGCCAGGTCTACGAGACGAACACGTCGATCGCTGCTGATCGTGTGCGATCGCTCATCGTCGAGGGAGTCGATTCGGGCGCATTCCGGCAGGTACACGCATCATTTGTCGCCGATGCCGCTGCGGCGACGATGGTTCGGATTCAGCAACGCGCGGTCTACCGGGCAACTGGTCTGGACGATGCCAGCGCTTATCGGGAACTGGCAGCACTCATCACGGACGGGATCACTGCGTGATCAGTCGCTAGCATCGACGTTCATGGCACCTTTGAACGTCGAAGTCATCGTAGGTTCGGTCCGCGAGGGGCGAATGGGACGAGCAGTGGCGGACTGGTTTGTCGAGCGCGCAACCGCGAACCCGTCGTGGAACGTATCGGTGATCGACCTCAGAGAGCTGTCGTTGCCCCAGGATTTCTCTGATTCACCTGCCACGGAGGTTTTCCGCCGGCGAATCGGGCGCGCCGACGCTGTTGTCGCCGTGACCTCCGAATACAACCACGGGTATCCGGCTGCTCTCAAGACCGCATTCGATTCGGTGAAACACGAGTGGCGTGCCAAGCCGATCGGATTCGTGTCCTACGGCGGGATTTCAGGTGGTGTTCGGGCCGTCGAGCAAATGAGGCAAGTGGTGGCGGAGTTGCACATGGTCTCGGTGCGTCAAAGCGTGACCATCCACCGGGTGCGTAAGCAATTCGGACACGAGCCGTACGGCGTCGATTCGATTGCGATCGATGCAAGCGAGAAGATGATTCGTGAATTGGATTGGTGGGGAAGCGGATTGCGGATGCAACGTGCAAGTGATCCCTATCCCGGCTGATCTTGGACATACGTGATCACGCCATCTGGTGAGCGTCGCCGGCTCGTGGACGGCCGATGAACGATGTCTCGGAAGCGATGGTCACCAGAGTCAGGTCGACGCGTGTACGGCCGGTTTCGACCGTGATCTTGTCACCGAGTGCGAATGGCTGGACTATCGAGATTTCAGGGTCGATCCGAGGCCATTGGCGTGGATGTCCGTACACATAGATTGCGGTCACGCCGGCACGCGGAGATAACCCCTCGACGCCGTCGAACACGACAGTGTTGAAGGCGCCCTCAGGCCCACCGCCCTGCCCGGACACGCGGAGTCGGTCAGGCACTCCCATCGAGTCGGTGAGCGCGGTCCACGCTTGAGGTCGATCGGTGTGGACGAGTACCAGTGCGCCGGTCGCGATGGCTCGAAAGATCAACTGCTGAGCCAGATAGAGTTCGCCGGCGACAAGAACGGTGTTGACGCCCGGCCCCGAAATTCTGGCCGCGACACCGTGCCCGTTTCGGTCCGAGCCGATGAGTTGGCCGCACCCGGCAAGGGGTAGAGCGAGTGAGTCGAGTGCACCCCCGTCCATGCGAACGTCCGGCGTGATGCCGTCCAGCGCGGCCAATGCGGTTGGCAAGTTGGTCAGCAATCCGTCGCGCTGGCGCCCACGTAGCGAGACCAAACCGGCCAGCGGTGCGTTCTCAGGTGGATTGCGCGTGGTGAAGCGACATGTCGCACTGACCTTCGCCTCTCCGCGTTGTCCGGTGGGTCGTAACCGAATTGTCACGGACGTCCCGACCGTTGCCACTGCCCACACTCGGGTCAGGGTCGCAGTGGTGATGAAACGGGGTTCGATCCCAAATCCGACGTTGGACACGCCAGGCAAGGGGGTACTTCGCCACGTTTCGGTGACCTCGTGGCCGGCCACTCCTCTTGTCACCTGGGCAGTGGACGACGCGATCTCCGGTGCGGTCAGGATCCGCGCCTTGCACCCCGCTGAATCGAGCACCCGGATGACACGATTGGCGGCAACAGCTATCGCGCGGCCGGCGCCCTGTTCGCCCCCGCCCCGGCGTTCGACTGCTGCACCACCCTCCAGCGCGTCGAAACGTAGTGCAAGCCAAACACTTCTGGTGGCGGTGGCTGGTAGTGGTCCGATGAGACGTTCGTAGACTTCGGTGGCCGGCGTTCCCGACGCGGCGCGGTATCCGTGACTGACGATGTCGATGCCGGTGAGTGAGATGTCGTGCTGATAGAGACAATTGGCGAGGGCTGCCGTGGGCAGAAGGTGGGAAGCGTCGAACGAATGACGGCCGATCCTGGTCAGGTAGTCGCGTGGAGGAGCGATCTCGACGACAGCGACGAGCGAAGATCCGTCCACTCGGAGCCCGATGGACTGCTCGGAGGGAGTGTGAAAACTGACGATCGTGCTGCGGTCGACTTCCTTGCGGTGCAGATAGCGAAAGTACCTGACAATCCAGGACATTACCGACCAACCGCCCACATGAAGCAGCATTGATCCGGCAACCACACAACCGATTGCCAGCGCCCAGAACCAATCGAGCCCACTGGCCATCGCGATTCCGCCCGCACCGATTCCGAAAATCTGTGCCGGCACGAACTCGCGCGTCGAAATCCTGTGTGACGACGGCCAATGCTTCAACCGCGATCGGTCCACGGTTCCTCCCCGATACCTGACCTGCGAACTACCCGAAAATTTCCGCCCCAGCGGAACTGTACTGTGTCTTCGCAAGGGGATGTAAGGCACGGGGGGAATGATGGCTGCGACACCTACCACGCGCTGGCAGGTCAACGGGTACCGATTCTTGGTCAGGCGGATGGAACATGCGCTGGTCAGACGAGACGTGCGGATGCTTCACGATCCGATGCGATCACAGTCGCGCGCGTTCACCGTCGGAATAGTCCTCGCTGCAGTGGGATTGGCGGGTTGCGCTGTACTCGCTCTGTTTCGGCCACAGGACAGAATCGGCGATGCAGAGATCGTCGTTGCAAAGGAATCGGGCGCGATGTTCGTCGCCATGGAGGGTACGTTTCGCCCTGTGCTGAACTTGGCCTCCGCACGACTGATTCTGGGTTCGCCAGGAAAACCGGCAATAGTCAAGGCATCCGAGGTCGAGGCGAAACCCCGGGGCGCGCTCGTCGGCATTCCCGGCGCACCGTCCGCGCTGCCGGAATCGGCCGACCCTACCAACGCCGCGTGGACGGTGTGCGATTCCGTCGGATCCGACGGGAGAAAATCGTTGACGACTTCGGTCCTGGTCGGCTCGTCCAATGTCGGCGAAAACACGACATATCTGACGAATGACCGTGCATTCCTGGTGAAGTCGGGTTCCGATCACTTTCTCGTGTACGACGGGAAGCGAGCGGAAATCGATGTGGACGATCCCGCGATCATGCGGGCTTTGGGCCTGGAAGGAGCACAGGCGCGACCGATCAGTATCGGATTCCTCAATTCGATTCCCGAAGTTCCGCGCATCGCGGCTCCGCGAATCCGCCAACTGGGATCGGCGCCCCGGTTTCCTCTGCAGAACAAGACTGTCGGCTCCGTCGTCCAGGTTTCGGTGGGTGCGGACCCGCAGTACTACGTGGTACTCGAGAACGGGATCCAGAAGATCGGTGCGGCGCTCGCCCAACTGATCTACTTCTCGGATTCGCAGGGCGCCGGCGGGATCGCGAGCGTCACCCCTGATGCCATCAGTCGTATTCCCTCGGTGAGTGAGCTGGCCGTCGACTTGTTGCCGCGGGTGGTTCCGGAGATCGTCGATGATCACGGCGCACCTGTCGGCTGTCTGGAATGGGCTCCCTCACCTGCAGTCGAGGGCGCCGAAAGTAGTTCTGCAACGCTGAAACTTGTCGCTGGATTGCAGGTTCCGATCCCGGAGGGTGGCAAGTTGGTGTCCTTGGCGCAGGCGGACGGATCGGGTGACAATCT
The DNA here is from genome assembly GCF_030208925.1 of Rhodococcus sp. MEB032. NCBI lineage: Bacteria > Bacillati > Actinomycetota > Actinomycetes > Mycobacteriales > Nocardiaceae > Rhodococcus > Rhodococcus sp. MEB032. Next base: position 38,735 of record NZ_JARVSY010000007.1, read on the forward strand.
CGACAACGTCCATGTCGAACAGGGATTCGGCGGATTTGTTCAAGCGACCGGAATCGAGACGAACAGCACCAGGCACGACGGAGCGTTCTACGTAGCCGATACCGGTGTGAAGTACGGCGTACCGGACGAAACCTCCGCTCGCGCGCTCGGATTGACGCGAACGCCTGATCGCGCGCCTTGGCAGATGCTCGACCTACTTGCATCAGGTCCCGCGCTCGAGAAGAGCAATGCACTGATAGCTCACGACGGAATCGCCCCCGATACTGCGCCGGCCGCTCCGGTGAACTGAACACTGCTGACGGTTCAGGGATCGATTTTCTGGCGTTCGGGAAGATGCCGACGAATTACTCGACGAAGAGGCATCGATGCCAACAGCGTGAGTAGGGCGAGGGTGCCGACCGTTCCGGCTCCGACGAGTGCCGTGTCGCGAGATCGGTTGTCGGGGGTCGGCGGCGTGGGTAGGGGATCGATCGACACCGACTGATGGTTGACCTTGACGCGTTCTCCTGGGGCCAATTCGCCCGTCACTGCCGCAAGTGGATCGATGACGCCGTGACCGACGTAGGGATTCCAACCCTGCGCCGGAGCGTGGGCGGTGGCTTCGATACGTTGCATGACCTGAAGCGCAGTCAGTTCCGGGTGAACCGACCGGACCAGTGCGGCGGTTGCCGCGACAAGGGGCGCAGCGAAACTGGTCCCGTTGAACGACTGTACGGCGCCGTCGGAGCCGTACACCCCGTTGGTCAGACCGGGCGACGTCGGGTGAAGTGAGGTGATTCCGGTGCCGGGCGCCGCCACGTCGACCCATGGACCGCCGAGGCTGAAGGAACTGGCGGCGCCATTGGGGTCTACCGACCCCACTGTGAGGACATAGTCGTCGTACCAAGCCGGACTGGCAATCGTCACAACCGAGTTCCATGGATCGGCCAGGGGATTGAGGGGATCCGGCGGCGGATTCTGGTTCTTGCAACCTCCGGATCCGACGTTCCCTGCAGCTGCGACGACTACGACGTTCTTCGCGATCGTGGCGTATTCGATTGCAGCGCCGAGTCGTTGGTCGCTGATCCCGTCCCCGGCAGGCTTGCAGGCGACTTCGGAGATGTTGATGACGCTTGCACCCATGTCCGCAGCGTGACGGACGGCCGATGCCATGGTGTCGACGTTTCCGTACCCGGATGAGTTCTCGGCTACAGCAGGGTCTTCGCGTTGGCCGGCCACCGAGAAGGCGGCACTGGACTGCCTGATCGAAATTATCTGTGCGTCCGGCGCAGCTCCGGAGAATCCGGAACCCTCGGCTTGCTGGGCGGCGATGAGACCGGCCACGACAGTTCCGTGTGCGTCACAATCGTCGGTGCCGTCGGAGGTACCGACGTAATCACCGCCGCCGTCGAGCGACGGCAGCCGGGGATGTCTGCTGACACCGGTGTCGATGACGGCAATTCGCTGTCCTGCCCCTCTGGTGATCGGCCACACAGAATCGAATCCCAGATCTCGTTGAGAACGTGGAATGTCCGCATCGTCACCACCTGCCACGGCTGGGACGCACAGGGTTCGTTGTTCGGTGGGTTGTGGAGGTGCGGGCGGACCGTCCTCCGGCAGCATTGCAGGATCGATGGGGGAGGGAACCGCGCTCGATGCGCCACCTGCCCCGGCGAGAACGCTGAAGGCAACGATCACGAGACTGGCGCAGATGTTTGTTGCACGTCGAATCACCATCGATCACCGATCGCTCAGAGGCCACGCATGAGCGCGAAGAGGCCACTGACCCAGCAGATCAGCGGAACGATTGCTGCAATCGCAGCGAGGTCCAACAGCTCGGCAGCGCGTCGCATCACGGGGCTGAATGTGTTCTGGGGGGCAAGGATTCCCAGAACCAGTGCCAGGAGGAGAACGGTCATCGTGATGGCGAAGACGACCAATGCATGGTCGCGATGGGTCCATGCCATGTCGCCCAGGAGAACGAGAATCACCGAGATGCCTGCCGCGATGAGTGGCACAGCCTGCTGTGCGCCCGCGTAGGTGCGCCCGCGAAACATCAGCACGACGGCCGTCGCGAATGCGAGAGCAAGATTCGGCCAGACGATCCCCTGACCAGGCCAGGACCACGCGAGTGCGACGGCAGCGACGAGCGCGACCACTGACGTGGCCACGATCAGCCCGGTCAGATAGCTACGCGCCCGCCCTGCCCTTTCCGCCAACTCGGTCAGCCCGGGTAGTTCGGGTTCGGGCAGTCCGTCGCGGTCGTCGTCGAGGGGATTACTCGGCGTCGGAACAGGGGGAAGCGGTAGTCGCGCGAACAACATCGACAGTCGAGCGGTGAACGTGAGAACGATCAATGCGGCGGCAATCACCGCGCCGCTGACGGTCGCGGTGCGCGCCTCGGGAAGCGTGGTAGTGACGGCAAAGGTGCCCACCGCCGCGAGAAGGACGACGAGAAGTGCTGTGAAGACAGCTAATCCGGCGCCGCACAAGCGGAAGCAGATCAGAGTTACCGCAGCGGCAGATGCCGAACCGAGAAGCAGATGAGCCGAAAGAACAGTGCCGGGCACGCAGAGTGCGCCGGAGACGAACGCCAGTGGCACCGAAGCGCATCCGAGCGTGACGGAACTTCCAGAGTCTCCGTACACCCGCGCTGCCACGACGGCGGCGACGGTGAGCACCAAAGACGTCACTCCGCCGCAGACGGCGCCGATCAGTCCCGTGTCGCCGAGGACCAGGGCGAGGGCCGCGACGAGCGCAGCGACGAGGGCGGCGGTCGAGCCGACAATGCGCGCGGTGACCGGAGTCCAGCGTCGGTAGACGTCCGCATCCGTGGCCGCGACGGTGTACATGATGTCGTCGAAGAGTGGGGGCGGGGCAGCGGTGTCCGAGGCCTCGAGTACGAGCAATTCTCCATCGCGGATTCCGTGCTCGTGCAGCGACAGCGTCGGTGCCAGCGGTGCCCTGCCGACTTTCGACAGAGTCCAGTCGACGGGCTCGAATTGTTCGGTGGTGTGGTCGAACTCGTTGAAATTGCTGTGGTTGACAATTGTGTCCACAATGCCCGGAATGACCACGGTGAGTGGAACACGAAGCGGCACCGCAAGATCCACCTGCGAATGGGCTGAAAGTACCGTCAACCTGCACAGTTCGGCAGAATGACTCGCGCCTCGTCCGTTTCCGGTGTTCGCAGCGCTGGTTGTAGTGGTGCTGGTCAAGATCTGTCCCCTCCCATGACGCGATTCCCCCTTCGCGTCACCCCAGTTCACCCGAACAATACGACATGAACTGCGCGCCTGTATCGGAGACAGCGCCGACAACAGGTGGCACCGACCCGAGTGTCGGTGTTGTGATCTACTCTCTTGCAATTGCGCGAGTACGCCTTGGGGGGCCGGCGGTAGTCGGACGAGGCGCCTGGCGGCAACAGTTGCAGCACCGATGGGGGTGGGTGAATTGAGCACTGTCAGATTTGCGCGTCGAGCACGACGTGAATCGCCGCGCACACCGGGCGGCGAGGTGACGCTTCAGGCCCCACCGGAGATACCTCGCGTCACGCCGGGAAACCTACTGACCAAACTACTTCCGGTGATCATGGTGGTTGCCATGATCGGCATGGTGGCGCTGATGTTCTCTTCCGGCATGGCGCGCAATCCGATGTCCCTGCTGTTTCCGGTCATGATGATGGTGTCGATGCTCGGAATGCTCGCCGGGGGCGGTCGTAGCGGTGGAGCAAGAGCGTCCGAAGCGAACGAGGACCGCAAGGACTACCTCCGGTACCTGGATCAGATGCGTAGTGATGTTGCTGCGACGTCTGGTGCGCAGCGTGCTGCTCTCGAGTGGAGCAATCCCGAGCCGTCGCTGCTCTGGACACTGGCCGGGACTGTGCGGATGTGGGAGCGTCAGATCACCGACTCGGACTACTGCCACGTTCGGGTAGGTCTGGGTACACAGCGATTGGCCACCAGACTCGTGTCTCCGGAGACCGGGCCGGTCGAGGATCTCGAACCCGTCGCTGCTGTCTCACTTCGGCGATTCGTCCGTGCACATTCGGTTGTGCAGGACCTGCCGACCGCCGTCTCGCTTCGCGGATTTGCTGCGATGTCCATCGAGGGGCAGAGAGATTCCGCTCGTGCGCTTGTCCGCTCGATGTTGATGCAGCTGTGCACATTCCACGGTCCGGACACGCTCCAAGTTGCGGTGGTGTGCGGTCCCGATACCGAATCCGAGTGGGAGTGGGTCAAGTGGCTCCCACACGTGCAACACCCGCAGTCTCAGGACGGCACCGGCACTGCACGCATGGTGTTCGGTTCGTATCTCGAATTCGAAAGTTCCCTCGGGGAACCGCTTTCGATGCGTGCTCGATTCGCTCGCAACACTCCAGCCAGTGCGGGCGTTCCGCATCTCGTGCTGGTCGTGGACGGTGGCTTACTCGAAGGTGACACCGGCCTGTTGTCCGAATTCGGGCTCGACTCGGTGACTGTCCTCGACCTCTGCGGGTTCTGCCCGCGGCTGGTGGCGATGCGTGGGTTGCGACTGGTCGTCGGTAGCGATCAGATCGGCGCGGTGAGCAGCGCAGGAGTTGAGAACTTTGCGAGGCCTGACGCTGCGACGACGAGCCTGGCGCAGGCGTTCGGGCGTCGCATCGCACCGTTCCGTGCGGCATCGCAGAATGCCGTCGACGCAGCTGACGACGACCGATCCCTTCGGACGTGGAGCCAGATGTTGGGGATAGGAAACGTTGCGAGGTTCAATCCTGAGCATGGCTGGCTTCCACGTCAGGGGCGCGACCGACTCCGCGTGCCGATCGGTGTCGGACAAGACGGAAACCCCGTCGAACTGGATCTGAAGGAGTCGGCCGAGAACGGTATGGGTCCGCACGGGCTGTGTATCGGAGCCACCGGTTCTGGCAAGTCGGAGTTCCTGCGAACCTTGGTGCTCGGCCTGATCGCGACCCACTCTCCCGACGCACTGAACCTCGTCCTGATCGACTTCAAAGGTGGTGCAACCTTTCTCGGCCTCGAGGAGGCACCGCATGTTGCTGCGATCATCACCAACCTTGCCGAGGAATTGGCGATGGTCGATCGTATGAAGGACGCGCTCGCCGGCGAAATGAATCGTCGACAAGAACTGTTGCGTGCGGCAGGAAACTTCGCAAACGTGTCCGATTACGAGAGGGCGAGGCTGGCCGGCGCTGCACTCGATCCGTTACCGGCACTCTTCGTGGTCGTCGACGAGTTTTCCGAACTGCTCAGTCAACAGCCGGAATTTGCCGAATTGTTCGTGGCCATCGGGCGATTGGGCAGGTCACTTCACATTCACCTGCTGCTGGCCAGTCAGCGACTCGACGAAGGAAAGCTTCGGGGTCTCGACAGCCATCTTTCGTATCGCGTCGGGTTGAAAACGTTCTCGGCGAACGAGTCTCGTTCCGTCCTCGGCGTTCCCGATGCTTATCACCTTCCGGGTACACCCGGTGCGGGATACCTGAAGTCCGATTCTGCTGAGATCGTTCGCTTCCAAGGTGCGTACGTGTCAGGCCCGTACGAGGGCGAGCGGATCGTGCCCACTCGATTCTCGGTCGATTCCCCCGTCGAACTGGCGCCGCTGCCGTTTACCGCGAAGCCCGTGATCGGACCAGAGGCCGTTGTCGTTCCCGTCGAGCCCGACGTCGTCGACATGGGTGAAATCGGTGACGATGCACGTACTCTCATGGGAGTCCTCGTAGACCGCATGCGCGGTCACGGTCCACGTGCGCATGAAGTGTGGCTCCCGCCGCTCGAGTCATCTCCGACGCTTGACCAGTTGTTGCCGCGGTGGGCGACCGGTGATCAACCTCGCGGAAATCTGAGCGCACCCTTCGGCATAGTCGACAGGCCGTTCGATCAGCGCCGCGATCTACTCGTCGCCGATCTCAACGGATCGACTGGCAACCTCGCGATTGTCGGCGGCCCGCAGTCGGGAAAGTCGACGGCGTTGCGCACGTTGATCTTGTCTCTGAGCATGACGCACACGCCGGAACAGATTCAGTTCTACTGCCTCGACTTCGGCGGTGGAACGCTCCTCGGATTGAAAGATCTGCCGCACGTCGGATCGGTGGCAAACCGTTTGGATTCCGACCGCGTCCGGCGCACAGTTGCCGAGGTACTCGGTGTGGTCGCCAAACGGGAGCGACTGTTTCGTGACCTCGGCATCGAATCGATGGCCGATTTCCGTAGATTGCGAACAGTTGATCCCGCCGGGGAAGGTGAGGCTGCGGGACTCCGAGAGGACCCGTACGGTGACGTCTTCCTCGTCGTCGACGGTTGGCCAAGCGTTCGTTCGGATTTCGAATCACTCGAGCCCCAGATCAACACGCTCGCCGGTCAAGGTTTGTCCTTCGGTGTACACGTGATCGTCACGACGTCGAGGTGGGCCGAGATCCGGCCGGCGCTCAAGGATCAACTGGGTACTCGCATCGAACTTCGATTGGGTGATCCGGGAGATTCGGATGCGGGTCGCCGGAAAGCCGGCCTGGTGCCGGAAGGTCGACCGGGTCGTGGCATCACTCGCGACGGACTCCACCTTCTCACCGGACTACCTCGAATCGACGGCCTACCGGGTAGTGAGAACTCGAGTACGGCTGTGGTGGCGACGGTCGAACGTATTGCAGCCATGTCGAATTCGCGTCCGGCACCCACCGTGCGGATGCTCCCGGATTCCTACTTGCGGGCAGAACTTCTCGAAGCTGCCGGGACCCGGTGGCCCTCACCGAGTGCGGCCGACGGTCGGTGCCTCACCGTGCCGATCGGGCTCGGTGAGACCGACCTCGCCCCGGTGTACATGGACTTCCGGGAACACCCGCACCTGTTGATATTCGGCGACACCGCGTGTGGGAAGACATCTCTCGTGCGTGGAATAGCCGAAGGGATCATCGCGTCGAACACACCGGCCCAGGCCAAGCTGATCATCGGTGACTATCGGCATTCCCTGCTGGGCGTGGTCGAAGGGAATCACCTCGGCGGGTACTCGGCGTCGTCGACGACCTTCGGTGAGTTGATGGTCGACTTGGCTCGGATCGTCGCTGCCAGAATGCCGAACGCCGGAACAACGCAGCAGCAATTGCGGGAACGATCTTGGTGGAGTGGGCCGGAGATTTACGTACTGATCGACGACTACGACCTTGTGGCCACACCGAGTGGAAATCCGGTGGCGCCGTTGCTCGAATACATTCCGCACTCCAAGGACATCGGTTTGCACCTGGTTATTGCCCGCCGTTCCGGTGGTGCGGCCAGAGCACTGTACGAGCCGGTCATTGCGAGAATTCGCGACATGGCGCCGGCCGGATTGATCATGAGCGGAAGTCGTGACGAGGGAAATCTCGTCGGCACTGTCCGCGCGTCGGCGATGCCGGAAGGCCGTGGGGTTTACGTTTCCCGCTCGCAAACCCAACTTGTCCAAGTTCCGTGGATGCCACCGCTGTGACCGCTCCGTCCGCAGTGTCGGTCTCGTTACATTGGGGTGCATCGAATATCTGGGTCGTATCGGGTCAACGCGAATTCTGTTGCAGTGCAGACCTCAGACGCGAACCGACGTCGGGCCCCGGTGCGGCCGGTAAGAATGCGATCGATTACATCGACGACGATTATGTCGACGTGGATGGTCGGGTTGTCCCGACAGTCTTGGAGGTGGCCAGGCTGATCTCCAGTGCGATGGACGGGTGCGGAATCGTCGACGCAGACATTCTTCATCTCAGTCATCCCTCGGATTGGGGTGCCCCACGCAGGCGGCGATTGCTCGATGCCGCACGTCGAGTGGCGCACGACGTCGTACTCGTTCCGACGTCGATCGCGGCGGCGAGGTCGGCTCATACGGCTTGGCGATCGCGGTGTGTCGTCCTCGAACTGCGAGGCGGAACGGTGGTCGCTTCTGTTGTCGCTGAGGTCGACGGTGAACTCCGAATCGACGGAACACAAAGTTCGGAGATCGCAGACGTTGCGGGGTTGTTTTCCGCAATCGGGGATCTATCGGTTCGGGACGCTGTGGTGTTGGTCGGGCCGAGCTCTCATGCTGTTGCGGCTTCGCTCGAACGGGGGTCGACGAATGTTCACGGCCACGCGAGCATCCGAATTCTGGACGAGAGCCGGGTGGCTGCGTCTCTGGTGGATCCTCAGACGCTCGTTCGCCAGACAACCGCGCGGGACAGTTCGGGACGAATCGTCGACAATTCGGCTTTCGGCGCCGGGTGGGTAGGCGATACGGATGGCGCGAAGTCGATTTCTGGCGCGGACTCGAATGCCTCTTCGCCGCGTCGCGTCGGCGGGCGGCGAAGAGGCCGTCGATGGTTCGCGGCGGCGCTTGCGGTGGTCGCCGTCGCCGGTGCGGTCGCAGCAACGGTCGTGGTGTCCACTCGCGATCGAGGCGATTCTCGGTTGGCGGGGTCGGTCGCAGCCACGGCGGAAGTCGAAGTCGAGATCGTGGAGGCGTCGAAAGAGCAGGAAACGCCTGCACCGAAGACTTCGATCTCGTCGATCGAGTCCGGGGCCACGCCGGAACTTACTCGTGTGGACGTGGGAAGCATTGCGGCAGAATTGCCTTCCGATTGGAAGCTTCTGTCGCGAGGGACCTCGAGCGGGCGTACCGATTTGGTACCCGGTTCGGGTGCGGATCGCAAGATCGTGGTCATCGAGAAACGTCTTGCGGAAGGTGTGGGATTCGATTCCGTCGAAGCTGTTTTGCGTCAGCAGTTTTCGACGTTCGAGGACCCCTTGCGGTTCGCAGAGTTTGCTGTGCTCGACGATGCCGCAGGAAAACGGGCAGTGGTGTACGTCGAGTTTCCGGACGATTTCTCCGAGGTGCGTTGGCGCGTGTACGTCGACAACGGACGGCAAGTGAGTATCGGCTGCCAGTATCTGGTCGGTGAGTGGGGCAGTCTCGAAGCGGACTGCCTGCGGATGTGGCAGTCGGTCGAATTCACACCGTGACCGGATCGGTCGGTTCTGAAAATATTCTTCGGTCGGGCCGGAACCGTTGGTACGAAGGTCGCGTCAAAGTATGTGTAGCGCACATCAGGGAGTTCCGCTCGACCCCGGTGCACATCCGACGGACAAAGCCCGTTGTGTGTGATCGCCGATACCGAACGGTACTCACCGAATCCAGGGGGACGACATGGGCTTTACCGCAACTACCGCTGAATTGATCGATTCGGCGGGGACCATCGACGGACATCTCGGTGACATCAGGGGGCTGGTCAACGCTGTTCGGTCGGAGGCCGACGCTTCGCACAATTCGTGGAACGGTGCGGCGCAGGTCGAATACGCAGGAATCATGGAGCGATACAACAGCGCGGCCCTGAAGTTGGACACAGCTCTGACCGACATCTGCGAGCAGATCAAACAGGCCGCGGGAACCTTCGACTCGACCGAAGACGACAACGTCAGCTCGCTTCGCGGCGCGACGGTGAACATGTCCTGACCGCCAGCACTTCATCGTCCGATCAAGCAATCCTCAGCCAGTAGTTCTCACAAGTTAGTTCTCACAAGTTCTCTCCAGTCACACCGAACCGGGAGCAGTTATGTCCGACAGGATCAAGTACGAATTCGGCGGCCTCGCAATGCTGTCCGATCAGATGAAACAGCAGGCCAAAGCGATCAACGACAAACAGGGCGACATCAAGGTTGTCGTGGACAAGCTGCAAGCAGGCTGGGAAGGGGCAGGTTCCGAAGCGTGGAACGACGCACAGCGTCGCTGGGCCCAGGCTTCCGAAGAACTGAACATGGTTCTCGCGCAGATCGCCGGAGCGACGGCGAGCGGCTCGGAGAAGATGCAGGAAGCTGATCGGATCGCCGCAAACGGGTTCGGTCGCTGACAACATCCCATGCCGTGATGACACCCCGCCTGCCCCGGTACCGTCAGGTTGCCGGGGCAGGCGCATGTCGATCGCTCGCGTCGCTGTGCTGGACGATGATGCTGTTGGCAGGAATGGCTGCGCTTTGACCTGGCAGCGGGTAGACCGGTATCGTCTATCGGTGGCGTGCCGTAGGGCTCCGGCAGAAATGCGTGGAGACCGGCGGTTCTCGGGTCTCAACTGGCCGCCGAGGATCGTTTACGCGATACGCACATGGTCAGCAGTGGAATGAATTAAGACGAGGAAGATCTGTGTCTACGTACACCCCGAAGGCCGGAGATGTGACCCACACGTGGCACGTCATCGACGCCACTGACGTGGTGCTCGGCCGTCTTGCCGTTCAGGCAGCGAACTTGCTGCGTGGCAAGCACAAGCCCACCTACGCGCCGCACATCGACGGTGGTGACTTCGTTGTCATCATCAACGCAGAGAAGGTTGCCATCAGCGGCAACAAGCTGCAGGGCAAGAATGTTTACCACCACTCCGGATTCCCGGGTGGCCTGAAGTCCCGCACTGTCGGTGAGGTCCTCGACAGGACTCCCGATCGTCTCGTCGAGAAGGCCATCGTCGGCATGCTCCCCAAGACGAAGCTCGGCCGCGCAATGAGCAGCAAGCTCAAGGTTTACGCGGGCCCGAATCACCCCCACACCGCGCAGCAGCCGGTGCCGTTCGAGATCAAGCAGGTCGCACAGTGACATCGCCGGAAGAGCAGAACGTGTCCGAAGAGAACATCGAAGCAGTGGAAGAGCTTGTCTCTGACGCAGTCGAGGTCGTCGAAGAGGTTGCTGCAGCTACGCTCGCACCGATCGTCCTCGATCGCCCGGTCCAGACCGTCGGTCGCCGCAAGGAGGCTGTCGTTCGCGTCCGGATGGCTCCCGGTACCGGTCAGTTCAAGCTCAACGGTCGTACGTTGGAGGACTACTTCCCCAACAAGGTTCACCAGCAGCTGATCAAGGCTCCGCTGGTGCTCGTCGAGCGTCCCGAGTCTTTCGACATCATTGCACTGCTGCACGGTGGCGGCCCGTCCGGTCAGGCAGGCGCACTGCGTCTGGCTATCGCGCGCGCACTCATCGAGGTAACCCCTGATGATCGTCCGGCCCTCAAGCGTGCAGGCTTCCTGACGCGTGACGCCCGCGCGGTCGAGCGTAAGAAGTACGGCCTGAAGAAGGCCCGTAAGGCATCGCAGTACTCCAAGCGCTGATGCTTTGCCGAGGTTGACCCGACGGGTCTGCTTCGGCACCTGTTCACCACAAGAGCGGGCGTCCATCGTTACCGGACGCTCGCTCTTGTGTTTCTCGGAGAAATTCCCTTCTCGAGTTCCCTTCTCGAGGTTCACAGGATTCAGGAGTCGTTCTATGGGTCGGTTGTTCGGTACTGACGGTGTTCGTGGACTTGCCAATTCGGATCTGACTGCAGATCTTGCATTGAGATTGGCAGTTGCCGCGGCGAGCGTACTGACAGCCGATACCGCGGACGAACGTCCGACCGCCGTGATCGGCCGCGATCCTCGCGCCAGCGGTGAGATGCTTCAAGCCGCGGTGACCGCAGGGTTGAGTTCCGCGGGTGTCGACGTGCTCGACGTGGGTATTCTTCCGACTCCGGCAGTTGCATACTTGACGGCAAAGCTCGACGCCAGTCTCGGTGTCATGATCTCTGCATCGCATAATCCCATGCCGGACAACGGAATCAAGATTTTCGCAGCCGGTGGACACAAGCTCGATGATGCTGTCGAGGTGGCGATCGAGGATGCACTCGACGGCACTGCACCGCCCGTCCTACCGACAGGTGCCGGGATCGGCCGCGTCCGTACGGTCGACGACGCCGCTCAGCTGTACCTTGCGCATCTGGCGAGCGCGGCGAGCGAGCCACTCGCTGGACTCACCGTTGTGGTCGACTGCGCCAACGGCGCTGCTTCCGCGCTCGCACCGGTTGCCTACGCGGCAGCGGGCGCTCGCGTCATCGCGATCAGCGCCGAGCCCGACGGCCTCAACATCAACGACGGCTGCGGATCGACGCACCTGGAGAATCTTCAGAAAGCCGTAGTCGATCACGGGGCGGACCTAGGCCTCGCGCACGACGGCGACGCCGACCGTTGCCTGGCCGTCGACGAGACCGGAGCGGTGGTCGACGGTGACGCGATCATGGCAGTTCTGGCGATCGCGATGAACGACGCCGGCGAGTTGGTCGAGAACACTCTCGTCGCGACTGTCATGAGCAATCTCGGTTTGCACATCGCGATGCGCGAGGCCGGTATCAACATCGTGACTGCTGCCGTAGGCGACCGCTACGTTTTGGAGGAACTGCGCGCGGGCGGATACAGCCTCGGCGGCGAGCAGTCAGGCCATGTCGTGTTGCCGGCGTTCGGCACCACGGGCGATGGGATTCTCACCGGCCTCCGGCTGCTCGGACGAATGGCTCGCACGGGTAAGTCGGCATCCGCACTGGCCGCAACGATGACAACCCTTCCGCAGGTTCTGATCAACGTGAAGGTCGGGGACAAGGCGACAGTCGCAGCATCGCCGTCGGTACTCGCAGCAGTCGCGGACGCAGAGCGCGTCCTCGGTGACAGTGGTCGCGTGCTCCTGCGCCCGTCCGGGACAGAACAACTGGTCCGCGTCATGGTCGAGGCCACCGAACTTCCGCTCGCGCAGAAGCTGGCCGACGAGTTGGCCGAGATCGTCGGTTCGGTTTAGCCCCTCATTACGCGTTCGCGTTTTGAGGTACCGCACAGGCAGTACCAAACAGCTACTATTGCGTCGAAGATATTCTTGCACTGCGTGATTCACGCGTGCGTCCTGACGAAATCCTGGATGCTGGTGCGAGGGGACTGCAGTTCTTCGATCGATTTCACGACCTGGCCTCTCGGTTGGGCTTCGAAGAACGGATGCTTTCGTCCTACGAGGATGCGTATCGCGCAGAGGCTGGTATCGATTTCGAGGCACTAATGCGAGATGCGTCGGACATGGCCGCAGCGGTGGACGGTTCGGTCGCCGAGATCGCGATGCTGACGACCCTGGCGGAGAATCTTCCTGCAGTGTGGAATGTTTCCGGCGTGGGTGCGGTCGTAGATCAGGCCTTCGCGGCGCGGCGTGAAGCTCGGTCCGATGCGGATTCGGCGCCACTGTTGATCACGCTGGCCGACGAGTTCGCGCGGACGGTTCGAACGGCTTTGGCAGACAAGGCTTTCAAGGTGGCAAGCCTCGACCGGGCGACGATCGGCGGTCTGGGTGCGGGGGAGATCGACCAGCTGACTCACGTCGCTTCCACCGGTCGTGGTGCGGCGCCATGGCTGGACACGGTTTTTCGTTCGGCGTATCTCGATACTCGCGATGAATTCGACAGGGCGTGTGCGGAGTGCGCGAGCGCGGTTGGTCATGCTTTTGACGCCGCGACCCAGTGGGTGACAGACGCGTTCACGTCAACCTTTCCGATCGCCGAGCCGAGTGCATCCGGTGTCGCCGCCGCTCCTGTCTCTTTCTCGATCGGCGGCAACACTTGGGGCTTCTCGATTGCGTCCGACGGTCGTGGGGTGAGTCTGGATGTTGCAGGTGCTGACGGGAACTCTGTGTCGGCCACCCTGGAGTTGAGCGAAAATGGTTGGCCGAGAATAGTGCTCGATGCCGATCCGGAGATGTCGCTGCACGAGGCGCGCCCGCAAGAAGCGTCCCAGCCTGCGACACTCCAGCCCGAAACTCCCGACCCTGAGATTCGCGAGCACGAGGTGCCGGTCGAAACCACCGCCGAAGTCTCGCCCGCGCCGGACCCGGAGCCGCCTTCCACAGTCCCCGACGAGTCGATCGTGGCTCCCGACGGAGAGACGGGCGCTGAGTTGGCCGGAGCTGGTCCGCTGTGAAGTCCGTTCACGCGCCGTTCGAAGCGATCCGTCGAACCCTCGACTCTCAACTCGACGACTTCCGTGAGCGCAGAGTGGCCGCAGCGAGCGCGGAATCGCGCCAGGAGCCGCCGTCCGAAACGACATCCGCCGAGAATGACACGGATGGGACCGTGAGAGCCGGCCCGTATCTGCGATCCGCGTCAGAGCCGACGCCGACGCCGCCGTGCTCGCCGCCGGAGTCGGTGGCGAGTACGGACTCCTACTTACGCAACAGCTGGCTGGCCCGCGCGTCGGAGTGAGGTTCGACCGGCAGCAACGGCGCCGTGTGCGGAATCTCGACGTCGGGATCAGCAAAATCCTTGTACTTCTTGTCGCCGGTCAGATGGAACAACAGGAAGCCCGTGAGCAGGCACCGTGTGGCGGCCTGTGTCTTGCGCTCGGATCCACCGAGGCCCAGGGCGCCGAGGAGTCGGCGGCCTTCGATCAGTCCGGCGTCTTGGGCGTCGTTCACGGTACGTGCGATGACAGGACCGCCCCACTCCACGCTCAGCGGCCGGGCATTGCTGGTCAAGGAATCGACGTCGTCTTCGCCGGCGAGGATCAATCCGGGCGCTGTGATCTTCGACGCGTAGTTCTCCGCCTTGGGTGCTGTCGGGGCCGGGAACAGTGCGGCTACCGCACCGACATCCCCGCGCTGCGCTGCGGCCAGTACCGCCGCGCCCGCGCCCATGCCGTGACCGGCAAAGGCGACCCGATCGGGTTGGACGCTGATCTGGCCGGGGCCGAGTCGCACGCCGACGCAGATGTCGAGCGTCGCTCGAAGATCTGCAGCCAATCCGAGATGTGACGGGACCGGACCGCGTTCGCTGTCGGGCGCCGCTGCGACAATTCCCCAGGAAGCGAGGTGCTGGAGTGTCTGCTCGTACTTGTGGGACCCGACCATCCACCCGTGCGCGAAGGCAACGGCGGGGAGATTGAAACCGGTTTCCGGCGTGTACACGACACCCGGCTGTCCGGCCAGGGCGAGGTTGCCGCGGAGAACTCGGTGCGGGCCGCGCTTGGACAGCTCACGGGTCAGTGTCTTCAGTTTCGGTGCCACGGTTGAAGACGTTATCCGATGAGCCGCCTCGTGTATGCGGAGCGGACGCCGCAACCAGGTGCGGGAACCGCAAAATGCGCCCACCGCCGATGTCCAAGTACCCTGAGTCACCATGTGCGGAATCGTGGGATACGTCGGCCACCGCCCAGCTCTGGGCGTTGTGGTGGAGGCTTTGCGACGAATGGAGTATCGCGGGTACGACTCGTCGGGAATCGCGATTCTCGACGGAACCGGTGGGGTCGAGATCGAGCGTAAGGCCGGTAAGTTGGCCAACCTCGAGGCGGAGCTCGGCGAGTACGGTGCGGATCACTTCGTCGGTACGTCCGGTATGGGCCATACCCGTTGGGCGACGCATGGGCGTCCGACGGACCGCAATGCGCACCCGCATCGTGATGCCTCGGGCAAGCTGGCTGTCGTTCACAACGGAATCATCGAGAATTTTGCCCCGCTGCGTGCGGAGCTCGAGGCTGCAGGCGTCGAACTGCAGAGCGACACGGATTCCGAGGTCGCGGTTCACCTCGTCGCCCGGGCGTACGCCCAGGGGCCGACGGCAGGTGATTTCATCGAGAGTGCGCTGTCGGTGGTTCGTCGGTTGGAAGGTGCGTTCACGCTCGTCTTCACGCACGCTGATCATGCGGACACGATTGTCGCCGCGCGCCGCTCGACACCGCTCGTAGTCGGTGTCGGTGAGGGCGAGATGTTCCTCGGCTCCGACGTCGCTGCATTCATCGAGCACACACGCGATGCGGTTGAACTCGGACAGGATCAGGCAGTGGTGATCACTGCCGACAGCTACCGGATCTCCGACTTCGCGGGTAACGAGGCAGAAGGACGCCCGTTCCGCATCGACTGGGATCTCGCGGCCGCCGAAAAGGGTGGTCACGATTACTTCATGCTCAAGGAGATCGAAGAGCAGCCGACCGCTGTCGCCGACACGCTCCTCGGCCACTTCGAGAACGGGAAGATCGTCCTCGACGAGCAGCGGTTGTCCGATCAGGAACTGCGCGACGTCGACAAGGTGTTCGTTGTCGCTTGCGGTAGCGCTTACCACTCCGGTCTGTTGGCGAAGTACGCGATCGAGCATTGGACGCGTCTACCTGTCGAGGTCGAACTCGCCAGCGAATTCCGTTACCGCGACCCGGTTCTCGATCGCTCGACGCTTGTTGTCGCAATCTCGCAGTCGGGGGAAACGGCCGATACGCTCGAGGCTGTCAAGCATGCCAAGGACCAGAAGGCACGCGTCCTGGCGATCTGCAACACCAACGGTGCACAGATCCCGCGTGAAGCCGACGCAGTCCTCTACACCCGGGCAGGACCGGAAATCGCGGTCGCGTCCACCAAGGCGTTCCTGGCGCAGGTGACCGCGAACTACCTCGTCGGTTTGGCTTTGGCGCAGGCTCGCGGAACCAAGTATCCGGACGAGGTCGCCCGCGAGTACGCCGACCTCGAAGCGATGCCCGCATTGGTCAGCAAGGTACTCGAGACGGCAGAACCGGTGCGCGCGTTGGCGCGCCAGTTCGCGCACGCGTCGACCGTGCTGTTCCTGGGGCGTCACGTCGGCTACCCGGTGGCGCTCGAGGGTGCGCTCAAGCTCAAGGAACTCGCGTACATGCACGCCGAGGGCTTTGCCGCCGGTGAGCTCAAGCACGGCCCGATCGCCTTGATCGAGGAGGACCTTCCGGTCATCATCGTCATGCCGTCGCCGCAGGGCCGCGCTGTCCTGCACTCGAAGTTGGTGTCCAACATTCAGGAGATCAAGGCGCGCGGGGCGACGACTATCGTCATCGCTGAGGAAGGCGACACCGTCGCCGCGGCGCACGCGGATCACCTGATCGAGATTCCGGCGTCACCGACTCTGCTGCAGCCGTTGCTGTCCACGGTTCCGTTGCAGATCTTTGCGGCCGAGGTTGCCGCGGCGCGTGGCTACGACGTCGACAAGCCGCGTAACCTGGCGAAATCGGTTACGGTCGAGTAGCTTTCGCTAGAAAATCGGGCCCCGCAGTCGCAAGACTGTGGGGTCCGAGCGCGTTACGGCGTCTCGACGACGACGGTTCCGCGCATCTCGGGATGCGGTGTGCAGGTGTAGTCGTAGGTTCCGGGTTCGGTGAACGTGTAGGTGTAGGTTCCCGATTTCTTGAGCGGACTGCGGAGTTTGCCCTTGGCGTCCCCGAGGCCGTTGACGTCGTGGGCCATTCCGTTGTCGTCGAACACCCACGTGACCGTCTCGCCGACATTCACGGTGATGGACGCGGGGGAGTACGCCATCCCGGAGATGGTCACCACGGGTCCGCTGGCCGTCGTTTCCGGAGCCGGTGGTGTGGAGTCGGTGCCGGAACTGCACCCGACCAGACCGAGAGCGAGCACGAGACCCGCGATTGCCGGGCGAAGACGTGATTTCATGGTTTCGAGGGTAGCGACGGCAACTGAAGGGTTCCGACATGCGTGGGTACTACACAGCCGATCAGGTGCGAGCAGCTGAGGCGCCGCTGCTCGACAAGCTGCCCGACGGGGTGCTGATGCGTCGAGCGGCGTACGGTCTTGCGCGAGTAGTCGCGGACGAATTGCGTTCCCGTACAGGGTCGGTCGCGCATCGGTCGGTGACGCTGCTGGTCGGTACGGGCGACAACGGCGGTGATGCCCTGTGGGCCGGTGCGTTGCTCCGCAAACGAGGTGTGAGCGTGCGGGCCGTGTTGCTCGATCCGGCGCGCGCTCATCGGGCGGGCCTCGATGCTCTCTTGAAGGCCGGCGGCCGAGTCGCCGCCGAAGTCGGGTCGCCGGATCTGGTGATCGACGGCATCGTCGGGATTTCCGGGCACGGCGGTCTACGGCCTGACGCGGCCGATCTCGTCGGCCAGGTGGATGCACCGATCGTGGCGGTCGATCTTCCGAGCGGCGTCGACGCGAACACCGGCGCAGTGGACGGCCCGTCGGTGACCGCTGATGTGACGGTCACATTCGGTGCGCTCAAGCCGGTACACGTACTCGCGGCTCCGCTGTGTGGTCGTGTCGAACTCGTGGACATCGGATTGAGCGTCGGCGAACCCGAATTCGGTTCGCTCGATCCGGCGGAGGTCGGTGCGCTGTGGCCGGTGCCCGGTCCGGAGGACGACAAGTATTCGCAGGGTGTGGTGGGCATCGTTGCGGGAAGTGAGCAGTATCCCGGCGCGGGCGTGCTCTGTACCGGTGCCGCGGTGACCGCGACCGCCGGCCTGGTCCGCTACGCCGGGCACGGCGCCACCGAGGTGCTCGCCCGGTTCCCGGAGGTGATTGCGAGTGAGACCTTCCAAGCCGCCGGGCGAGTTCAGGCGTGGGTGGTCGGCCCCGGTATGGGTACCGACGACGACGCCGCGCGACTTCTGGCGTCGGTGCTGGCTACTGATGTACCCGTTGTTGTCGATGCGGACGGACTTACCCTCCTCGCTCAGCGTCCCGAACTTGTCGCAGCCCGGACCGCGCCGACACTGTTGACGCCCCACGCCGGCGAGTTCGCTCGATTCACAACTCTTGGCGACGACAGGATCGCGGCCACGCGTGCTCTTGCCGCACGCCTCGGAGTCACGGTCCTGTTGAAGGGCCATACGACGGTGATCTCGGATCCCGGCGGTGAGGTGCTGGTCAACGACGCCGGCGGCTCCTGGGCATCGACGGCAGGCTCGGGTGACATCCTCTCCGGTGTGATCGGTGCGTTGCTGGCGTCGGGTCTGAGCCCTCTCGAAGCCGGGGCCGTCGGGGCGCGGGCTCACGCGTTGGCTGCGAACATCGCCGCTGCCGGCGGTCAGAGGGATGTCGCCGGAGCACCGATTTCGGCTTCACCCCTGCTGGGAGGTCTGCGGGAATCGGTGCGTGTGCTTCGCTCTTTTGCCCTCGATTGAGGGTGTTCAAACCCGAACACGTGTCCGATTCTGCGTGGGTGGCAGGATTGTCGCCATGACGCTTGCCCAGGGAAGAGCACCGAAGGAGCCTGCGGAGGGGAAGGCGAGCCGACTCGACGACGCAGTAGGGCCGCAGACGGAGGCAGTCGTCGATCTGGACGCGATCGCGCACAACGTGCGTGTTCTGCGTGAATTTGCCGGGGATGCAGCGTTGATGGCGGTCATCAAGGCGGACGGATACAACCACGGCGCAGTTGCGGTGGCGCGGACGGCGCTCTCGGCGGGAGCCCGGGAACTCGGCGTCACCACCATCGCGGAGGCACTGGTCCTTCGCGAGGCAGGCATCACCGCTCCCGTTCTTGCCTGGCTGCACGGCGTCGACGCCGATTTCGCCTCGGCGATCCGATCGGACGTCGAGATCGGCGTGTCCTCCCCGCGACACCTGGCCGCTGTCGTCGACGCGGCACGGGTTCTGGGACAAAAGGCGATGGTGACGCTCAAGGTGGACACCGGTCTCAATCGCAACGGCGTATCGAGAACCGAGTGGCCGCAGATGCTCGACGACCTCGCCACTGCGCGGGACGAGGGCACGATCAGGCTGCGCGGAGTGTTCTCTCACCTCGCGCACTCGGACGAACCGCATCACGACGTCATCGACATGCAGAAGCAGCGTTTGATCGACGCGGTTGCCGACGTCCGCGCTCGCGGATTCGACCCCGAAGTCGTTCATCTTTCCAACTCCGCTGCTACAGTCACCCGTCCTGACCTGCGGTTTGACATGGTTCGGCCCGGAATCGCGATATATGGATTGTCTCCGGTGCCCGAACTCGGAGATTTCGGTTTACGACCGGCGATGACGCTGCGAGCGAAGGTGATTCTGGTGAAGAAGGTAGCCGCCGGAGAGGGCGTCTCCTACGGGCATCAGTGGGTCGCACCGCACGACACCACTCTTGCGCTGCTTCCCGTCGGCTACGCCGACGGTTTGTCTCGCTCACTGAGTGGCAAGTTCGAAGTGCAGTTGGGCGGTAAGCGTCGCCAGGCTGTCGGGCGAATCTGCATGGACCAGGTATTGGTGGACCTGGGTCCGGACGGTGACGGAGTTCGCGAAGGCGACACCGCGATCTTCTTCGGCAACGGCGATCACGGCGAACCCAACGCGCAGGCCTGGGCCGACGTACTCGACACCATTCACTACGAGGTCGTGACCGGGATACGTGGACGCACTGTGCGTACGTACATCGGGGGAGAGACGTCATGAAGACTGCAGGAAAGATGAGCATTCTCGGTGGCCTGCTCAGCGCCGTGGCGCTCGGCTCGATGGCCGGCGTGAACGCATTCAAGACCGCGACGCGTCCGGGCCGGGAAATCTACGCGGACGAGGACTTCGACCTCATGACGCGCGACCGCAAGAGCACGGTGCGCACCGAGGACGGTGTCGAGCTGGCAGTTCGCGAAGTGGGACCGGACGACGCTCCGCTGACAGTCGTTTTCGTGCACGGATACTGCCTGAGTGCGCTGTCCTGGCATTTCCAGCGCCGCCAGCTCGAAGAGCGATGGGGCAACAAGGTTCGCATGGTGTTCTACGACCAGCGCGGACACGGAGACTCGGGCATGCCGCGTTCGAAGAGTTGTACGGTTTCTCAGCTCGGCCGCGACCTCGCGACCGTCGTCGAGGCCAAGGTACCCAAGGGGCCGATAGTTCTGGTCGGTCACTCGATGGGCGGCATGACGGTACTCGCGCTCGCCGGTCAGCGACCCGAATGGTTCGAGGGCCGAGTCATCGGCGTGGGGCTGGTCGCGACGACGGCGGCAGGCCTGGCGGAGACCGGCCTGACCCGCAATCTGCAGAATCCGATCATCGACGGATTCCGGTTGGCAGTGCGCACCTCACCAGGAGTAGTTCAGCATGCCCGGGGCGCTGCGCGAGTATTGATCACGCCGATCCTGCGTGCGGCCTCGTACGGCACCGATGTCAGCCCACGGCTGCATGAACTCTCGGACGGCATGCTCGACCGCACCTCGGTTGTGACCATCGTCAATTTCCTGCGGACGTTGGAACTGCACGACGAGTCCACTTCTCTCGAGGTCCTCGCGCACACACCGGCAGTCGTGATCTGCGGCGATCAAGACATGATGATTCCGTTCATCAGCTCCAAGCGTCTCGCCGCCGATCTCCCCGAATCCGAACTCGTGCGAGTTCACGGGGCCGGCCATCTGGTGCAGCTCGAGTTCCCGGCGATCGTGACGGACGCAATCGACAAGTTGGTGCAGCGAGCGCAGGTAGAAGAGCGGTCCGATGTCGGCTGAGAACTCCACGGGACTTCCCGTGTCCGGACAGATCACGTTGGAAACGGCCGAGGATACCGAGGCTTTCGGCCGACGCTTGGCGGCGGGACTTGTTGCCGGCGACCTGGTGGTGCTGGACGGTCCACTCGGGGCAGGCAAGACCGCGTTGACGCGCGGAATCGGCGCCGGGCTCGGGGTGCAGGGCCGGGTGACGTCCCCGACGTTCGTCATCGCTCGTGAGCATCGTCCGGGCATCCGCCCTGGCGGCGGAGTTCCCGTCGGCATGATCCACGTCGACGCATACCGGCTGGGAGACAGCGGACCGCATGCGCTCGACGAACTCGATGCCCTCGACCTCGACACCGACCTCACCGATGCAGTGGTGGTGGTCGAATGGGGTGGTGACGTCGCGGAAAGGCTCGTCGAACGGCACCTGCGAGTGCAGCTTCATCGGGAACCCGAATCGGATGTGCGGACTGCGAGTTGGTCCTGGACGTCGTGACCCTCCCGGGCCGGAAGTAGTTCTTCACGTGCGGGTACCCTGAGAAATCGTGCTTGTTCTCGCAATTGACACCTCCACTCCGGCAGTCACTGCCGGAGTCGTCTCCCTGTCGGCTTCGTCACCGGACCCAGTGTCACCGGACGCAGAGTCACCGGACACAGTGGAGACGCTTGCCGTGCGTGTCACGGTCAATCCTCGTGCGCACGCCGAGGTCTTGACCCCTCACGTCCTCGAATGCCTCGCAGAGGCAGGGCTCACACCGGCCGACTTGAACGCCGTCGTCGTGGGTGTCGGGCCAGGGCCGTACACCGGACTGCGTGTCGGCATGGCGACGGGCGCTGCCTTCGGTGACGCACTCGGTGTTCCCGTGTACGGCGTGTGCAGCCTCGATGCGATCGCGGCTGCGGTACCGACCACACCGAGCCTGCTCGTCGTGACTGACGCGAGGCGTCGCGAGATCTACTGGGCGCGTTATGACGGCGGAGTGCGCGTCGAAGGACCGGCTGTGAATTCCGCCGGCGACGTCGATCCTTCGCCTTCGACGCTGATTGCCGGATCCGCTTCGCACGTGGACTTCTTCGATCTACCCGTCGACCCGGCGGAGACACCTTCACCGGCCGGGTTGGTGACAGTCGCTGCTCGCGAGATCCTGTCCGGCTCGGTTCCGGCCCCGCTGGAGCCGCTGTACCTCCGACGCCCGGACGCGAAGACCCTTGCAGAACGTGGCAAGTGAGACAGAGCAGATGAAGTACAGCATCGAGCCGATGAACGTCGATGACGCCGAACGGTGCGCGGAGTTGGAGCGCGCGTTGTTCGCGGGCGACGGACCCTGGAGCGCACAAGCGTTCGTCTCGGAACTTGCAGGCGCACATAATCATTACTTCGTTGCCCGGGAGCCTGACGGTCACGTCCTCGGCTACGCCGGAGTCGCATTGTTGGGGGCGTCGCCGAACATGGAGGCCGAGGTTCACACCATCGGTACAGATCCCTCGGCTCAGCGGCTCGGAATCGGCGGCGCGTTGCTCGATGCGCTTCTGGCTCTGGCGGATTCACGGCAGTGCCCGGTGTTCCTGGAAGTGCGCACCGACAACGAACCTGCCATCGCGCTGTACCGGCGGGAAGGATTCGAGATCGTCGGAACACGAAAGAAGTACTACCAGCCCAGTGGGGCAGATGCGTACACGATGAGACGGCCTGCCGTGCTCGGTGTCCGCGAAATTGAGGAGCAGCAAGCATGATCGTCATGGGTGTCGAAAGTTCTTGCGACGAAACAGGTGTCGGTATCGTCCGCTGGAACGGTGACGGAACCTGCGAATTGTTGGCCGACGAGGTGGCATCGAGCGTGGATCAGCACGCCAGGTACGGGGGAGTGGTTCCCGAAGTGGCCTCGCGGGCTCACCTCGAGGCGATCGTGCCGACGATGCGCCGTGCCCTTGCTGCCGCCGGTATCGAGAAGCCCGACGCGCTGGCCGTCACCATCGGACCCGGCCTGGCCGGCGCGCTGCTGGTCGGTGTAGCCGCAGCGAAAGCCTATGCGGCAGCATGGAACATCCCGTTCTATGCGGTCAATCATCTCGGCGGTCACGTCTCGGTGGACACTCTCGAGCACGGTCCGTTGCCCTCGTGCGTCGCATTGTTGGTCTCCGGCGGTCACACACACCTGCTTCACGTCGAAGATCTGGGCAAGCCCATTGTCGAACTGGGCACGACTGTCGACGACGCCGCCGGTGAGGCCTTCGACAAGGTGGCCAGACTGCTCGGACTCGGCTTTCCCGGTGGACCGGCACTCGATGCTGCTGCGCAAGAGGGAGATCGGAACGCAATCGCCTTCCCTCGCGGCATGACGGGGCCGCGCGATTCGCGGCACGACTTCTCGTTCTCGGGACTCAAGACGTCCGTCGCGCGCTATGTCGAATCGAAAGAGCGCGCAGGCGAGACCTTTTCGATCCCGGACATCGCTGCCTCGTTCCAGGAAGCGGTTGCAGACGTCCTGACGATGAAGGCAGTGCGTGCAGCCAAGGACGTCGGGGTCGACACGTTGGTTCTCGGCGGCGGCGCCACGGCCAATTCGCGTATCCGCTCACTCGCCGAGCAGCGCTGCGCCGAAGCGGGCATCACGTTGCGCATTCCGAAACCTCGACTGTGCACGGACAACGGCGTGATGATCGCATCGTTGGCCGCTCACCTGATCGGAAACGGCGCAGGCCCTTCGGAATTGAGTGTTGCGACGGACCCGGGGCTGTCGGTCTCCGTCAGCCAGTTGATGCACTGAAAATCGGCCGACTGAGAATCAGCCGACCGGGGCCGGTTCCCGATCCGGTGTGGTCGCGGGACCGTTTTCGGGCATCGAGGTATTCGGTTCACCGGGCTTCGTCGTCGGATCACCACCACCAGGGGTAGTGATTTCGGTTTCGGTGGAACCGGATCCAGGAGTCTTCGGCGTCGTCGGGTTCTCGCCGCCGCTCTCACCCGGGCCGAGACCGCCGCCGGGGTTTGCCTCGGTCGGATCGACCGGGGGCGTCGCCTCGGTGTCCGGTAGCGTCGGCCACCACGCCGGTGGATCGGGCAGCGTGATTCCGGGAATGGTCGGCCAATTCGGAGTGGTCGTTGTCGTGGTCGGCGGCGTGGTTGTCGTCGAGGTGTCCGGGATCGGCGCAGGCGGAAGTGTGTACTGATGCGTTGTGTACGAGTGCGTGTCGTAAGGCTGCGAGTCGAACGGGGTGGTGGGATACCCGTACCGAGGATACGTGCTGCCGGCTACCGAGGGCAGAGGATCATGAGACGGAATGATCGTCGATCCGGTGCTCGGTGTCGCTTCGGGGCTCACCGTCGTCGTGGTCGACCCCGTTCCGACGGGCGAGACCGCGGTGTCGTCGGTCGGTACCAATTCCTTTGCGCCGTAACCGAGTACCAGTCCGCCGACCACGAGCGCACCGATCAACGCTCCCGATACCTTGGCGGTGGATCCGGAGCGCTGGTCACTTCCGGAGCCCAGCAGCGGGAAACGAATTGCGGTGATCGAATCTGCCAGGAGTGCAGCACCTTTGGTTGCCGCAGTCTCGGGCTCGACGATCTCGACCATGGGGACGTCGACGGCAGCGGCGACGGCGGACCGCACGGCCGGAATGTGTGCGCCACCGCCGATGAGTACAACGGCACCGACGGGCCGCGGTGAGCCCTTCACGACTTCACGGATGAAGGTGACGGCACGCTCGATATCCGGGGCGATGATGGCCTCGAACTCGTCGCGCGTGATCGCCATCGCGTCGATCGGAAGGTCGACGGTCACCTTGGTGGACGTGGACAGTTGCTCTTTGGCGACATGGCACCGGGCGGCAAGAAGTTCCGCGTCGGTGTACCGGCGCAAGTGCCCTGGCGCCTTCTCCGTCACGAAGTCGACCAATGCCCGGTCGATTCCGGCCCCTGCGAGGGCGTCGATACGGTCGGAGTGCAGAACTTCACCGGTGTGGTCGACGACGGACACCGTCAGACCTTGATCACCGACGTCCACCTGAGCTGTCGTGTCGTACCGCTCGGTTTTCCCTGTCTCGGCGAGATACGCGTGTACGGCGGCAGGCTCGGGGATTGCACGGACCTGCTTCGGCGAGCGCGAAAGAGATGACCTGATGCTCGCGAGTTGATCGTCCGTGCAATAGCTGACACCGATCGAGCGCGGCGCTTCAGATCCGTCCGTTACCTGCGTCGTCATCAGCTTGATGGATGCTCTGACAAGGTCACCGACGTTGGAATTGGCCTGATCCGCCGAGACGAAGCGAGTCTCGGCAGGCACGGCGCCTGGCGCGTTTGTGCTGGTATCGGTGTCGACGAGTGCTGAATAGACACCGGAAGATCCAGTGGAAATTCCCAGTGAACAACTCAACGCACACCTCCTCACAGTCAATACCGGTCAATGTTCAATCGACCGCCGTTATATGAACGTTACAGAAGGTTCGTGAGGATTGCTCAGTGCTTTTCGTCTCCGTGACGTCCTTTTCGGACCGAAAGGGTGGTTTTACCTGCGAAATTGTCGATCATTGATTCATGCGGAAAAAAGGCGATTCTCCCCACATCGACCGGGAACGACGACGCGCGCTGATCCGTGGTGCAGTGCTTCGGCCCACGCTGACGGTGATCGCCTTCGGATGCGCGTATTTCTTTCTGCCGTGGATCGATGTACATACCGCGAGTGCAATCTTCCTCTTGATCGGTGGAGGCGCCGCGGTACTTGCCGTGACCACCTGGCAGGTGTGGCGAATTCTGCGTTCCGATGTGCCATCTCTGCAGGCGGTCGAAGCTGTGGCGGTGGTGATGCCGACGTACTTGTTGTTGGTGTCCATCACCTATTTTTCGGTGGAGCATGCAAGCCCTGGCAGTTTCACCGAACCGCTGTCGCGTATGGCGGCGCTGTACTTTTCGTTGTCCGTCTTCTCGACAGTCGGATTCGGTGACATCGCCGCGCAGACGGACCTTGCCCGGGGGCTCGTGAGCCTTCAGATCGTCTGCAATCTGGTGTTGATCGGATTCGGTGTTCGATTCGTCGTTGCCGCAGTGTCGTGGGCGAAATCGCACCGCTCGCCTTCGAGCGGACCTGAAATCACCTAGGACACTGCGGCAATCGGAGTCATCGTCCGGTGTGGACCAACAATTCGACGTTCTGGTCGACGCCGGTACCCGTCAGCTTCGGGTCGCGGTGGATGTCGTTGAACGACAGTTCGCGGTACAGCGAGGCGAGCCCGGCTGCCGACTTGTCGCTGTAGTCGACGGAATTGGGACTCTCCGCCTCGAAGAGCGTCGCAAGCAACGACACCGTTCCGTCATGGTTGTCCGCGATCTCGATGATGCGTCCGAGTTGCGGGTAGTCGATGTGAGAGGCGGTGTTGATCTCCCAGAAGCCCTGCTCGGGGGTCGCGCCGGGCCACGGGGTGATCTTGTTCTCGTGGGTGTGTCCGTTGACCCAGGCAAGTACGTTCGGGAAACGATGCAGCAAGTCGAGAAGCTGTGAACCGCGCAGGCGTGGCTCGAGGACGTTCTCGGGGTCGGGAATGAGATTGTCCATCGTGTCGCTCGTGTGGTGACTGAACAGCACGAAATACGTGTCACCTCGCGACTCGGTGACGCGAGAGCCCGCGGCGTCGTAGTAGGTGCTGCTGCCGGCGCGCAGGGTGTTCTCGATCCACTGGAACTGAGCGGCGCCCAGCGAACCGTCGACGAGGCCCGCGCGGTTGGTGGAGTCCATGCTGATGCCGACGACGCCCGGTGCGATCTCGAACGAGTAGTAACCGATACCGGTGTCGCCGGCGTCGGGGGCGAAACCGTGTCCGACGGGGCCGGGACCGGTGTGCGCGGGATCAAGATGTGCGGCGATGAACTGTCGCGGTGTGAACGGCGCGCGCGACGGGTCGGGGGTGACCTGGCGCGGCGGCGTCGTGAAGGCGGACAGGATTCCGGGTATCGCACTGGGATCGAACTTGGTGGCGACGTCGATCTGCTTGGCCTGCTCCGGTGAACCAGGCACCTCGAATTTGAGAGATCCCGTGTACATCGCTTCGAGCGGCGGGATGCCGCTGGGCACCGTGCCGGACACCGAATCGTCGTGGTTGCCGAACACGCAGTACCAAGGGGTGTTCAGGCCGGGGCTCGACACGGGCGTGAAAGCGGCACCGAAGAAATCGGGGATCTCCGGGAATCCGGCCTTCTTGTACATGTCGAGCATCGGTGACTCGGGGTTCCAGTAGAGATCGGCACCCGAGTTCTGTACACCCTCGTAGCGGTCCTTGGCACCGGTATTGGCGACGACGGTTCCGCCGTTGAGTGAGGTGAGGAACCAGTCGAGTTCGGCGAATTCCTTGTTGTCCGTGTTGTCGCCGGTGGTGACGACGGCATCGAAGGGTCGCGACGTGTGCGGGCCACTGCCGATCGAATTGACCCGGCGGACAAGTGAAATCAGCCCGTGCGCCGTCAGGGTCTCCTGGGGGCGGAACGCCGAGCCGGTGATCTGGTGGACGTACTCGAATCGCATGGGGGACTGGGCGTCGACGATGTGGACGTCGGTCAGCTGCACGAGTGAGGCGAGTGCGGTGCGTCGGTCCTCGCGTCCCGACTTCGGCTCGGCCAACTCGCTGCGCACGATGTTCGCCCAACCGGGTCCGGCGGTGAGCTTGGTGTAGCCGCTGCTGCTGACGGGGGTGGACACGGACTCGAGAGTGGTGCCAGGACCTGACGTCGGAATGGTCGACGCGCCTGCATATTGCAGGCCCCACGGCTTGCCAAGGCTGACCGCGCCGACGGCGCCGAGTCCGGCGAAGGTCAGAAAACTACGGCGATTGATGTTCGTCACGAAGTGAACAATAGGTGAACGTGGTGGACGGCTGTCCTGTTTCGCTCTGGACGAAGAGAAAAATGCGCCCAGTCCTTGAGGGTTGGCACTCTCACGTATAGAGTGCCAATTGGCGCTGATCGAGTTCCGGCACCCGCGACGACGGGACTGCAGTGACGCGCCGTAAACGGCATACCCAAACAGCTGTCCGAGGATCGCCTCGGACGCACATACCCCAAAGTGGAGGGCTCATCGTGGCGAGCGTCAACATCAAGCCGCTCGAGGACAAGATCCTCGTCCAGGCCAACGAGGCTGAAACGACGACGGCTTCCGGCCTGGTCATTCCTGACACAGCCAAGGAAAAGCCCCAGGAGGGCACCGTCGTTGCAGTCGGCGAAGGCCGCGTCAACGAGCAGGGCAACCGCATCCCGGTCGACGTCAAGGAGGGTGACACGGTCATCTACTCCAAGTACGGCGGAACCGAGATCAAGTACGCCGGCCAGGAATACCTGATCCTGTCGGCACGCGACGTGCTGGCTGTCGTCTCCAAGTAAGACACACGTGATCCGCCCCGGAGTCCACCCAGGATCCCGGGGCGGAATGCGTTCACGCCCCGAAGATTCAGGAGCTGACAGAACAGATGTCCAAGCAAATTGCGTTCAACGAGACCGCACGCCGCGCTCTCGAAGCCGGAGTCGACAAGCTTGCCGACGCCGTCAAGGTGACCTTGGGCCCGCGTGGACGCCACGTCGTGCTCGCCAAGGCATTCGGCGGCCCCACCGTCACCAACGACGGTGTGAGCATCGCCCGTGAGATCGAGCTCGAAGATCCCTTCGAGAACCTCGGCGCACAGCTCGTCAAGAGCGTCGCCACCAAGACCAACGATGTTGCCGGCGACGGCACCACCACCGCGACCGTTCTGGCCCAGGCCATCGTCCGCGGCGGACTCAAGAACATCGCAGCGGGCGCGAACCCGATGGCTCTCGGCGTCGGCATCAACGCCGCAGCTGACAAGGTCGTCGAGGAACTGCTCGCCGCAGCCACCCCCGTCGAGGGCGAGAAGTCGATCGCTCAGGTCGCCACCGTCTCCTCGCGTGACGAAGAGATCGGCAAGCTCGTCGGCGAGGCACTCACCCGTGTCGGAACCGACGGCGTCGTGACGGTCGAGGAATCCTCCACCGTTGCAACCGAACTCGTTGTCACCGAAGGTGTTCAGTTCGACAAGGGCTACCTCTCGCCCTACTTCGTCACCGACATCGATGCGCAGAAGGCCGTCTACGAAGACGCGCTGATCCTGCTCTTCCGCGAGAAGATCAGCTCACTTCCCGACTTCCTTCCGCTGCTCGAGAAGGTTGCCGAATCCGGCAAGCCGCTCTTGATCATCGCCGAGGACGTCGAGGGTGAAGTTCTCTCCACCCTCGTGGTCAACTCCATCCGCAAGACCATCAAGGCCGTCGCCGTCAAGGCGCCGTTCTTCGGTGATCGTCGCAAGGCATTCCTCGACGACCTCGCAGTCGTCACGGCAGGCACCGTCATCAACACCGACGTCGGCCTCTCGCTCAAGGAAGCCGGCCTCGAGCTGCTCGGCAGCGCTCGCCGCGTTGTCGTCACCAAGGACGAGACGGTCATCGTCGACGGTGCAGGCACCGCTGACGACATCGCGACCCGCGTTGCGCAGCTGCGTCGCGAGATCGAGAACACCGATTCGGATTGGGACCGCGAGAAGCTCGAAGAGCGTCTGGCGAAGCTGTCCGGCGGCGTGGCCGTCATCAAGGTCGGCGCAGCCACCGAAACCGATCTGAAGGAACGCAAGTTCCGCGTCGAGGATGCGGTCAACGCAGCCAAGGCAGCAGTTTCCGAGGGCATCGTCCCCGGTGGCGGATCGGCTCTCGTTCAAGCCGGTACGGCTCTGATCGGGAACCTCGGCTTGACGGGTGACGAGGCCACCGGCGTTGCCGTGGTCCGCGAAGCCCTCAACGCCCCGTTGTTCTGGATCTCCAGCAACGCAGGCATCGACGGTTCCGTCGTTGTCAGCAAGGTCGCCGAGATGACCAAGGGCGAAGGCTTCAACGCTGCCACCCTCACCTACGGCAACCTGCTTGCCGACGGCGTCGTCGACCCGGTCAAGGTCACTCGCTCGGCAGTGGTCAACGCCGCTTCCGTCGCGCGCATGATCCTCACGACCGAGAGCGCCGTCGTCGAGAAGCCGACCGAGGAAGTTGCCGACACCGGACACGGTCACAGCCACTGACTCGCTGCTCGTAGTTTCGACAAAGAAGAGATCCCCCACCGGATTCCGGTGGGGGATCTTTTTTCGTCTGGCGATCAGATGAGCGGGATCGTTGCGAACGGCTCGCTCGTCGGCTGCTGCGATCCGCCGGGCGGTTCGACAGTGAACGCCAACTTCGTATTCGGACCGATGCCGTCGAGCACCACCTGAGTAGTGGGTTTGACGTCACCCGGAGCCATCGTCCCCATCGGGATCATCGTGGTGTCGTCGGTGTCGCCCGGCACCAGCCACATCTGGTAGACGGTATCCGGACTCGGGGGAGTCACATCGTTCATCACGAGGACTGCGGCGTCTTCGGAGGGCGAGAACAGCGTCGTGGCACTACCGCCGCCCGGGATGTCACGCGTCGTGGCATGAACGTCGGGTGCTGCCATGATTTCGGACGCGGCGTTCTGCGGCGGCGTGTTGTCGGACAGCGTGCGTCCGATTCCGATGCCGCCGACCAGGATTGCGACTGCGGCGGCCGCCGCAAGAGCCATGGTCCACGGGCGTCGACGGTTACGACGCTCGGCCAGCGAAACCGGGGCGTTGGGAGCCGCGGTCTGTTCTGCGATCGAGGCGAGGACGCTTCTGCGCAGCGACGGCGGGGGCTCGACGGCGTCGACGACGGTCATCGCGGCCATGGTTTCGGCGGTGAGCCGGACCTGGGCGTCGAATTCGGCGCGGGTCGCGGAGTCCGAAGCGGCAAGTCGTTTGTCGACCTCACGGCGCTCGTCGAGGTCCAACGCATCGATCGCGTAGGCGTACGCGTAGTCGATCAGCTCTTCGTCCATCTCACATCACCCCCAAACATCCACGTAGGCGCAGTAGTCCGTCGCGAATTCGCGACTTGATCGTGGGAATCGCCACGCCGAGATCTTCGGCCACCTCTCGGTACGTTCGGCCGCCGTAATAGGCGAGAGTCACCGATTGGCGCTGAGTGTCCGTCAGCGTTTCGAGACAGTCGGTGACAGCACGATGCTCGTCTCTTCGTGTCACTTCGTCGCTGACGACGTCGAATTCGGGAGTGGCATTGGTGGTGTCGTAGAGAGCCTGTCGATCCGAACTCGACTGTTCTGAGCGCACGCGATCCACTGCGCGCCGGTGTGCAAGTGTCAGGAGCCAGGAAAGCGCGGACCCCTTGGCAGGGTCGAAGCTGTCGGCTGATTTCCAGGCCTGGAGGTAGACCTCTTGGACCGCTTCCTCGGAGAAACCTGGATCACGGAGTACACGAAGAACCATGCCGTACACACGGGAGCTGGTTCGGTCGTAGAACTCGGCGAAGGCGCTCTGGTCGCCACCGGCGACGTTCGCGAGGATCACTGCCAGCTCGCGTGATTCCGCGATTCGCGCGGTGCGGGCCGCAGAATTGTCCGTCGGGCATGCATCGGCCGCATCCGACGCATGGTCTGGCTCGCTCACGAAGAGTTGTCTCGCTTCATCGCGTACAACCGTAGCGTGCATGTCCGGTTCTTTTCTCTTGGCCCGCCGTTGGCCGCTGTGCGCCTTTATTAACCGCGGGGGGTTGATAAAGGCGCACAGCAGGTGGGGACTACTGCGGCATCAGCACCGAATCGATGAGGTAGACGGTGGCGTTTGCGGTCTTGACTCCACCGCAGACGACAGTTGCGTCGTTGACCTTGATGTTGTCACCGGATCCGGTGACGGTGACCGTTCCGCCCTCGGCGGTGGGGTGCGTTCCGTCGATCGCGTCAGGGGCGATCTGGCCGGGAACCACGTGGTAGGTGAGGATCTTGGTCAGCGTGGCGCTGTCCGTCTTGAGGCTGTCGATCGTGGCGGGGTCGATCTTGGCGAATGCCGAGTCGATCGGTGCGAAGACCGTGAACTCGCCACCGTTGAGAGTGTCGACCAGGTTGACGTCCGGGTTGAGCTGGCCGGAGACCGCCGCGGTCAAGGTGGTGAGCAACGGATTGTTGGATGCCGCTGTGGCAACCGGATCCTGGGCCATTCCGCTGACCGATCCGGCGCCGCTCGGCACTGCAGCTGCATAGTCGGCACAACCGGCACCGACCAGATCGGAAGCAGGCTCCGCCATCGCGCTGCTGGGAGACATGCTCGATCCCATGGCAGAAGACGTCATGGCGGCGCTGGACGTGTCGGTCGACGAATCGTTGTCGTCGGAGGAGCAACCGACCACGCCGAAGACGGCGAAAGAGGCTGCTGCGGTGACTGCCAGAACTCGAGTAGAGGTGTTCATGGGTCTGCCTTCCTGAAGGGATGTGCTGAGGTGCACTGTCAGAAGGCATTCGGAGGCGGGCGTCGGTCGGATGGGTCGTGTCGGAAATTCTTTTCGACGGTGTCCCGTCCACACGCAAAAGCCCCCGAAAACTCTCGGGGGCCTAGTGCGCTGTACCTACGTGTATCAGGAAGCTATGCGGGTGGTGCGACGGTGGCGCGCGTGTAGTTCACGTTCGGTTTCCGACATTCCTCCCCAGATGCCGTACGGCTCGGCGACGGTCAGCGCGTGGCTGCGGCACTGCATCAGGACCGGGCACTGACGGCACATCTCTTTTGCGCGGGTTTCGCGCTGGGCACGTGCTCTACCGCGTTCGCCATCGGGATGGAAGAACATGGAGGAGTCGACTCCGCGGCACAGACCGTGCATCTGCCAGTCCCAGATGTCTGCGTTGGGGCCTGGAAGGTGATTCGGTGCAGGCATGTTGACTCCTTACTGCAAGCTCGCGTTGATCAACGAGCGGACCAAGTTGCCCGGAGGTTATCCGGGCCTTCTGAATCGTTCACGCTTGCTAACCGTAAGGGTGCTGAGTAAATCGCGTCAATAGGCTCGTTCAGTGGCGATCGGCATATATCGAAATGCGAGAGTTAACGAAGTATATATTTACATTTCGGGCCCCTCGTGCGTTGTTCTGCGCCGATGTCGAAATTGGGTCGATCGAGGTGGCGGCCGGCAAGCCTGGCAGCTCGAGATGCGAAACCCACAGATCAGGGATATGTTCGAGGCTGATCGCCCGGCGAAATCACTCGGTCATTCGGCTCGGTTTGCGTCATTTGTCCGATATTG
Organism: Rhodococcus sp. MEB032; assembly: GCF_030208925.1. Taxonomy (NCBI): domain Bacteria; kingdom Bacillati; phylum Actinomycetota; class Actinomycetes; order Mycobacteriales; family Nocardiaceae; genus Rhodococcus; species Rhodococcus sp. MEB032. The sequence continues at coordinate 71,816 of NZ_JARVSY010000007.1, forward strand.
CGTGGGCGGGGTTGCACTCCATTTCGGGACTTAGTGCCCAAGTTTCAACTAGGACATCCGTCCAATAAGTAATGCGCAGTTAACGTCACGGATATATGCCCGTTAAATATCATTACGAGTACATTTGGCAAATCTCAGTTGAATATCTGATTAACTCCGACAAAATTGCCTTTTCGTGTTTCGTGCGACTTTTGGCATCGTTGGTGTGACGCCGGTCGTGCGAATGTCCGCTCGTGCTGCTGCGATGATCAACCTGTGTCGACACCTGCGCGCCCTCAATCACCTGTGCCCAACGAAACAACTGCACTTTTAGGGTCCCTCGAGTCTGCCGCGTTCGGTGCGGATCCGGATCTCGACCGCCTCCCGGCGCCTTGCTCTACCCGAGATTGGTGGACAACGGCAGTAGTGCTGGGTGGTCAGGGCCACTACGCAAGAGCGCGGGCTGCATTGGATGTCCTCGATCGGCTCACGGCCGGGTTCTCGGCGCACTCGGATCGAGTTCTTGCCTCTCTGTCTGCCAGCACGAGGGCGTCGTTTCTTCGCCAGAGCGGACGCCATGCACTCGCGTCCACGTGGGACGGGCGCGCACTGGCGATCGTCGGCGGCCTGCCAGGTGATCCAGAGGCTGCCTGTGACGCTCTGACCGGTCTGGCCGCAGACGCCCTCGGCTGTGGCAGGCTCCCGCTCGGCTGGCGCCTGCTGGCGCAATGTCGGGCGCGTCTGGATGCCGAGGGCGGGCTGTGGCGGCAGGAAATTCGGATCGAATGGGTCTCCGCAGAATTGGCGTTGGCGGGAGGCGACTTCGCTCGTGCCCGCAGACACGCAGAACGCGCCGTCGAATTGTCAGCGGAATCGGAGTCTGTGCGGCACCGCGTGAAGTCGGATCTGCTGCGTAGCGCCGCGCTGACCGGAACCGACGCGAGCGCAGCCGTGAAGATGGCAGCAGATGTGTTCGCGCGGTGCCGGCAATACGGCCTGCTGCCCCTGGCCTGGGCGTCGTCTCTGTTGATCGAAGGTGTCAGCGGTGAGAGAACCTCACCGAGTGCCCGGGAGATCGGCGATCTGATTGCGATGCGTGGTGGATCACTCCTACCTTTGTCGTAACCACTCCACCGAAGTCTCCGGAGAACATTCCAGAAGGAGCTGTATCGATATCGCGACTGCTGGGCAGGTATGCGGAGACCAGTCGGTCCGGATGGTTACTCTTAGAGGGTTCCGCTGAGAGCGGGAGCACACCCGCTCGGGAGGTGCCACTGTAACGCCAGGATTTTCGCTGACGATGACAAATACGAGCGATGAGTTGGACACCGCGGTCGCCGCTGCTGCGCAGGGCGACCGTACAGCTCTAGCTTTGGTTCTGGAGAACATCCGACCGATGGTGGTGCGCTACTGCCGCGGTCGAGTGGGTGCGGCCGAGAGAGGACACCTGTCCGCTGACGACGTCGCACAGGAAGTCTGTCTGGCCGTGATGACCGCGCTGCCGCGTTATCAGGACCAGGGACGCCCGTTCATGGCCTTTGTGTACGGAATTGCCGCGCACAAGGTTGCGGACGCACATCGAAGCTCCGCCCGTAACAAGTCGGAGCCCGTTTCCGAAGTACCGGATGTAATAGCACTGGATGATGGTCCCGAACAGCGAGCTCTCGATTCGGAGTCCAGCAGACAGATGCACGAACTTCTCGGCACACTTCCGGAGAAGCATCGAGAAATCTTGATACTTCGCCTGGTGGTCGGGATGTCGGCCGAGGAAACGGCCGTCGCCGTCGGTAGTACCGCCGGAGCTGTACGAGTCGCTCAGCACAGAGCGATCGCGAAACTGAAAAAAGAAGTGACGAAAGCAGGTGAGAGCTTTGGCTAGAGACGAGGGGCATGACGCTTCGAATCTCGGTGATCTCGCCGACGACGGTACGCCAGTGGATTTGGCTGCGGTTCGGCGTGACGATGCGCTGATCGAATCCATTTCGAATGGTGGGCCGGTAGCAACCGATAGCACCGAACAGTACGAACTTGCGTTGATCCTCTCGCAATGGCGTGACGATGTCGTTGCGACTCCGATGCCCGAGGGTCCGTTGTTGGACGATGTCATCGCTGCAATCACAGCGACGCCGTCCGGCTTCTCCGATCGTCAGCGTTCACGTTCCCGTTCTCGATTGCGTGTGGTTCGTCCGATCGCCGCCGCTGCAGCAGTTGCAGCAGTGGTCTTCGGTGGCGCCACGGCGATGGCGTACGACGCCCAGCCCGGCGATGCCCTGTGGGGCGTCAAGCAGGTCGTCTTCGCCGACGAGGCCAACTCGACAGTTGCGAAGATCGACACGACTTCCGAGCTGGAAAAAGCCGAGCGGTTGTTGGCTGCCGGGGACATTCCTGCGGCAAAGATGGTGCTGGACAACGCAGCTCACCGTGCCGATGCGGTCAAGGACTCGCAGGACAAGACCGACCTCGTCGAGCGTTGGGGCAAGTTGATGACGCAGGTCCAGGAGACCACGTCACCCGCAGTGCCGCCGTCGACGACCGACCAGCAGTCCTCGATTGCCACCTCTCCCACGGCGATTCCGGGGATCTCCGTCAATCCGGCGAACCCTCAGCTGCCTGGGGGTGTGACCACGACGACAACGCCCAATCCTGGAATCATGCAGGCGCCTGGTCCAAGCGCGGCGTCGTCGACACCGTCATCGTCGCCCACGGCAACGACCACGACAACAACGACGACAACGACGACAACGACGCCTCTGGCGCCGGCCTCGTCTCCGTCGGGTGATTCTTCGTCACCCCCGCCCTGATCGCATCGTTCCGATCTGAATTCAAACGAAAGTGGCCGACAAGCAATTGCTTGTCGGCCACTTTCGTATGAGCTTGGGTGAGGTTTCGCTCAGCTGTCGAAACCGTCGCCGTGCATCGCCTCGTTCATCGACGCGTCGGCGTATCCACGGCAGTAGTCCCACGTGACATATGCCTCAGGCATCGGGTCGTAGGCAGGCTCGTGAGGGCGGACGGTTCCGTCCACGAGCAGCTGCAGCAGGTTTGCGCGCAGCATGTCCCAGTCGTGGTAGTGATCCTGTTGGCAGTCCTCGCAGCAGACTACGAGACCGCGGATACCGCGGTGAGCGAGGAGTGCCTCGTAAACAGCGAGGTCAGCGAGATCCTCCTCGACCGCTTGGCGTTCGTGGGGGTCGAGTGGTTGGCCCGGCTCGATGGCATCGAGAGCCGCGGAGGGGTCAGCTGGGTCGCCGGCGAAGGGATCTGGCGGCAGACCGGGGGGCAGTTGATCACGCACAGCACCACGGTACGCAGGTCAGGGGGGTCAGCGCCACTTGTTACGCGTACACGCAGCGTGGGTGGGATGGTTCGGACCTTTGAGTGAGCCGATACCATGGTGTGCAACGCCGGGAAAAGGTGCCAGGAATTTCTTTCCGTGCAGGCGCCTTCTATCCGATATCCAGCTTTCGTAATCCGTTTCGAGGCGGCTGCTACAGCGGTCGCCCTGGGCGAATCTAGGTCCATGGAGGGTCCTGACCGCATGAGTAGTTCTGCAGGACATGTACACACCGGAGGAGACGACCCCAACAAGGTCGCGATGCTGGGACTGACATACGACGACGTGCTGCTGTTGCCGGCTGCGTCCGACGTCATCCCGAGCCAGGTCGACACGTCCAGTCAACTGACCCGCGACATCCGTCTGCGGATTCCGTTGGTCAGTTCTGCGATGGACACCGTCACCGAGTCGCGCATGGCAATTGCGATGGCACGCGCCGGCGGCATGGGTGTTCTGCACCGCAACTCGTCGGTTGAGGTCCAGGCAGGACAGGTCGAGACGGTCAAGCGTTCCGAGGCCGGCATGGTGACCGATCCCGTCACGTGTAAGCCGACCGACACGATGGGTGAGGTCGATGCGAAGTGCGCTCGTTTCCGCATCTCGGGTCTGCCTGTCACCGACGACGCCGGCCAGCTGGTTGGCATCGTCACCAACCGGGACATGCGTTTCGAGGTCGACCAGAATCGCCCGGTCGCGGAGATCATGACCAAGATGCCCCTGATCACCGCTCAGGAAGGCGTCACCGCTGACGTGGCACTGGGCCTTCTTCGTCGGCACAAGATCGAGAAGCTGCCGATCGTCGACGGCAACGGCAAGCTCACCGGTCTGATCACGGTCAAGGACTTCGTCAAGACCGAGCAGCATCCCGACGCCACCAAGGACCGTGACGGTCGACTGCTCGTCGGCGCTGCAGTCGGTGCCGGCGATGACGCCTTCCAGCGCGCGATGGCGCTCACCGATGCCGGTGTGGACGTACTCGTGGTGGACAGTGCGCACGGGCATTCGTCCAACGTTCTCGACATGATCGCCAAGCTCAAGCGTGAACTGGGCGAGCGGGTTCAGATCATCGGTGGCAACGTCGCTACGCGCGCGGGTGCTCTGGCACTGGTCGAAGCCGGCGTCGATGCCGTCAAGGTCGGAGTCGGCCCTGGTTCCATCTGCACCACCCGCGTCATCGCCGGTGTCGGTGCCCCTCAGGTCACGGCCATCCTGGAAGCGGTTGCCGCGTGCAAGCCTCTCGGTGTGCCCGTCATCGCCGACGGTGGACTCCAGTTCTCCGGTGACATCGCGAAGGCTCTTGCCGCAGGTGCGTCGACGGCCATGCTGGGTTCACTCCTGGCCGGTACCGCTGAATCGCCCGGCGAACTGATTCTGGTCGGCGGCAAGCAGTTCAAGAGCTACCGCGGAATGGGTTCGCTCGGCGCGATGCAGTCGCGTGGCGAGGCCAAGTCGTACTCCAAGGACCGGTACTTCCAGGACGACGTACTTTCCGAGGACAAGTTGGTTCCGGAAGGCATCGAAGGACGTGTTCCGTTCCGTGGCCCGCTCTCGCAGGTGACGCACCAGCTCACCGGTGGTCTGCGCGCTGCCATGGGATACACGGGGTCGGCGACGATCGAGCACCTGCAGAACGCTCAGTTCGTCCAGATCACGGCGGCCGGTTTGAAGGAAAGCCATCCGCACGACATCACGATGACTGTCGAAGCACCCAACTACACCGCTCGTTAGCAACCAGTACACGAGAAAGGGGCGCGCGTGCGCGACCTCGTTGAGATCGGCATGGGTCGAACGGCCCGACGTACCTACGAGTTGGACGATGTGAACATCGTTCCCTCCCGGCGAACTCGTTCGTCGAAGGAGGTGTCGACTGCTTGGCAGCTCGACGCTTACAGGTTCGACATTCCTGTCCTCGCACATCCCACCGACGCGTTGGTCTCGCCGACTTTCGCGATCGAGTTGGGTAAGCGCGGCGGCCTCGGTGTCATCAACGGTGAAGGCCTGTGGGGCCGTCACCCCGATGTCGAGGAGAAGCTCCGGCGTCTCGTCGAGATCGCCGAGAAGGACGGTGGCGTCGACGCGGCCATCCGCTACTTGCAGGAGCTGCACGCGGCACCGCTGCAGGCCGGTCTTCTGGCAGCTGCGGTGGCGCAGGTCCGTGATTCGGGGGTCACCACTGCCGTTCGCGTCAGCCCGCAGAATGCGCGCGCACTGACGCCGGAGCTGATCAAGGCGGGAATCGACCTCCTGGTCGTCCACGGCACGATCATCTCGGCCGAGCACGTCGTGCACACCGAGCAGGAACCGCTCAACCTCAAGACGTTCATCTCGGAACTCGACGTTCCGGTTGTCGCGGGTGGGGTCAGTGACCACCGCACCGCGCTGCACCTGATGCGTACCGGCGCTGCCGGTGTCATCGTCGGGTACGGATCTACCGAGGGTGCAACCACCACCGGTGAGGTCCTGGGCATCGGCGTTCCGATGGCCACGGCCATTGCCGATGCTGCAGCAGCCAGGCGCGACTACCTCGACGAGACGGGTGGACGCTACGTCCACGTCATCGCCGACGGTGACATCGCAACTTCGGGTGATCTGGCGAAGGCCATCGCCTGCGGTGCCGACGCTGCCGTTCTGGGCACGCCGCTGGCCGTGTCCGCCGAGGCGCCGGGTGGTGGCTGGTACTGGCCGTCCGCTGCGGCTCATCCTTCGGTTCCGCGTGGAGCACTTCTTCCGGTTTCCTATGGTGAGCGTCCGAGTCTGGACCAGGTTCTGAGCGGCCCTTCGGACGATCCGTACGGTTCGCTGAACTTCGTCGGTGGTCTCCGTCGGTCGATGGCGAAGGCCGGATACTCCGATCTCAAGGAGTTCCAGAAGGTCGGGCTGACAGTCCGCGCGTAGTTTGTACCTTTCTGTGGCCCCGGTTCTTCGTGAACCGGGGCCACAGTTCGTTGTGCAGGACTTTCTTCCGTTCCTGATACTTGCGGTTACGCTTATGGGGCCCCTTGTGGTGGTAGTCACAAGGGATAGGTGCATACTGGCGGGTAACTACGGTTCACGGTGGAGGTGTCCTGATGGGCAAGCAACGGGCAACGGACTACGACGTACTGATCGTCGGATCCGGGTTCGGCGGAAGCGTGAGCGCGCTTCGTCTCGTGGAGAAGGGCTACAAGGTCGGCGTCATCGAAGCCGGCCGACGGTATGCCGACGAAGATTTCGCGAAGACCAGTTGGGATCTCAAGAAGTTCCTCTGGGCTCCGAAGCTGGGGTGCTTCGGCATTCAGCGCGTGCACCTGTTGCGCGACTGCCTCATTCTCGCGGGCGCAGGCGTCGGCGGCGGGTCGTTGAACTACGCCAACACGCTGTACCAGCCGCCGGAGCCGTTCTTCCAGGACAAGCAGTGGGCGCACATCACTGACTGGCGAAGCGAGCTCACCCCGTACTACGAGCAGGCTCAGAAGATGCTCGGCGTCGTGCAGAATCCGCACATGACGCCCGCTGACGAGATCATGAAGTCCGTCGCAGATGACATGGGTGTCGGCGACACGTTCATCCAGACGCCCGTCGGCGTCTACTTCGGTGAACCTGGCAAGAAGGCGAAGGACCCGTACTTCGGCGGCGTCGGACCCGAGCGCACCGGTTGCATCGAGTGTGGCGAGTGCATGACGGGCTGCCGTCACGGAGCGAAGAACACGCTCCTCAAGAACTATCTGGGCCTTGCCGAGACAGCCGGCGCCGAGATCATTCCGATGACCACCGTGTCCGGGCTTCGTGAGGCTCGCGACGGTTCGTGGGACGTGTTCACCGAGCGAACCGGTGCATTCGGACGAAAGAACCGCCGCACCTACACGGCTGCGAACGTCATTCTCGCGGCCGGAACGTGGGGCACTCAGCATCTGCTCTTCGACATGAAGGACACCGGAGCGCTGCCCAAGCTCTCCGACAAGCTCGGCGAGCTGACTCGAACGAACTCCGAATCCATTGTCGGTGCAGGCAAGTACAAGGTCGATCCCGCACTCGATCTGACCCGCGGAGTGGCGATCACCTCGTCGTTCCACCCGAGCAGCGACACCCACATCGAGCCGGTCCGCTACGGCAAGGGATCGAACGCGATGGGCCTGTTGCAGACCTTGATGACGGACGGCGGCGGCAAGACGCCCCGATGGATCAAGTTCCTCGGTGTGGTTGCGAAGAATCCGTACCAGATGTTGCGCATGTTGACGGTCAAGGACTGGAGTGAGCGCACGATCATCGCGTTGGTCATGCAGAACCTCGACAACTCCATCACCACGTACACGAAGAAGGGCCTGTTCGGTCGACGCAAGGTCACCAGCAAGCAGGGCCACGGTCAGCCGAACCCGACGTGGATCCCGGAGGGCAACGAGGCGACGCGTCGAGTTGCCGAGAAGATCGACGGCGTCGCGGGCGGCACGTGGGGCGAGATCTTCAACGTTCCACTGACGGCGCACTTCCTCGGCGGTTGCGCTATCGCGTCGGATTCCGATCACGGCGTCATCGATCCGTACCACCGCGTGTACGGCTACCCGACGCTCAGCGTCGTCGACGGCGCAGCGGTCTCGGCCAACCTCGGTGTGAATCCGTCGCTGACCATTGCCGCTCAGGCCGAGCGCTCGGCCTCGCTGTGGCCGAACAAGGGGGAGACCGACCTGCGTCCCGCCCAGGGCAGCGGCTACGAGCGTTTGGCTCCGATTGCACCCAAGTCGCCTGTGGTGCCGGCGTCGGCTCCGGCCGCGCTGGTCCTGCCGATCGTGAAGATCACCGGCGGCAAGACAGCTACCGCTGTTCCGGCGGAGCCGGCAGCCGGATAGTTCGCCGCGAACGAAGATGGGGCGTGTCGTCGAGGATTCGACGACACGCCCCATCTCTGTTTCAGAGTGTCAGCCTCCTAGCGACCCGAACAGAGTGCCGAGGTCGAGGCTGCCGGTCCCGCCTCCGGGCCCGCCGTCCGTATCGCCGGGGACGGTCAGGGTCTGCGGCGCGGATGCGGAGGCCGTGTAGCCCGAAGCGCCCACGAATTCGGCGGTGACACTGTAGGTCCCGGAGTTGTAGAACGTCGCCGGTACCGTTGCGACACCGTTGACCACGTCGACCGGTCCACCGATGAGGGTGTCACCGACCTTGAACTGGACCTTGCCCGTGGCGCCGGACGGATCGACCGTTGCCTTGAGCGTCACCGGGGTGTTCTTCTGAACAGTTCCGACGGCGTCGAGAATCGTGGTCGTCTCGACGTCAGCCGGAGCCGGCGTCGTCACACTGACCGGGAATGCCGGGGCAGCGGACGGCGCGAATCCTGGTGAGCCCGTGAACTTCGCGACAACCTTGTGCGTTCCGGTCGAGGTGAAGGTGTACGGAGCGACGGCAACTCCGTCGGTTCCGACCGGAGCACTGACCGTTTCGGTGCCGTCGACGATGAAATCGACGGTGCCGCCGGTACCCTGCGGATCGACCTTGGCAGTCAGGTTGACGTCCTGTCCGACCTTCGCGGTCGACGGCGACACCGTGGCGGTAGTGGTCACGGCGTCCGGCGGTGCATCGGTCGTGACGGTCACGATCTTGGCCGACGCCGACGTCGACGCCAGGAACCCAGGGGCTCCGCTGTAGCTCGCGGTGATGGAGTGCGGTCCGTCCTCGGTGAAGGTCGGGGAGATGCTGGCCGACCCTCCGGTTACCGGCACGGCGTCCTCGAGTGGGTTGTCGCCGTCGAAGAACTGGACGGTTCCACCGTTTGCGCCGCCGCTCACGTTGGCTGACAGGGTGACGGGAGTTCCGTTCTTGGCGTTGGCCGGTCCGACGACTGTGGTGGTGGTTGCCTTGTCCGCCTCGATGATCCGCGTCGTGGCGAGGGGGCCTGCGCCGCTGTTGAGCGGACCGTTCTCGGCGTCACGCGGGGTGCATCGCGTGGGTGCCCAGGCGGTGATGACCAGGGTGGCCTTGGGGAGGAACGTGAGGAAGTTGCGATCGTTGTTCCACGCTCCCGCGCTGCCGCCGGTGCGTACCTTCATCGCGACGTCCCCTGAATCGCCGGCCTTGAGAACTGCCTTGACCTGGGGGAGCTGGAACTGCGTGTAGCCGTCGGCATTGTTGGAACCATCGACGTTCTTGCCGGTCGCCTTGACGACGATGCCGCCCTCGGAGTTGATGCTCGAGCTGGGGCTGTTTCCGATGACCTGGTTGTTTCCGGAGAGGCGCAGAATCGTTCCGTTGGGATCGACGTTGCCGTTCTCGTTGACGCGCAGGATGTTCGGCGCTACACCGCTGAGCCCCGCCGAAGTGCCGGGGACGATGGTGGCTTCCACCAGGGTGGCGTTCGCAGGAACGTCGACGTCGACCTTGATGCGGGAGACGTTCTGGACGGTCGCCCCCGAAGCGGAGCCGGGAAAGGCGATCGGGCCGGGTTGGATGGTGACCTCGAAGGTTTCACCGGCGCCGATGGATTCCGGTGCGTCGACGATGACCGAGCCGGACTGTGACTGCGTGGTCGGACCGGCGACAGCGGACGGGGTTGCCAGGCAACTCGTGCCGAAGGTTGTTGTCACGGGGGCCGCTGATGCGGGGATTCCCGCGAGGATGACGCCACTGGCGAGTGCCGTGGCGGCGATCGGCGCCGCGATGCGACGTCTGGAGTACACGAACATGGATTCTCCTGAGCTGGGTACGGGAGTGGTGTCCAAAGCTGATGTGGGGGACTAGCTTCCGAAGAGCGGGATGAGGCCGCTGAGCGAACCGGTGTCCACGCTTCCGGTGCCGCCGCCGTCGGTCGGTGCGGTGCCGACCTGCACGACCGTCGGGCCGGAGACGGAGTTCTTCCAACCGGCGTCGCCGACGAAGTTGGCAGTGAGGCCGAACGTTCCCTCGTCGTCGAAGGTGTGCGTGAGTGTCGCGACGCCGTTGACGACGGCAACGGGTGCGCCGATGGGCGTCGTGCCGGACTTGAACTGGATCATTCCGATTGCTGTTCCGGGTGCGACGGTGGCCTTGAGCTGCAATGCCTTTCCGACCTGAGCCGAGCCGCTGACGGTCAGAGTCGTCGTGGTGTCGGCGCGGGCGGGTTCGGGATCGGTGACGTTCACCGTGAACGACGTGGACGTGGAGCCGATGAATCCGGTTCCGCCGGAGAACTCTGCCGTCACGGCTGCAGCGCCCGCTGATGCGAAGGTGTGCGGGAGGATCGCGACGCCGTCACCCGTGCCGACCGGTGCGGTACCGACCTCGGCGCCGTCGACCTTGAACGTCACGGTTCCGCTGCTCGGGATGGGGGAGACGGTGGCCGAGAGGTTGGTCGGTTCACCGACAACAGCGGTGAGTGGCTCGACAACTGTGGTCGTGGTTCCCCAGTCGGGATCGCTGACGTCGAGTTGGGTTGCGGTGGAGACGGAATCGCCGTAACCGGCCTCGCCGGTGAACACTGCGGTGAAGCTGTGGGTACCCGAAGCGTCGTAGCTGCGGGTCAGGGAAGCCGTTCCGTTGACTACAGCCACCGGTGCGCCGAGGTTGGTCTCGCCGTCTTTGAACTGCACCGTGCCCACGGCGTTTGCCGGTGTGACGACAGCGCTCACGGTGATGCTGTCACCTACCAGCGCGGCGTTCGGGGCCGAGATCGTGGTGGTGGTGTCCGCGGAGACGTCGACGGTCTGGACTCCGGAGGTCGAGCTGTGGAATCCCGGACCGGCGTTGTACGCGGCGGTGATGTCGTGGGCGCCGACGCTGTCGAAGGTGTGGGAGAGGGTGGCGCTACCGCCCGAGACCGGGACCGGTGAGCCGATGTCGTTGCCGCCGTCCTTGAACTGGACGGTGCCGCTCGCGTCGGACGGCGCAACTGTCGCGGTCAGGTCGACCGGCGTGCCGACCTTCGCCGTTGCCGGTGCAACCAGTGTGGTTCCGGTGGCGACAGACGGGTCGACTACCTGGACGTTGACGTTGATCGGGTTGAGGCCCTGCTGTGTGCTGAAGGCGTTGACGTCGAAGAGCATGCCGCTGTCGTACGTCCCGAATGCTGTGCCGACGGGGACCGTGTAGGTCGCTTCCAGTGTGACGGGTTGGTTCTTCTTGACGACGAATCCACCGACCAGGAAGGTGCAGCCGCTCGAGCACTTCGCGGAGACTCCGCCGTCTGATTCGTTGCTGATCGTGGCCCGGTTGGTCACACCCAGGTAGGTGGCCTTGGCGCTGCCCGGCACGAGGACGAATCCTGCGGGCGGGATGTCACGGATCTTTGCGATCGACCGTTCGATGCCGCTTTCGTTGTGCTTGATCTCGGTCTTGTACGTGACGGTGTCGCCTGGGTGAACTGCCGCGTTCCCGATGACACTCTTCGTGAAGATCAGGTTGTCGGTCGTGCCGGTGAAAGTGGTCGGCGGGGCTTCGTCAGCGGTGGCCGGCGTGCCGAGGACTAGAAGTCCGGCGGCAGCCGTCACAGCCGCGACAGGTATGGCGAGTCGTCGTAGGAATCGACGCACAGGTCCTCCTCGAGGTGAGCGCCGTTCGGCGGCGCCGGCCGTTTGCGATCGTGATCCTGATCACTTGACGGGCGAGATTACCTTTACTGGACGTTTGGTTCAGGCGAATCGGTCAAACGTCCAGAAAATTCATCCTTCGTCCATTTCGGGCTCTGGCCTGCGATGATGCTGCCGAATTGATTGCCGAAGCTAAGGTGCGGGCGATTGGGGCGCCGTTGACCTGGACAGTGGTCTAGATCCGCGCGAGGTCGCCGCGCAGTTCTGAGGGGCGGCCTTTGTAGTGACGTACCTCGCGCTCGCTCGGCCGAGTAGCGGGCTGAGTCCATGCATGCGCAGAAGCGCTGGCTGCGGCGATTAGACTGCACCTGTGGCAGATATCGAGCAGCAGAGACCAGTTCTTGTCGTCGACTTCGGGGCGCAGTACGCGCAGTTGATCGCACGGCGAGTTCGCGAAGCCAAGGTCTACTCGGAGGTGATTCCGCACACCACGACCGTCGAGGAGATCGTGGCCAAGAACCCCTTGGCTGTTGTGCTCTCGGGTGGGCCCTCGAGTGTCTACGCTGACGGTGCTCCCAAGCTTGATCCCGCACTGTTCGATCACGACATTCCGGTTTTCGGAATCTGCTACGGATTCCAGGCAATGGCAGGCGCCCTGGGCGGCACCGTCGCCGAGACCGGTACCCGCGAATACGGCCGTACCGACATCGCGGTATCCGGCGGATTGCTCCACGACGGTCTTCCCTCGACGCAGCCGGTATGGATGAGCCACGGTGACGCCGTCACCGAAGCGCCTTCCGGCTTCGAGGTGACCGCGACGAGCGACGGTGCTCCCGTCGCGGCGTTCGAGGACCGCGCCCGCAAGCTCGCCGGTGTGCAGTACCACCCTGAGGTTCTGCATTCCCCGCACGGTCAGCAGGTCCTGAGCCGCTTCCTGCACGAGATTGCCGGTATTCCGGCAGCGTGGACGGCGTCGAACATCGCCGATGCGCTGATCGAGCAGGTTCGCGAGCAGGTCGGAGACGGACACGCCATCTGCGGTCTGTCCGGTGGCGTCGACTCCGCTGTCGCTGCGGCTTTGGTTCAGCGCGCAATCGGCGACCGGTTGACATGCGTCTTCGTCGATCACGGTTTGATGCGAGCCGGTGAGCGCACGCAGGTCGAGCAGGATTTTGTCGCGGCAACCGGCGCTCGTCTGATCACCGTGGATGCCGCGGACACCTTCATCGGTGAGCTGGCAGGCGTCACCGATCCCGAGACCAAGCGCAAGATCATCGGCCGCGAGTTCATCCGCAGCTTCGAAGGCGCAGTCAGTGATGTTCTGGGCGAGAACGCATCTCATGGTGCGACCGTCGACTTCCTCGTCCAGGGCACGCTCTACCCGGACGTCGTGGAGTCGGGCGGCGGCACGGGAACTGCAAACATCAAGAGCCACCACAATGTCGGCGGGCTGCCGGAAGACCTGCAGTTCAAGTTGGTCGAACCGTTGCGTCTGCTGTTCAAGGACGAGGTCCGTGCAGTGGGCCGCGAACTCGGCCTGCCCGAAGAGATCGTCGGACGCCAGCCGTTCCCCGGTCCCGGACTCGGTATCCGCATCATCGGTGAGGTCACCCGCGATCGCCTCGAGATCCTGCGTCAGGCAGATTCCATTGCGCGCGAAGAGCTTACGTCTGCAGGCTTGGACGGAACCATCTGGCAGTGCCCGGTCGTTCTCCTCGCCGACGTCCGAAGCGTGGGCGTGCAGGGTGACGGCCGGACGTACGGTCATCCGATCGTGCTGCGTCCGGTATCGAGTGAAGACGCGATGACCGCGGACTGGACGCGTCTGCCGTACGAGACCCTCGAGCGCATCTCGACTCGAATCACCAACGAGGTTGCGGACGTGAACCGCGTAGTCCTCGACGTGACGAGCAAGCCGCCGGGAACTATCGAGTGGGAGTAAAAACAACTGTGCGCCTTTATTAACCCCCCGCGGTTAATAAAGGCGCACAGCAGTTACTTGCGGTTGCGCCGATTCGGCAGAATCACCAGCAGTAGTCCTGCCACGACGGCGGCACCGACGAACAGCCAACGGAATTGAATGTTCGCTGCCGGCGCCAGAGAGAACGGCCCGACCAACGCCCACACGCTGACCAGTAGTGCGGCCAGTCCGGCGATCAGCAGAAGTGCCGAGGGGCGCTTGGATTCTCGGGTCTCGTCGTGCTCTGTGGTCTCGTCGTAGTCGCTCATGATTGCGTCACCTTCAGACTGCCGAACGTAGCTTTGGCGTTGATGGTCAGTGTGGGCGAATCCGGTGTCACATCACGGCCCGGGTGTATTCCGCCGTCGAGGCAACCGGATCCGTCACCCATGACGACGGTGCAGCTGTTCTTGACGTTGACGGTTGGTGGCACCATGACGACGAACTCACCGAACGACGCCGCGACGTCGATGGTCTTGTCCTCGGTGAACTTGACCCCGTTGAGGTCGAGAGTGAAGCTTCCGAAGGCTCCCGAGTACGACGGCTCCAACTCGGAAGCGGTTGCCGGAGTCCATCTTTGCTCACCCGAGGCGTCGAAATCGATCGGGTAGACCAACGAGGCGAGAAGCACGAAACCCACGAGCGGTCCGGTGACGACCAGCAGGCCGTACCCCTTGCGGAAGAATGCCCCGAGGATCAGGCCGAGCGCGATGACGGCGAGTCCGACAGCACCGACTCGGCCGGGAGTGAACCACTCGTTGCCGGTTGCCGCGCCCGCTGCCCCGGTGACGGCGGCGACGATGATCGCGAGTCCGAGCACTGTCAGCGTCCATCGCGAGCGACGCTTACGTGGTGGCAAAGGCAGCAGCGGCGTGGCTTTGACTGCCGGGTCCGGGAGATCCCAGGCGAACGGAGCGACGCCGAGCGGATCCCAGGAGGGCGGTGTGATGGCGGCCTCGCCGATCACCTCGGTCGGATTGGCGGCGGCTGAAGCGCTCGGGTCCTTCGACAGGTTGATCGTCGGATGATCGGCCTGAGATTGCGGTGACTGTTCGGCCGGCCGTTCCTCGGGCACGTAGCTGTCGGGGAGTTTTGTGTACGGCGTGTACACGGGCGGCTGATTGGGTGCGAAGTATCCGGGAGTGAACGGCCCGGGCGTGAATCCCGTGCCTGGATACGCGGTACCCGCGCCGACGTACGGTGACGTGCTCTGTGGCAGTGCAGGCGGCACCGGCGCTCGTTGGTAGAGCAGCCACAGGCCTCCGACCATCAGAATCAGCCCGATCAGACCGGAACCACCCAGGCCGACGCCGACCGGCCCGACGGTCGTAGCCGCGATGGCGAGAGCCACCAACAAGACGATGGTCTTGGTACTGGAATCGGAGCTGTGTCCGCGGCCCATCAACGACTGTGCGGGGGACGATCCGTCACCGGCGCGGGCGAGCACCAACCACCCGGCGAGGTAGAGAAGGATGCCTGAGCCGCCGAAAATAGTGGAGGCCACAAACGCGACACGTACCAGAATGGGGTCGATGCCGTACCGGTATCCGATTCCGGCGCATACCCCGGCCACGTGACCTTGTGCCGGCAGACGCACGGGGCGGGTCCGCCACAGATCCTGGATCTGTTCTTGGAAAGTCGGATTGTTCATGAATCAATCCTGGCTTCCGGGGCGGCCTCCGCGCATCAGGGCCAACCCTGATCTTTGTGACGATCGGGGCCAGGGGCGCCCCCCTGATTCAGGGTTGGACCCTGATGTGACTGCGAGTGGTTCGTGCCAGTATCGACTATGTGCAATATCTGTCAGATCCGCCGTTCGTGAGCGGTCCCGCTCCCGGGTTCACGGGAGGCCCGCCCGTCAACGGGGTACCGGTGCATGCCGTACCCATGAAGAAGGGTGTGCCCATTCCGGGCGGTGTTCCATTGCGAAAGCTGGAGCGGCGCTCCGGCGGTCGCATCGTCGCCGGTGTTGCAGGCGGTATCGCCGATCATCTCGGGATCGACGTCCTGAAGGTTCGAGTCGCCTTCGCGATTCTGGCGGCGATGGCCGGATCCGGCATCGTGATTTACGGCGCCCTCTGGATCTTCACCTCAGCCGGCACGGACACCCAGAAGCCGTCCGCGGCCGAGCGGCAGCGGGCGTACGGCTTGATCGCACTCGGATTGGGCGGCGCAGCCGCGTTGTCCTGGCTGTTCAGCGGCACGGCGGGTTCGGTGCTCGCACCGTTCTTCGTCGTCGCGATCGGTGCCGCTTTGGTGTGGCGCGAGTTCGACTCCGACGGTCCCCGGACCGTCATCGGCTTGCCGCAGCGGCCTACCGTTCTCACGTGGGCGCGGGTGGTCGGGGGAGCGACCTTGATCATCTTGGGTCTCGGCGTCGTCGTCCTCGCTCAGGTCGACCTCGAAGCACTGCGCTCGTCCCTGCTGGCCGTGGTGGTGACGCTGATCGGTGTCGGTTTGTTGACGGTGCCGCTGTGGCTGCGGATGTGGAGGGCTCTCGGCGCCGAGCGTGCGGCCCGAATTCGCAACGACGAACGTGAAGAGATCGCCTCGCATCTGCACGACTCCGTACTTCAGACGTTGGCGCTGATTCAGAAGCAGTCCGACAATCCGCAAGAGGTGGCGCGCCTGGCCCGTGGTCAGGAACGTGAGCTGCGCAAGTGGTTGTTCAGCGGCGGGGATATCGACCACACGAGCCTGACCGAAGGTCTGAAGATCATCGCCGGTGAAGTGGAGGACCAGCATGGCGTCACGGTCCGCCCCGTCACGGTCGGCGACGTACAACTCGAAGGCGAAGGCGTCGAGAACGGTCTGCCCAAGGAAGCGTTCACCGCGCTCCTCGGTGCGACGCGTGAAGCTCTCGTGAACTCGGCAAAGCACTCGGGGGAGAAGGAAATCAATCTTTTCGCCGAGGTCGAGGGCGACCAGGTCAGTGTGTTCGTTCGTGATCGCGGAGTCGGATTCGACGTCAATGCGGTGCCGGAGGACCGTCAGGGTTTGGCCAAGTCGATTCGTGGTCGCATCGAGCGACGGGGTGGCCGCGTCGTGGTTCGATCCGACATCGGAAAGGGCACCGAGATCCGCGTGCACATGCCGCTCGGTGACTCTGCTCTAAAGTGGGACCAGACTGCTGACCGTGTCGACAACCCCGAGGAACAGCCCCAGTGACTTCGCTTGCGCCGCCCCCGTACCGCGTATTTCTTGTCGACGATCATGCAGTGTTCCGCTCCGGGGTGAGGGCGGAACTCTCGCGCGAGGCAGACATGGACGTAGTCGGTGAAGCCGGTGGCGTCGCTGAGGCGATCGCGGGTATCAACTCGACGAAACCGCATGTCGTTCTGCTCGATGTCCACATGCCTGACGGTGGTGGAGTGGCAGTTCTGCGCGGAATCGATTCCGGCCCGGTGTGCTTGGCGCTCAGCGTTTCCGATGCGGCCGAGGATGTGATCGCGGTGATCCGCGGCGGTGCGCGCGGGTACGTGACCAAGACGATCTCGGGATCCGAACTGGCCGAGGGTGTACGACGCGTTGCCGGTGGTGACGCAGTGTTCGGGCCTCGCCTGGCAGGCTTCGTACTGGACTCCTTCACCGGGCGTTCCAACGCACCCGAGCCGCAACTCGATCCGGAACTCGACTCGCTGACTCCGCGAGAACTCGAAGTGCTCAGATTGCTGGCACGTGGGTACACTTACCGTGAAATCGCCGAGGACCTGGTGATTTCCGTGAAGACGGTCGAGACTCACGCATCGAACGTCCTGCGAAAGACTCAGCAGTCCAATCGCAATGCGTTGACGCGTTGGGCACATCGTCGCCAGATCGACTGAATTCCCGCGCGCTCTTTCGCGATTGCGTGTGAAGGCGCACCATGGACCGATGACGGAACCACTGGCGCTCGCGTCGAAGCGTGGGCGTTGGGTTGTCGCCGCCACCGTTCTCGGCTCGAGCATGGCTCTCCTCGACGGCACCGTCGTCAACATTGCTCTTCCTCACATCGGTGAAGAACTGGGTTCCGGTGTCGCCGGACTGCAGTGGACGCTCAGCGGTTACACCTTGGCCTTGGCGTCGCTGATTCTGCTCGGGGGAGCCCTCGGTGATCGTTGGGGTCGGCGACGGGTATTCGTGTGGGGGACGGTCTGGTTCGCGGTCGCGTCGTTGCTTTGCGGAATTGCACCTGACATCACGTTTCTGGTGATTGCACGAATCCTGCAGGGAGTGGGAGCTGCGCTCTTGACACCTGGCAGCCTTGCCATCATCTCCGCGTCACTTCGTGAGGAGGACCGCGGCGCGGCAATCGGATTGTGGTCGGGTTTAGGTGGTGTTGCCGGCGCCATCGGACCGCTTTTCGGTGGTTGGCTGGTGGAAGTGGCGGGATGGCGATCGGTATTCCTGCTCAATATCCCGCTGGCGATCGTCGTGGTGTGGGCAGCGGTGCGCCATGTACCGGAGAGCCGCGACCCGCATCCGCCCGAGCACCTGGACGTGGTCGGATCTGCCTGCGCAGTAGTCGGTCTCGGCGCACTGACGTACGGGCTGATCGAGGTCAACCCGATAGTCGGGCTGATCGGAGTGATCGCGCTCTGCCTGTTCGTCGTGGTGGAACGACGCTCACCGAGTGCCCTTGTGCCGCCGTCCCTGTTCCGTTCGCGGATGTTCGTCGCGGCCAATCTGGTGACCCTTGCGGTCTATGCGGCGCTGGGCGGTGTGTTCTTCCTGCTCGTGCTGCAACTGCAATTGGTTGCCGGGTACTCGCCGGTGGCTGCCGGCGTCGCAACGGTACCGATCACCTTGGCATTGCTGCTGTTGTCTTCGCGCGCGGGCAGTTACGCGCAGACGCACGGACCGCGATTGCCGATCACGGTCGGGCCCGCCGTTGCCGCGGTGGGGTTGGTGTTGATGACGCGGATCGGCCCGGATGCGTCGTACCTGACCGTCGTGCTGCCGGGAGTTCTGGTGTTCGGGCTCGGCCTGGCGGTGATGGTCGCGCCGTTGACCGCCGCGGTGCTTGGTTCGGTACCGGTGGAGCAGTCCGGAATCGCGTCAGGTGTGAACAATGCCGTTGCTCGCACGAGCCAACTTCTTGCCGTCGCGGCCTTGCCTGCCCTCGTGGGTATCGACGCCGAAAGTCTGGTCGATCCGACGAGTTTCTCCGACGGGTTCCGGTACGCGATGTACATCTGTGTGGCACTGCTGTTGGTCGGTGCAGCGATCGCCGCGACGCTGATCCGAACTCCGACAGTAGAGCCTGTTCAGGAAGCGGATTCGGTTGCCTGCAAGCCGCATTGTGATCTGACGGGACCTGCAGTGCAACCGAATCCGATGAGGGACTAGACGCTGATGTCGCGATCGCGGCTGGGCACCAAGAGAATTGCTGCGGCGGGAAATGCCGCGACTATCGCGAAGGCGAGCGGGTAGCCGACCGCGCCGATCAGCGCACCGACCACCGGGCCCACTGCTGACGCGGCAATGAACTGCCCGGTGTTCTGTGCGCCCAATGCTTTTCCTTGCCATTTCGGCCCGGCAGCTTCGGCCACGGAAGTGAATGCCAAACCGTTGTCGGCGACGCTGATAGTGGTTGCCAGCAGCAGGATCAAGGCGGGAACGCCCCAAGGCGCTGCGCCGGCTGCCGCCATTGCCAACATGACCGCAGACGCGGAGACGGCAACCAACCGCAGCGGGCCTACTCTGCTTCCGGCGCGATCACTCCAGATGCCGACAACGATGCGTCCGAGTGCACCCACGAACTGGGAGATCCCGATCAGGAGCCCAGCGGGCGCAGCGTCCCATCCTTGCTCGCTGATCAGCCAGACCAGACCGAATGTCGAGAGGGTGAACTGCGGAAACACCAGCAGTGCCGAGACGACGTGAATGCGCCACAGGAACCAGTTCGAGCGATAAGGATTTACCGTTTCGGCCGGGATGTCTGTGGGCCGCGCCGCCGGCCGCGGGGGATTGATCAATGCGACGGCGCAGATCAGGGCGAGAACGCCGTTGAGAGCTACCGACAGTCCGACGGCCGAACCGATTCCTACGTTCGCAGCGAGAGTCGGGATGGTCAGCGACGCGATGGTCACGCCCAGGGGCTGTGACATCTGCCGGATTCCCATCGCGAGGCCGCGCCGATCCTTGGGAAACCAGCCGACCACAACACGTCCACTGGCAGCGTTGGTGCTCGCCGCAGCCATTCCGCCCAGCAGAAATGCGATCCCGAGGAGGGTGTAGTTGTCGGTGGTGGTCGCGGCCAGCGCGGCGATCGCCGTCAGGCCGAGCCCGATGGAGATGACCCATTTCTCGCCGAATCTGTCAGCCATCGCTCCCCACGCCACCAGCGTGAGAACCATGCCGAAAGTGGGTGCAGCGGCCAGAGTTCCGGCCTGCGTCAACGAGAGGCCGTGTTCGGAATGCAGTAGCGGGATCAAAAAGGCGGGGGTGCTGACGAAGACGGTGCCTGCGGCCTGGGCTGCGACGCCGATTCCGAGCATCGTCCACGTCTTCGGGGAGACGGCCGTCTTTTCCAGCCGCGACGCCTGCGTCATGGTGCCCTCCGATCTCTACGCTGTTCGACGATGCCGACGCTACTCCCGTGGTTTCACATGTTGAAACCAGAATCCCATTATTTGGTCAAACGCGGACGGTTCAGGGTGCGAAGTGCCCACCCCTTTTCGAGTGAACGGTACGACGATCGCCTTGGGTGCGCCGAAAGGTACGTTCGCTCGGGAAGGGGTCAGCGACGGGGCAGGCGAACCGTGAAGACCGTGCGACCATCCACCTGGTCGACGCCGATGGTGCCGCCGTGCAGGTGCACGTTCTCGACGGCGAGCGAGAGTCCGAGTCCGCTGCCCTCGCTGCGTCCGCGCGCGGTGTCGACCTTGTAGAACCGCCGAAAGATCGCCTGCCGGTCTTCGGGTGAGATGCCGGGGCCGTGGTCGACGACGGTGATGACGGAGAAACCGGATTCGACGCTCAACTCGACGCGAACCGGGGGCGCTCCGTGGCGCAGTGCATTGCCGACGAGGTTGGCGACGACAATGTCGATCCGACGCGAATCGACTCTGGCGCTGACACTTTCGGGTGCGCGCAGTTCGACGGTGTCTGTCCATCCGCGGCTCTCGAGTGTGCGCTCGGTCAATTCGACGAGGTCGACGTCGTCGAGGACGAGGTGCGCTTGCTGAGAGTCGTGGCGAGACATTTCGATGAGGTCTTCGACAAGTCGAGTGAGCTTGCCGATCTCACTGCTCACGATGCGCGCGGCAGCGGCGGCGTCGGGCGGAAGATTGGGGATCTCTTCACGGAGGATCTCACTGACCGGCACCAGTGCTGCGAGCGGCGTCCGGAGCTCGTGGGAGACGTCGGCGACAAACCTTCTCGACTGCTCTTCCGATTCTTCCAGACCTCGGATGACCGCTTCGTTGCGAGCGACCATGTTGTTGAACGTTGTTGTGACCTGGGCGAGTTCGGCTACTCCGTCTTCGGGGAGTCGGACGCTGAGGTCGCCGTCGGCAGCGCGGGCGGCCGCCTTGTCCAGGCGTTTGAGCGGACGGACAAGCGTCGACGCGATCCACAGCCCGAGTAGTCCGCTCACCAACACACCGGCGGCGAGGGTGAGGCCGACAGCTCGAAGCAGGTCGTCGAACTTGTCCTGCACTCCGACCAGCGGCCGGATGGTGACGGCTTTGACCAATGTCTCGTTGTCGTAGCTGTCGTCCGCGCTCATGTCCACGACATTGACGGACATTCCCAACATGATGCGCTGGGAGTCGAGCCTCTCGAAACGGATCAGCTTCGGACTGTCCAAACCTTCGTCGAAGCTGGGCGGAATGGTCGCCGCATCCACGGATCCTTGACGGATGACTTCGCCGTCGACGATCAGCGTCATGTCGGACTGGAAGATCTGTTGGAGGTTGGCAGGCGTCAACTCGTCTACCGGTGTTCCGTTGACGTATTGCAGTTCGTCGCGAAATTGTGCGGTCGCGACATCCTGAGCGTTGGAATAGATCCACGACCGTGCCATGAACGAGACGACACCCGCGGTTGCCCCGGCGATGATCACGACGATTGCGATGAACACGAGCACGAGCCTGGTTCGCAGACCGTCGACCTGAAGCCAGGTCGGTCTCATCGGGCTGGGCTGGTGTTGAAGCGATACCCGAACCCGCGCACCGTTTCGATGACGGTCGGTGCGGCCGGGTCGTCCTCGATCTTTCCGCGCAGCCGCTGCACTGCTGCATCGACGATTCTGGAATCACCCAGATACTCCTGGTCCCAGGCTGCGGACAACAACTGTCGGCGGCTCAGGACCTGTCCGGGGTTCTCGGTCAGCGCCAGGATCAGTCGGAGTTCGGTCGGGGTGAGGGTCAGCAGCATCCCGGCCTTGCGGACCTGCAGCGACGACCGATCCAATTCCAGGTCGCCGAACGTCTCTGCACCCGGCGTCGCATCCGGGCGCGTCGTTGCCGGTGCCGAGCGCCGCACGACGGCTTTGATACGAGCGTCGAGGACGCGCGGACTGGCCGGTTTGACGACGTAGTCGTCGGCACCGGCTTCCAGGCCGGCGACGGTGTCGATGTCGTCGGACCGAGCGGTCAGAATGATGATCGGGATCGAACTTCGGGTGCGGATACGTCGGCAGATCTCGTAACCGTCGGCACCCGGCAGCCCGAGGTCGAGTAGGACGAGGTCCGTGGCACCCAGGGCGTCGTCGAAATCACCGTTACCGTCGGGGCGATGGCTGACGTCGTGCCCGAGTCGGTTCAGTCCCAACGTGATTGCCTCGGCCACGGCTGGATCGTCTTCTATGAAAAGAATGCTCACCATGAGCTCACCTTGGACTCGCCATGATCAGGGGCCTTCTGCGGTCGGAGAAATCTCGGTCAGCCAAGGGTACAGGGGTCACACTCGCGAGAGTCGCTCGTTGCCTGAGTCTGCCAGCACCGCATGCCGGGCGACGCTGGTGTTCAACGGAAATGCCGACACAGCGAGGGTGTAGCAGCCGACGAGCAGTAGTGCACCGATCACGTCGCTCGGGCGGTGCCATTGCAGCACGACTACCGAGATCGCGGTTCCGATGGTGATCAGCGCACCGTTGACCGCAACGACCGCCCGCCACCTCGAGGGCGTGACGATCACGATCGCGCAGACCAGAGCAGCTATGGCCGTCAAAGTGCCGCTGGGGAAGGAATTGTGCATCACCAGACCGTTCAGGTCCGGTCGATCCAGCGATTGTTTGAGAACCCAGGCCGTCGTGATGGGACCGAGGGTCACGACGACGACGCGTAAAGCTAGCGCAATCGGGTTGTTGCGCAATGTGATCATGAGCGCCACGAGCACTCCTCCCACTATCAGTATCGGGGTGACGAGGCCGATGAACTCGGCGGAGAACACGCTGAGGCGTTCGGAGGTGGCCGCGCCCACCATGAGTTGTTGGTCGACGATCTGACCACCGGTGGTGTTGACCGCCAATTCGAATTCGACGACTCCGAGGATCAAGACTGCCAGTGCGGCAATCAGTCTCGCTGGTTTGACTCGTGTCATGATCAGCCTTCCGCTCTCTCGTCCGAGGGGTTGCTCAGTTGTGGCGGGCATTCCCCGCCAGGAGTGGTTGCCAATTCGAAATGCCACATCTCGTTGGCGTAGGTCTGGCAGAGGCCGTAATCGCTGCCGTGCTGAATGAGCCAGTCATCGGCGTCGGTCGGTCCGATGTCGACGGCCTGTCCACTGACATGCTTGGACAGGCTCGGCGAGTGCACCCACTTGGACGCTTCGTCCACGCTGCCGTACTTGACGACGGCTTCGTCGAACAGTCGCTGCTGGTATGCCGCGGACCGCCAACCCGACGTGACGTGCATGTCCACGCCGGATGCCTGTGCGTCGGCCGCTGCCGACTGGAGCGCCGCGAGCAGTGCGGAATCGAGACGAGCAAGCGCGGGCACATGAGTGTCCTGCAAGCTGATGCCGTCCTCGATCTCGCCGCCTGAGGGTCCTGAATCAGGCTGAGTGGCAAGGTAGTTACCGCTCTTCGGTTGTGCTTCTTCTGTGTACGAGCAGGAGCTGAGCGCGACCGCACCGAGCACGACTGCACCGAGTGCGACGAAGCGGATGATTCCGCGGTGGCTGGGCATACAACAGAGACTTCTCGGTCAGTGTCACCGGCAGGTGGTCACCGTTCGTCGACGGTGTCACGGTCTGCAACAGCTCTGTAACAGGACGGAACGGGGCTGGTGAGCGCGCGCTACGCGGGGCGCGGGATCGACGCGAAAGTCGACAGCTCGAACCACGAAGGCAAGCTACGACGCAACGCAGTAGGCCCAGAAATGGTGACGTCACCGGACCGTATGGCGTCCGACCAGGTCAGGTTACCTCGCCAGATCTCGGTCATCTGCCGCAAGCCCGCAGAGACCGACACTGCAACGTCGAAACCCGGATCGATATCGCACATGTCCACCTCACCGGAATTGATGACGAGCCACCAGTTCCGCGAATGTCCACGTACTCCGGAGAATGCGAAGTGCACCACGGTCTTGCCTTCAGGCACCACGGAATGATCCACGCGGCGATGCATGTCCCACAGCAGCAGCTTCGGATCCAGATCTTCGTCGCCCAGTTCACCGATCCACCTGGTACCCCAGATGCCGAGAGCTTCGACCACAGGGCGCAGTTCGCGGCCGGCGTCGGTCAGACGATAGCTGACGACACAGTCGGTTTCTTCTCGCTCCACGATGCCGGCGACCGCGAGTTGGTGAAGCCGGGTCGAGAGCAGAGTCGGTGACATTCGCGGCAGCCCGCGGCGGAGATCGTTGAAATGTTCGCTTCCCATGATCAGTTCGCGGAGGAGAAGCAGTGTCCACCGCTCGTCGAGTAGCTCCATCGCCTTGGCGACGGGGCAGAACTGGTGGTACGAGGACCCCATCTCTCGATCGTAGGCCTCCGGGGTGCTCCGGTACAGATTTCGTACTGGAGAGGAGCGAACCGTCGTCGTAGCGTCGGAGTAACGGCATGAACGCTGTCGGGCTCCGAGTACGAAAATTATTGAAGGAGAACGGTAATGAGTGAATCAACGGGGACTCTCGGGTTGGACCGGGAGCTGAAGGCCAAGCACCGGGCAATGTGGGGGCTCGGTAACTATCCGGCGGTGGCGACGCAGGTCATCGCGGAACTCGGACCTGTATTGGTGCGTGAATGCGGCGTGCAGAAAGGAGATCGGGTGCTCGACGTCGCGGCGGGGTCCGGCAACGCCGCCATTCCGGCGGCTGCGCTGGGTGCGCAGGTGATCGCCACCGACCTGGCTCCCGAACTGTTCGTGGCAGGACGGGAGGCCGCGGCGCTCGCGGGTGTCGAACTCGATTGGCAGGAGGCCGATGCCGAGGCTCTTCCGTTCGGCGACAACGAGTTCGACGTAGTGCTCTCGTGCGTCGGTGTGATGTTTGCCCCGCATCATCAGCGCGCCGCGGACGAACTTTTGCGAGTATGCCGACCCGGCGGAAAGATCGGAGTGCTGAGTTGGACTCCGACGGGGTTCATCGGCGAGATGTTCAAAACGATGAAGCCGTATGCACCGCCCCCGCCTCCTGGTTCGCAGCCGGCGCCTTTGTGGGGCGACGAGAACCATGTTCGTGATCTGCTCGGCGATGTTGCCGCAAGGAAAGACGTACTTCGTGTGGACACATTCAGCGGGCCGGAAGATTTCCGCGATTTCTTCAAGAAGAATTACGGCCCGACCATCGCGGTGTACCGGAACATCGCCGGCGATCCTGACCGCACGCAGGCGCTCGATCGCGATCTGCTCGAGTTGGCAAAGAAGTACGGCAGCGGAAGCGAGCCGTTCGTGATGGAGTGGGAGTACCTGCTTCTCACCGCGACACCCGATGAGGGCGGTGCATGATGACGACGGTCGAGTTCGCGCCACTGAAATCGGCGATCACGGGTTCTGTGTTCAGCCCCCGAGATCCGGAGTACGACGACGCCAGGTCGATCTGGAACGGGCAGATCGATCATCGTCCGGCGGTGATCGCCAGGTGCCGGTCGGCGTCGGATGTGTCTGTGGCACTTGCATTTGCCAGAGCCCATTCGTTGGAGGTTTCGGTCAGAGGTGGTGGGCATTCCTACCGAGGTACCTCGGTGTGTGAAGGCGGTGTGATGATCGATCTCAGTGCGATCAACGTAGTCAGTGTCGCCCCGTCCGCGAAGCGAGCCAGGGTCGGTGGTGGTGCGACGATTGCCGACCTCGACGCCGCGACGCAGGAACACAGATTGGCAGTGACCGGTGGAGTGATCAGTGATACCGGCGTCGGTGGCCTGACCCTCGGCGGCGGCATGGGGTGGTTGACGCGCACGCTCGGCCTGGCGATCGACAATCTGGTGTCGGCAGAGGTGGTGCTCGCCGACGGTTCGATCGTGCGGGCCTCCGAGAACGATCACAGCGACTTGTTCTGGGCGCTGCGCGGCGGCGGCGGAAACTTCGGAGTGGTCACCGAGTTCGAGTACCGTCTGAGCGAGATCGGTCCGGAAGTGCATCTGGGACTGTTCTTCTGGGGGATGGAGGACGGACCCGCAGCGCTTCGTCTGTGCCGCGAAGTGGTGCCTGCCCTGCCGAGAAATGCCGGAGCGATGGTTGCCGTCGGTTTGTCCGCGCCTCCGGCACCGTTTGTTCCGGATCAGTTTCACCTGCTGCCCGGATACGCGTTGCTGGTAGCCGGTTTCGGATCGGAAGAGGAACACTCGAACGCGATTGCGCCGATTCGAGAGGGCGTGCCGACGCTGTTCGAGTTCGTCACCCCGCTCCCGTACATCGGTTTACAGTCGATGCTCGACGAATCGGAACCATGGGGTGCATACGCCTATGAGAAGGCCTTGGACCTGGTGGATTTCTCCGACGCCGTGATCGATGTTCTGACCGAGCAAGCGGGCAAGAAATCGTCGCCGATGTCCTTCATGCCGATCTTTCCGCTGCAGGGAGCTTTCACCTCCGTCGGCGAGGACGACACTGCGTTCGGTGGTTCTCGCACACCACATTACGTGTGCAACATGACGGCTACGGCCACCGATGCCGGGACACTGGAATTGGATCGATCGTGGGTGCGTGAGACCTGGGAAGCCTTGCGTCCGTTCTCGTCCAATCAAGGCGGGTACGTCAACTTCATGACTGATGTCGACGAGGACCGAGTGCGAGCGTCCTACGGTGCGGCGAAGTACGCGCGATTGTCCGCCGTCAAGGCGAAGTACGACCCGGACAACGTGTTTCACCTCAACGCAAACATTCTGCCCGCGTAGAGCGTCCGGTCAGGCCGTGAATACCAGGATGACGACGATCAGTGCGGCCAAGATGATGACGGCAACCATGCCTGTCATGGCGAGGGGAGCCCAGGCCACTACCTTGTCGCGGGTGCTGGCATCGGCGGGGCCGGTCGGTATCCGCGGCGGCCAGGAGAACATGTCCATGGGGCTGGGGACGTTCCGCAGTGGCGTGTTCTGTTGCACTGCAGGCAGTCCGGTGATCGTGGAGCCGGTCAGGCGATTGCGGCGGTGTGGGTCGGCGAGTTGTGTGGTGCGGTGAGCCCACGCCGGCACGGCGCCTTCGGACGAGTAGACGGGAGCGTCGATCAACTGCTCGATCGTGCCACCGCCCGTCGCGGCTGCAGCGAGCGCGTCGCGTGCCTGAGCCATCGTCGGCCGACGGGTGGGGTCCGGCTCGAGGAGCTGAAGGAGAACGTCGGTGAGCGGTCCGGACTTGGTGGGTCGGTAGATCTCGGCCTTGGCGACACGATGCAGTAGAGCGATGGCGTCCGAGTCGATGCCGAAGGGCGGTTGACCCTCGATCACCGTGTAGAGCGTCGACCCGAGTGAGAAGACGTCACTGGCCTCGGTGGGATCGTCGCCGCGGGCAACTTCGGGTGCAAAGTACGCGGGAGTGCCGGTGATGACCTCGTCCTGGGTGTCGGATACGTCGCTCTTTGCGCGGGCGATGCCGAAGTCACTGATCTTGACGGTGCCGAGAGACTTGCCTCGGTCGGCGATCAGGATGTTGCCGGGCTTGATGTCGCGGTGGACGATGCCGGCGGCGTGCGCCTCGGTGAGCGCCGCAGCGATCTGCGCGCCGATCTGCGCGACCTCCAGCGGTGGCAACGTGTCGGCCAAGTTCATCGCCTGGGCGAGGCTGCGGGCGGGGAAGTACTCCATGACCAACCACGGTTCACCGGACTCGATCGCGACGTCGTACATGGCGATGGAGTGGGGGTGGGTGAGCTTTGCGGCGTTCCTGCCTTCGCGCAATGTACGTTCACGGACCTCTTCGGCCGTTTCGGTGTCGAGGCCTTCCGTGCTTGTGACCTGTTTCACCGCGACGTCACGGCTGAGGAGGGTGTCGCGGGCCAGCCAGACGGCGCCCATGCCTCCGTCGCCGATCTTGGAGCGGAGTCGGTACCGCCCCGCCAGCAGGTATTCGGGCCCGATGCCCCTCCCGGTCTGCTCCTGAGCTGTCACATCTCAAGGTTAATGGATTGATGCCACTGTGACGCTCGAGGCTCCTGTGAACTGGGTTTTTTGCTCTGCTTGACGTGTCGGGGGTGACACGGTTTACTGAAAACAGTTCGAAAATATGTTCGAAATTGCTGTTCGTTGGATGCATGTCAGACCCGACTTCCCCGCGGTTTGCCGGCTGGTTATGGATTGCTGCCGAGTGAGTTTTTCCGGTGTTCCGGAGGATGGGGATGACCGAGGTGACCGAGTTGGTGGAGCTGTCGGCAGATGCGGCGGGGTTGTCCCGTCAGGATCGGCTGGCACAGCTCCGCCGACAGATCGCGTCCATTCCCTCTCGCGGCGATACGTCGTTTTCGGGACCGAGTGTTTCCGTGGCTGGTGTTTCCGGGACAAGTGCAGCAGCCTTCGAGAGTGTTGCCGACCGGGAAATACCGGTCGTGGACCGCGCGCACAAGGCTGGTGTTCTCCCAGTGCCGGAAGGTATCGGGGCATTGCTACCGCAGGGCGGTTTGGTGCGCGGAACCGTGGTGTCCGTCGAGGGCGCTGCTTCCTTGCTCTTGGGATTGGTCGCGTCCGTGACGGCGTCCGGGGGGCATGTGGCAGTCATCGGGCAACCTCGACTGGGATTGCTGGCGGCGTACGAGATGGGTGCGCAACTGGAACGTCTGGCGCTCATTCCGGCGCCTGGGCCGGATCCGGTCGAGATCGCTGCTGTGCTGCTCGACGGTATGGATCTGGTGATTCTGGGATTGGCGGGTGCGTCGGTATCCCCGTCGCGTGCGCGAGCGGTGGTGGCGCGCGCCCGGAGCAAGGGCTCGACTCTTGTTGTCACCGAAGGTCACTGGGACGGGGCCGAAGTTCGGTTGGACGCTCGGGTTCATGGTTACGGTGGGTTCGGTCAGGGCCGTGAGTTGGGGCGTGGTCGGCTCAGTTCCCTGAGCCTCGCGGTTCGTGCTCGGGGGCGCTCGTTCCAGCCCCGGACCACGCGTCTGGACATCTGTAGTGCAGCCGGGCGGGTCGAGTGGGTACCTTCCCGGCCGGTCGAGGCCGTGTCGGAGCAGGTGGTGTCGGAGCAGGTGGTGTCGTCGCGGGTGGTGTCACTGTGAGCAGAGTTCTGGCGTTGTGGTGCCCGGACTGGCCGGCGGTGGCAGCGGCAGCGCTTGCCGATCTTCCTGCCACGCATCCTGTCGCGGTCACCTCGGGTAATCGGGTGATCGCATGTTCGGCGACGGCCCGCGCGGAGGGAGTGCGACGAGGCCTGCGCCGACGCGAGTCGCAGGCCCGCTGCCCGGAACTGTATGTGGCGATGGCAGATCCGGAACGCGACGCCAGATTGTTCGAGCCGGTCGCCGCGGCCATCGATGCGGTGGCACCGGGCGTCGAGGTACTCCGTCCCGGTTTGTTGGTGCTCAGTGCGCGAGGTGTCAGTCGGTACTTCGGTTCGGAGGAAGCCGCGGCGGAACGATTGGTGGATCAGGCATCCGCTGCGGGCGTCGAGAGTCAGGTGGGTGTGGCGGATCAACTGTCCACAGCGGTCATTGCCGCGCGCCGGGCAGCGCTGGTGCCGCCGGGGGAGGGGGCACGGTTTCTGGCGCCGCTACCCATGCCGGAGTTGGCGGCCGAGCCCAGTCTGTCTGCGCCGCATCGCGGGGAGTTGGTGGATCTGCTGCGCAGGCTCGGGATCAGAACCATCGGTGCTTTCGCGGATTTACCGGCAGTGGACGTCGCTTCGCGTTTCGGGGCCGATGCGGTGCTCGCGCATCGTGCGGCGCGCGGTGAACCCGAGCGGCCACCGTCGGCGCGGACGCTTCCGCCGGATCTGGAAGTGGAGCAGCATTACGATCCGTCGATCGAGCGGGTGGATGCCGCAGCGTTTGCCGGGCGCGCCTTGGCGAGTCTCCTGCACGACAAATTGTCGGCTGCCGCAGTGGCGTGCACCCGCCTGTCGATTTCGGCCAGCACGGGCAACGGTGAAAATCTTTCTCGGACTTGGCGTTGCGCCGAACCTCTGACACCGGAGGGAACGGCCGATCGAGTGCGATGGCAACTGGACGGCTGGCTCACCGGGCGCAGTGAGACCCGGCCGACCGCAGGCATAGCGGTGTTGCGTCTGGAACCGGTGGAGGTGGTCAGTGCCGGCGCTTTGCAGTTGGGGCTGTGGGGCGGTGTCGGCGACGAGGAGGAGCGGGCCAGGCGAGCATTGGTGCGCGTGCAAGGTCTTCTGGGCGGCGAATCGGTTCAGGTCGGTGTCCTGAGCGGTGGTCGAGGGCCCTCGGAGCGAATTACCCTGTTGCCCTTGGGTGACGAGCGGGTAGCTGCTCATGATCCGACAGCCCCGTGGCCTGGTCGTCTGCCGCAGCCGTCTCCGGGGTCGATCTTCGTCGACAATCCCAAGGTATGGCTGGAGGATGTGGCCGGCAACGCCGTGTACGTCACTGAGCGCGGTGTCTTCAGCTCGCCGCCGGGAAGGCTGAAGTGGGGGAGCAAGGAATGGGCAGTGCAGGGATGGGCCGGGCCCTGGCCGGTGGACGAGCGATGGTGGGACGCAGCCTCGGCGCGCACGGCCGCGCGGGCTCAGGTGCTGTTGGAGGAATCGCGGGCGTTGCTGATGATCTGTGAAGGCGGTGGATGGTCGGTGGAGGGCGTGTACGAATGAGCTCGCAGGTACAGCCAGCTGTACCGGACATGGTCGAGTCGACTGTACGAACAGTAGGGGCGCTGGCGCCATCGCACTGACGCCATCGGGCGCTTAGCGTTGATGACATTCAAAAACTCACTGTTGCAATGATTCTCGTCGTTGCAACTCTTCGCGAGGAGTGTCATGAAAACGGCGGGTCGAGCTGACGTTTCCGGAACCGATCGACTTCACTACGAGCCGATGGAGCTACGCGACGCACAACTTCTGGCATACGACGAGTCCGGCGAAGGCCGGATCGTGGAGGTGTTCGGCGATGTCGCCACAGCCGAGCACATCATGATCTTCGTGCCGGGCAACGACAACGGACTGGGAAACTACTTCGACGAGAACCGTCCGACAGGACCACGGGCGAGCGGATGGACACTGGGAAGGATGCTCCGAACGCTCGGGCCGAACGACCGCGTCGCGGTGATCGTGTGGGTCGGTTATCGGACGCCGTGGGGATTTCTCGAGTCGTTCTCCCGGACACTTGCAGAACTTGGTGCGATAGATCTGGCGCGGTTGACTCGTATCCTGCCGCGATCGGCGCATGTGACGCTCGTCGGGCACAGCTACGGGGCCGTGGTGTGCGGACTCGCTCTCCCGTCGGCGCGAGTGGACGATTGCGTGGTGCTGGGTAGTCCGGGGATGGGGACCAGTTCGCGCGAAGACCTGTGCTTTGCCGGAAATCTCTGGGCTGCGCTTGGTCCGTCGGACTGGATCCGCTACTTCCCACGCGTGAAGATCGGCCACATCGGGCACGGCCCGTCTCCAGTTCGGGCGCAGCACGGAGCCATTGTTTTCGGTACCGGTGCCGTTCGAGGGCATTGCGGCTACTTCGCCGATGCAAGCGAGTCGCTGCGAAACATCGCGAGGATCGGACTCGGTCGCTACGACGAGGTCACGCGACCAGGGGAGTTGCAGCCTCGGCTGACCGCGTCAGCAATCCGTGAGGACGGGTCTATCCTGGGAACTCGTGAGTGTCGCTAACGTACGAAGTGCCGGCGGGGTCCAGATCAGCTACCGCGATTCCGGCTCGCATCCCAGTGTGGCCGATCTGCCTCCGGTAGTCCTCGTGCACGGGATGGGCGGCGACAGCGGTACCTGGGACAAGTTCGCGCGGACCTTGCGATCACGCAACCGGCGAGTTGTCTCGGTCGACCTTCGCGGCCACGGCCGGAGCGCTCGTGCGTCGTCGTATCTGTTCGAGGAGTTCGCGGACGACGTCATGGACGTGTGTGATCATCTCGAACTCGAGCAGGTGGACCTGGTCGGCCACTCGCTCGGCGGGCACGCGGCGTCGTTGATCGCGCAGAAACGTCCCACTGCGGTGCGGAAGTTGGTCATCGAGGAAGCGCCGTTACCACTACGTGCGGGTGACCCGGAACAGGTGTTCGCGAGGAAATTGCCGAGTGTCCCAGAACTGTGGCACGCCACAACAAGTTTGGTGCGGCATCCGCGAGCCGCGTTGACGTTCGATCGCTCGATGACGCGGTCCGCGCTCGAGCAGTTCCGCCGGCCGGATCCGCAGTGGTGGGATCGGTTGCCGCTCATCGAGGCTGACATGTTGTTCCTGCGTGGAGGTCTGGGCGGGATGGTGGATCCTGTTCGCCTCGACGCTGTTGCAGCCACCGTCGCACGCTGCGAATTGGTCTCTTTCCGTACCGGCCACAGTGTCCACCGCGACGGTCATCGCCAATTCGAATCCGTTGTGTTGCCGTTCATTTCCTGAAAGCGCAATACTCGATCGGTGATGCCACGAACCCATCCGAAACGTGTGTGGCACCGAATGTACTTCCATGCATACCAACGGCAACGACTGGTCCGCACACGAATACGTCGACGCGGTAGCACGGTCCGTTCACGGTGAGACCGTCCGATGGCCGCAGGGGCCGAGCATGGATGCGGTGATCGTCCTTCCCGTTCATGCCAGGCACCATCCGGGGAAGAACGCAGTTCTGCTCTGGAATCACGACTTCGGTTGGTCGTGGGGTGTCGAGGAGGCTGATGTGCGAAGGACGATTTCGATAGTCGACACCCTCGGTATCGGCCGGACACCGGATCCGCTGCGCTGTGCGGATCGGGTTATCGAACTGATCAGCGCACGGGCAGTTTGCTCGCGCATGTGTAGCGAAGAGTGATTCGGTCAACTCTGGGGCGACAACGCCTCCGAGAGGACGACGCCCGTGAACCCAGAGAACGTTCCAGCCCCGCATTGTCATTCATTGCCGCGCCGGACGTTCCTCGGTGGCGTCGGTGCCCTTGTCCTCGCGGGAGTGGCAGACGTCGCGGCCGGCGCGGTGAGCGCGGTGCCGGTACAAGCAGCACCCGCCGATCGGTTTCCGCAGAAACCCAACATCGTTGTCATCATCACCGATCAGGAACGCCGGCCGATGTACTGGCCACAAGGCTGGGCTGAACAGAATCTGCCCAACCGCAAGAGGATTGCCGATCACGGGCTGAGTTTCGACCAGGCAGTGTGCAACACCGCGATGTGCTCGCCCAGTCGCAGTACGTTCTTCACCGGCCTCTACCCCGCGCAGCACGGGGTCACCAGAACGCTCACCGAAGGTGGCACTGTCTCACCCACCGAGCCCCAGTTGCAGGTCTCCGAACAGAACATGGCAAAGCTGCTGGCGTCGGCCGGCTACAACGTCCAGTACCGGGGGAAATGGCATCTGAGCAAAGGCGTCGAGGGTGGTGATCCGACAAGCGCGGACGTGGCAGGATTCGGCTTCGAGGGGTGGATTCCGCCGGACGCGGGCCAGGACACCAATCCGGATCACTTCGGTGGCGGGTGCGCAGACCATGATCGCCGTGTCGCCGAGGAAGCTGTCGAGTTTCTCTCCGGACCCGCAGTCGCATCCGGACAGCCTTGGGCGCTGATCGTCTCGTTCGTGAACCCGCACGATGTCCTCGCGTACCCCCAGACGTGGAACGCGATGAACGGCACGTGCGACAACTACGGATCGGACGCGCCAGGCGCCTTCGAGCAGGGTATCGACTTGCCGCCCACCTTCGACGAGATCCTGGCGCTCAATCACAAACCGACAGCCCAGGTTCAGTCGGAACTGCTGTTGGCAGCCGGGCTCGGGCCGCTGCTCGGACCCGATCAGGCGCGTAACTACATCAACTTCTACGCCTATATGCACAGGGTGGTCGACGAACACATCGGCAGCGTGCTCGACGCGATCGAAGCCACTCCACAGATGCTGGACGACACGGTGATCGTTCGGATGTCCGATCACGGGGAGATGGGGATGAGCCACGGAGGTTTGCGGCAGAAAGTGTTCAACGCCTACGAGGAAACACTGCGCGTTCCACTGGTCATCAGCAACCCCTTGCTGTTTCCCGAACCCGTTCGCACCGACGCCCTGGCGTCGTTGATCGACGTGATGCCCACTCTCGCCACGCTCGCCCAAGCGCCTGCGCGTCAATCGTGGAACTTCCTGGGTACCGATCTGACACCGGTCATCGTCGACGCTGCCGCTTATCCGCAAAGTCCCAGCACGCAGGTTCAGGACACGATTCTGTTCACCTACGACGATCAGAACTGTGCGACGCCCGACGGTCAGAACATCGTCACGCAGCCCAACCACATTCGGTGCATACGCGAGAGTCGCTGGAAGTACACGATGTACTTCGATCCTGCGGGAGTTGCTGCGCCGCAATACGAACTGTACGACTTACAAGCCGACCCCTTGGAACTGAACAATCTCGCCAATCCGCTCAACATCGGCTCGTATCGGCCGGATCTGGCAGCTCAGATGAACGCCAAGCTCTTCGCAGTGATGGAGACCAAGGGGGTTTCCCTGAAGGAATAGATCGAATTTCGTCAAAACTGATTCACGTTTCAGTTCTGCGGGCATGCTGGTGGGGCATCTGTCTTCGGTTCGGGAAGAAGGAATGTCATGACTGTCACCTCGCCGGGGCGAGAAGGTTTCAGTTCTCTTCGGTCGGGAGGGTTGAACTGGGATTCGTTCCCACTCCGATTGTTCACCAAGGGAAATGCCAAATTCTGGAACCCAACCGACCTCGATTTTTCGCAGGATGCCCGTGACTGGCAGGAGCTGACCAGCGAACAACAGCGCAGCGCCACCTTCCTGTGTGCGCAGTTCATCGCCGGTGAAGAAGCCGTCACCGAAGACATTCAACCGTTCATGAAAGCAATGTCGACCGAGGGACGATTCGGCGACGAGATGTACTTGACGCAGTTCTGTTTCGAGGAAGCCAAGCACACCCAGGTGTTTCGGCTGTGGATGGACGAAGTGGGATTGACCAGTGACCTGCATTCCTACGTCGCTGACAATCCGTACTACCGGCAACTGTTCTACGAGGAGCTGCCGTCGTCGCTACGCATTCTCGAGACAGACCCCAGCCCGGTCAACCAGGTGCGTGCCAGCGTCACGTACAACCACGTCATCGAGGGCAGTCTGGCGCTGACGGGTTACTACGCCTGGCAGAAAGTTTGTGCGACGCGCGGAATCCTCCCTGGCATGCAGCAATTGGTGCGAAAGATCGGTGACGACGAACGACGGCACATGGCTTGGGGGACGTTCACCTGCCGAAGGCACGTCGCCGCCGACGATCACAACTGGGACGTCGTCCAGCAGCGGATGGGTGAACTCATGCCCATGGCCCTCGGAATGATCAACTGGGTCAACGATCAATTCGAGGTGCAGCCGTTCGGTTTGGACAATCAGGAGTTCCTCGAGTATGCCGCAGACCGTGCACAGCGCCGACTTTCGGCGATCGAGTCTGCACGCGGGCGCGACGTCGCCGAGATCGACCTCGACTATTCGCCGGAGACCCTCGAGGAAAAGTTCGGGGCAGAAGATGCCGCTGCGATGAGTGAGGCGGCCAAATGACTGCGAATTCTATTGGGGCCAAGCCGAGTTCTGGATGACCTCGACAAAATCGATGTGCCGAAATCCCGGCACGAAATGTTCGAGTACGTCAGCGTTCACCGTCCCGAACGTACTTTCGGGACGGTGCTTGAAGCCGTCGGTGAAGGCCTTCAAGATCTGATTCTTGAAATCCGGACGGGGGTGGGCCGCGGTGACGGCGTCGATGTCGGCCCGGTCGAGTTCGCTGTATCCGATTCCCAGTACATCGGTCTCCACACCCGCTGTCACCAAGGCGATTTCGGGCTCCAGCCGCGAGGGGACCTCGGGCGTCGTATGTAGAGCGATGCCTTCCCACACTTTGCGGATGTCGGTTTCGTCGACTTCGTAGCCGGTGAGGAATCGCCGCGCTTCGTCCGCGCTGTCCAATTCGAATCGCGCCGTACTGTCCCGGAATTTCTCGGTGAGCCCCAGGTCGTGAAACATGGCGCCGACGTATAGCAATTCAGGGTCGGCGTGCAGTCCCAAACGCGCGCCTTGCAGCGATCCGAAGAGGAAGACGCGTCGCGAGTGGTGAAACAGTAACTCGGACGCCGTATCTCGGACGAGTTCGGTGGCGTCGGCAGCCATCTTCGAATCGGGGATTTTCACACCGGCAATGATCGTGTTCATCGGTACCTGCTCTGCTCGTCGCTGCTGCGAATTTCTCGGTCTGTCCCAGTGTCGGTCGAGCACGCACGCGGGTGCACCCTGATCTCGGCCATACTGTCCACAGATCAGGACGAAGGGGAGCGATCGTGACCGCAGTGCATCGAGTTGCCGTCCTGGTGTTCGACGGCGTCAAACTGCTCGACGTCGCAGGTCCGAGTGAGGTGTTCGCAGAGGCCAATCGCGGCGGAGCGAACTACGAGTTGGTGATCTGCTCGGTAGGTGGACACGATGTCGACTCGTCGACCGGCATGCGCATTCCGGTCGACTGTGACGTCGCAGATTCCGGTTCCTTCGACACGTTGCTGGTCATGGGTGGCGACGTGTTCCCGTCGATGCCGGTGAGTCCGGAATTGCGTGAGGCAGCGAGCGATCTGGCGAGACGTTCGGGTCGGGTTGCCTCGATCTGTACCGGGACATTCATCCTGGCGGCGAGTGGACTGCTCGATGGACGCCGCGCAACGACGCATTGGCAACACACGGCAACGCTGGCGCGCGCCTATCCGCAGATCACGGTAGTTCCCGACGCCATTTTCATCCAGGACGGCACGGTGTTCTCGTCTGCGGGTGTGACCGCCGGGATCGACCTCGCGCTCGCATTGCTCGAGCGAGATCATGGTGCAGAAATGGCCCGACGTGTCGCACAGCTTCTGGTGGTATTTCTCCAACGTCCAGGTGGGCAGTCACAGTTCTCGCCGTCGTTGAGCGGGCCGCGGCCCCGGGTGCCCGCGCTTCGCGCAGTGGTCGAGGCGGTGGCCGCCGATCCGGCGGGGGAGTACTCGGTCGACGAACTGGCTGCCCTGGCGCACCTGAGCCCACGGCATCTGACGAGGCTCTTTCGGGAAGAACTCGGTACGACGCCGGCCAAATACGTCGAGTTGATCCGTTTCGACTCCGCGAAAGCGCTCCTCGATGCCGGCCACTCGGTGACCGAAGCCGCGCAATTGGCGGGATTCGGCAGTTCGGAATCCCTACGACGAGCATTTTCGACGCATCTCGGAATCTCGCCGCAGGTGTACCGCCGTCGTTTTCAAGCTTTCGGCTGAGACTGACTTTCGTGCTTGCCTTGCGGCGGGCTCATGCCCTGCTTGTCGAGCCAGGCAAGGCTGTAGTCCGCGATCTCACGCCAGCCGTGGTCGATGGTCAGCGAGTGACCTCGATCGCCGAAGACCTTGTATTCGTTGATCGTCGGGGCCTTGGCGTACTTCTTGAACGAGCTGTCCGAACTGGCCTTCGGGACTGTGCGATCCTTGCCGCCGCCGATCATCAGGAGTGGCCCGCGGCGGGCGTTGAAATCTACTGCAGCGGGGCTGTGGGGCGCGAAGTTGGCGAGTGCTGCCTCGAACAACGGCCGACCAGGGGCGGGAATCGCATACTGCTCGAACAATGCGTCGGACTCGTCCTTGGACACGGCACTGGCGAAGGACTTGTGGAACGACTCTCTGTTGTGTGAGTACGCCTTCCGGTAGTTCCCGGGGTTGGACAGGACCGGGAAAACACTGCCCAGTTGAACGAGGGGAAGTTTCAACACCCCTTTGGGCTGAGCCGGGTCGATGGCAATTGCCGCGGTCGCCAACTTCTGGCCCAGCAGTTTCTGCGCGATCAAACCTCCGAACGAATGCCCCACCACGATCGGTGGCTCGTCGAGATCGGCTATCACCTTGGCGTAGTGATCCGTCACGTCCTCGATGCCGTGTCCCGCGATGTCTTCCGGGTGTTCACGCGTCTCACCCACGGTCGACGCGTCCCCTGGCCACCCCGGCGCCATCGTGGGGTATCCCTGCGCGTTGAAAACCTGCGCCCAGGGGTCCCAGGTGGTCGGGTGCATCCAGAGTCCGTGGATGAACAGAACAGTCGGGTTGGACTTGGGCGACATGCGCGCTCCCCGCTATCGGACCGATGATCGATACGGGATGCCCGCTTTTTACAACCTCATTCACATTTTCGGCGAGCTCTTCCGTCGGGCCGTTCCGTTCTGTTGTGCGAAGATGGCACGATCGTGGCATGGCACCAACTGGATCTGCGAAGGCGATGGCACTGTGGACCACCGCTTTTGTTGTCTCACAAGCGAATATTGCTCGCCTACTCGGGCCGGTGGCTCCCAAAGTATTGGAAGTGCAGACGGCGTTCTCCGCTCGCCGGTACGTCGAGATCTTGGACTCCATGGACGACGAGGCCACGGCACGATTTCGTAGTCACTACTACCCCGACTTCGTACATCCCGCGATCTACGCGATGGCTTTGCGGTCAGCGGGCACGAGGCTCGGGGAGCGGGTTCCCCTTTCCCCGGCAACTCGGCGCGCCCTTGCCGTAGTGCCCGTACTGTCGGCGGCCGGCGACTACGTCGAGAACGTGGTCGGACTCCATTTCCTCGATCATCGCGACAGGATCACCGACTCGAGGGTTCGCGCCGCTTCGACCGTCAGTATTGCCAAATGGGTGCTCGCACTCGGAACTCTCGGATATTTGTCGCAGGGTTTTGTCAGGGTATGGGTATCGCGAAAATGAGGAGCACTGATGGCAGTCGAACTCGGCACCGAATACTTCGCTGACGGAGCAGAGTTCCGTCGATGGCTGTCCGAGAACCACGAGGTGGTCCCCGGCCTTTGGCTGAAAATGGCCAAGAAGACCTCGTCGCACAGTTCGATCGACTACGACCAAGCGTTGGACGTTGCCCTGTGCTTCGGCTGGATCGACAGCCTCGCAAGGCGAATCGACGACGATTTCTTCGTACAGAAGTTTTCGCGACGCACCGCGCGGAGTCCGTGGTCCAAACGCAACGTCGAGATAGTCGCCCGCCTCGACGCTGCGGGACTTCTCGAGCCTTCCGGCATCGCCGAGATCGAGAAGGCCAAGGCCGACGGTCGATGGGATCGCGCGTACGAGGGATCAGCCAAGGCCGAGGTCCCGAAAGACTTTCTCGATGCGCTCGCGGAAAACCCGAAGGCTCGTGAGTTCTACGCGACGCTCAATTCCACCAACCGATTCACCATCGCGTACCGACTGCAGGAGGCAAAGCGTCCGGAGACGCGAGCCAGGCGGATCGAGAAGTTCGTGAACCAGCTTGCGGAGGGCAAGAAGTTCTATTGAGCTGCCGCGTCACTGGGCCACAGGGACTTGCTAATCGACACCCAGCGAGGCTGACACAATGGGCCTCGTGATCGAAGCCGAAACCTGTTCCGCACTGTCTGCTGTCGATGAGCCGCTGGCAGGCAGCGCTGCCGTCGTGCAGGGCTGGGTATGCCTCGAATTCAATGCCGCGTGGGGTCGTGACGTGTTGGACGGTACGGCCTTGGGGGAGGAGCTTGCCGCCGAGCTGAGCCGCCGAGCCGATGCAGCGAACGTACGAATCATGTTCGTTCGGCGACCCGGGCGCACCGATCCGATGACTGATGGACACACCGTCCTGCTTGCGCGCTCCGATCCGAGCGACTCATGGTGTGAAAGGTTGCACATCGATTCGCCGATGGAATTACTCGACGTCGATTTCTTCTTGTTGGATGGGCCGCCACCAGGACTGGGCGAGCAAGTGACCGAGCCAGTCGTATTGGTTTGCGCACACGGCAAGCGCGACCAGTGCTGCGCTGTATTCGGCAGGCCGATCGCCGCAGCGCTGATGTCGTCCTTCGGACCCCAGGTGTGGGAGTGTTCGCATACCGGCGGGCACCGATTCGCGCCGTCGATGATCCTGTTGCCGAGCGGCAATACGTACGGCCGTCTGTCGGCAAGTGAGAGTGTCACGGCCGTGGAGGTGGCTTCCCGAGATCAGGTCCATTTGCCAGGCCTGCGTGGACGGAGTTGTTGGTCTCCTGCGGGGCAGGCTTCGGAAATTGCTGTGCGACAGCAAATAACCTGCGGAATCGACGACTTGGCTGTCATCGAGCAGGCGAGTGACGGGACATGCGTCGTCGCACATGTGGACGGCCGGCAATGGGCCGTGGAGACTGCAGTCTCCGAACTCGCGCCGCGTCCACCGAGTTGCGGCGCGGCGCCCAAGCCGGTCAGGCCGGTTGTCGTCACGTCGATTCGAGACCTGTGATTTCATCGTCGGTTTTCTACGATCAGTCTCGATGAACTCGGGTGTGGGTCATCGCTACTGCAACAGGAGCGCAATGACTGCGGGCGGTAATTGACGTTGTCCGAGGAGGTTTACGCGTTGGCATCCGTCGAGTTCGACTGCCATCCGCGTGCCGCCCGATCCGTCGGGACGAAGTACGTCGATCGAAGCGATGTGATGGGCGACGAGATCGCATGGGCCTGCAGGTGGCGCGGTGGATGCAACCTCCATCAGATCAGTACTCTGCTGGCGTGACAAGCGGATTCGGGACTCGGGCAGCGGCGGTTCGGTGGAATAGCGGCACACCAGTAGTCTGCCGACGTCGGAAATCGGTGTAGCCAAAGCTGTTTCCGTCAGTGGGCGCGCGTGAGTGTCTTCGTGTTCTGCCATGCGACTCATGTCAGCTTCAGTGGTCGTCGGGAACGGTTGTCCGATCGACTCCGCGCAGGTTCCGGCGTCATCGGAGGAGATGCCGTCGACCGGATGCTGCGCGCGGCTGATCTCATGTAGTTGGCTCAGGGCTGCGTGTGGTTTCTCTTGCAGTCCGCAGGGCGCGGTCGGCCAGGTAGGGCGTATGGCTGCTCCTGCTTCGTCTACCAGCCACAAACCGGCTGGCGGGACGAGACGGTACGCGCAGTCGGCCCGGACGTTGGCAGGAAATCGACGAGACTGTTCGCGGAATGCATCGTCCACCGCGTGGATGTCCCCCTCGAGGCGTATGGAGTCGATGGTCAACCCACCGTCGGACGTTTCTCCGCGTTCGCATCGAACAACGGCAACGGGGCTGAAATCAGGAGGCGGGTAACCACTTCCCTCGGGGCGAAGTGCGATGCTGCTGTCGCGTGCCTCGGGGGCTACGAGCGCGGCGGTGATATCAGGGGCGAGGCAGTCTGCCCGATCGACCGCCGTCGCGACCGGTGGAGTGAAAGATTCATAGTCTCGAACGCCGGTCCAAACCAACGCAACGGCGACGACACTGACGACGACGATAAAGACCCCAGCTGTGAATCGTCCACTCATACATCGACACTATGTGCTTTTGCGATGGATTGAGGCGAAGTCTCGACCATTGCGGGTGCGACGTAGCATCGCTGCTATGACAGTCGATTTGGTTGCGCCTGACGAGGCCTTGTGGGTGTCCTGGTTGGAGTCGCGTGACGAGTGGGGCGGACCGCAGGCGGATCAGCCCGGCTCGGCCTTGGGAGTTGCGCAACGTCTGGATCTCGACCTTGCCTCCCGCGATGGGTTCGGGCACTGGGTGCAGGAGTTGTTGGCGCAGCCCGAGGCGTTGCCGGGGCCCGACATTGTCCCGGCAACCAACTGGTGGATCGTTCGAGACGGCAGGTATCTCGGTGCTATCCAGTTGCGGCACAGCTTGAATGAGTTCTTGGCCGATGTCGGTGGTCATATCGGCTATGGGGTCAGGCCGTCGGAACGCCGGAAAGGGATAGCGTCGGCTGCTCTGCGGGAAGTGCTCACGTATGCCGACGACCCGGTGGGGCTCAGTGACGTCCTGATTACGTGCGACGAGACCAACGCGGGTTCGCGTAGGGCAATCGAAGCGTGCGGGGGACTTCTCGATAGCGTGCGCCCAGCTGATCAGTTGTCGCGCAACCTCGGCCATTCGGGAGACACGCTTCGCTACTGGGCGGCCACGGGCCGGTCAAGCGCCAGTTGACCGTTTTTGACCGTCAACGGGAAGTCGCGGTCGCAGGGTAGGCGACACGGGACGCGATGCTTTCGCTGAGGTCGTGGATTTCTGCGGCGAGGACGTCTCGGCTCTTCGTGTCCGACTCGTGAACGAAGGTTGTCGATCCCAGTGTGGCACCGCAATATTCGATGATTCCGCGTTCGATCTGTGTCCGGAAGGCCTCGTACACGCCGTGTCGGTCGAAACTCTCGGCGTCGTCACCTGCGACTGGAATCAGGTGGACGGTGAGTCGGTCCAGTTTCTTCACGAATTCGCTTCCCGGGGTGAATTCGTACGCCCATCCGCTGACGAAGACTCGATCGATCCAACCTTTGAGTAGTGCGGGCATCGACCACCAGTACATCGGAAACACGAGAATCAGATCGTCTGCACGATCGATTCGGTCCTGCTCGGCTACAACGTCGGCCGGGGGAGTCCCTTTGCCGCGGAACAGGTTCACATCGGCTTCGGCGAATCGGGGATCGAAACTCTCGGCATGTAGGTCCGCGAAGTCGACGTCGCCGCCCAGGTCGCGGATCGCGTCGGCGGTAGAACGGGCGACATGCTGGGTAAGTGACTGGGGATCGGGGTGGGAGACTACGACGAGTGTGGTCATGAGCGTCCTTCGGTAGATGGTGCGCTTATGTACTAAGAGTAGGTTACTATTGGTATATAGCGCAAGGAGATGTCCGATGGCACGTACGAGACTGTCGCGAGCCGGCAGGTACGAACAACTCGTGGAGGTGTCGTGGGCGTTGGTGCGAGAGGAGGGTGCGGACGCGCTGACCCTTGGTCGGTTGGCTGAACGTGCCGGCGTTGCAAAGCCAGTTGTATACAGCCATTTCGCCTCTCGCGCCGCGTTGTTGGCAGCCCTCTTCAAGGAATTCGACGATCGTCAGACGGTGATGCTCGAGGAGTATCTCGATGCCGCGGATGAGTCTCTGAACGGACGCGCGAATGCCATCGCCGACTCCTACGTCGGATGTTCGCTGGCGCAGGGGCGTGAACTGACGGGTGTGCTTGCAGCGCTGGAGGGTTCGCCCGAGCTGGAGCGGGTCAAGCGTGAATCGGAACACGCCTATTCCGAACGATGTCGGGAGGTGCTGACTCCCTTTGGTGCGGGCGGAGGACTTGCGCAACCTTCGATGACCGCAATATTCGGTGCTGCAGAGGCACTCTCGCATGCGGCGGTAGTGGGAGC
Source organism: Rhodococcus sp. MEB032 (assembly GCF_030208925.1). Classification (NCBI taxonomy): domain Bacteria; kingdom Bacillati; phylum Actinomycetota; class Actinomycetes; order Mycobacteriales; family Nocardiaceae; genus Rhodococcus; species Rhodococcus sp. MEB032. Next base: position 115,203 of record NZ_JARVSY010000007.1, read on the forward strand.
GCTCTCGCCCGACGATGCTCGAAGCGAACTTGCCGCACTGATAGTCGCGGTGGTCGGCCGGACCTGAGGTCACCGGTTATCTTGGTGCCCATCCAATTCGACGCGCTCACGCATGGATTCGGATATCGCTGTCAGAGTTCTGACGAACGCGTCGATCGCGGGAGCAAGTGGAGGTTTGCCGTAGGTTGCGACGGAGACAGTGCGTCGCTCGCCGGGTATGCGGTGTGCGCGGATACTCGGGTTCTGATGTGCCTGGAGGGCGAGGGCCGGAAGGGTGCTTACCCCGCTTCCGGAGGCGACCAGGGCTTGGACGGCGACGTAGTCGTCGGTCTCGAACTCGATCCGCGGAATGAATCCAGCTCGATTGCAAGCGGTGAGGAGGTGGGCTCGGCAGCTCGGGCAACCGGCAATCCAGGTCTCACCGGCGTAGTCCGTGATCTCGTTGGCGGCATCTGCATTCCGCGTAGAGGTGATCAGGTACAACGGATCTTCCAGCAAAGTCGTCTGCGCGACATGCTTGAGCCCGACTTCAGGGGTGTCCTCGTGCGCGAAGACAACAGCTACGTCGACATCGTTGTTACGAAGCAGTGCAAGTGCTTTGGGTGGTTCTGCATCAACGAGGCTGATGGACACATCGGGGTACTGGGACGTGAACGCTGCCATCGCCTGCGGAATCAAACTCGCCAGGGCTGACGGGAATGCGGCCAGTCGTACCCGCCCGGCCCTCAGTCCTGCGTACGTCTGGACTTCGGCTACCGCTGCGTCGACGTGGCCGAGGATCTCGGTGGCTCGCCGAACCAGCACTGCGCCGGCGTCCGTCAGGCGCAGTCCACGACCCGCTCGCTGGAACAGTGGAACCCCGACTTCCGATTCGAGCTGTCGAAGGTGGTGACTGATGGAGGGCTGCGCGTAACCGAGAGAATCGGCGGCGGCTGTCACCGATCCTTCCCGTGCAACAGCGACCAGGACCCTCAGCCGAATTAGATCGAGCATGCCAAAATCATAGAAGATTTCGATGCTTTGGACGAAAACACGTATTGGATCTATGAATCGGTGTTTGGCAGGGTGAATCACATGGCACCGGCATCTGATCTCACGGCATCAAACCAGCTACATCCACCCGTATGGGCAGACATCGAGCGTGCCAGTCAGGTCGTCCGTCGGCATCTACCGGTCACGCCCCTGATATCGCACCCGACCTTGGGTGCGGGCTCGTGCAGCCAATTGTTCGTCAAACACGAGAACGTGCACCCCACGGGTGCGTTCAAGGTTCGCGGCGGACTGAACCTGGTGGCAGGACTGGATGAGGCGACGCGGGCGCGGGGGATTGTCGGCTACTCGACCGGAAACCATGCTCAATCCTTGGCGTATGCCGCGGCGGGTGCGGGCGTGCGGTGTGTGATCGTCATGCCGGTTGGGGCGAATCCAGTCAAGGCTCACGCTGTCCGCATGCTCGGAGCCGAGCTCATCGAGCACGGTGTGAACTTCGACGAGGCACGTGCTCATGCCGATTTCATCAGCGAACGTGACGGCCTGCGTCTCGTGAGCGCCGCCAATGAGCCGGCAATCCTCGCCGGTGTTGCAACGGCCTACGTCGAACTCCTCGAACAACAACCTGATCTGGACGCGGTGGTGGTCCCAGTCGGTGGCGGCAGCGGTGCGGCGGCGGCGTGTCTCGTCGCCAGTGCGCTTGCACCGCACCTCGAGGTGTTCGCAGTGCAGTCTGAGGCCGCACGAGCCGCACATGACTCGTGGAGTTCCGGCACGTGCGTCGAGCGCCCGAACACCACCCGTGTCGAAGGGCTTGCGACCGGTGCCGGGTTCGCACTCACTCAACGTGTCTTGCGTGAACGCCTCGGGGGATTCCTGCTCGTCACGGACGATGACATCACCCTCGCGCAGCGGGCGTTGCTCTACGACGCTCACACTTTGAGCGAAGGCGCCGGTGCGGCCGCACTTGCTGCGGTCTATGCGCATCCGAACACCTTCGCTGGCGAGCGCGTTGCTGTTGTCTGCACGGGCGCCAATGCCTCCGAGAATGAGATCCGCAGGGTCGTCGGCTGACCGATGGCATGATCGGAACCATGGGCCAGTTTGGTAGGGCGGCACCAATTTTGCATCGCGTATGTGTGTCTGGAACAAGATTTCGCTTCCACGATTCAGCAAAGTGAACAGGGTCGCATCTCGCGACAGCAAGGCCACCGTGGAGGAGACGTGATGCTGCCGACAATCGTCGTTCGGGACGGGACTGTGCTCGATGGTAGAGGGAGCCCGCCCAGGAAAGCGGATGTTGCGATCTCCGGTGACACGATCGTGGAAGTCGGAACGATCGGTGCTGTGCCGGGGGCGATCGACATCGATGCTCGCGGTTGCATGGTGGCTCCCGGTTTTGTGAATGTGCTCAGCCATAGTTACCTCACGCTGCAGCAAGACCCACGAGGATTGTCGGACTTGTATCAGGGGGTCACAACCCAGGTCTTCGGTGAAGGCGTGTCTCTCGGACCGGTCACGGGTTCGATGACTCCGGCGATGCTCGGATTGGGCGCGATTCCAACTGGGGTGCAATCACATTGGCCGAGGTTGCATGATTTTCTCGAATCCTTGGAGACGAACGGCGTCGGTTTCAACGTGGCGAGCTTCGTCGGCGCGGCGAATCTGCGCATGGTGGTTGCGGGTGTGGACAATCGCCTGTTGAGTGAACAAGAGCTGGCCGAAGCGTGTGCCCTGCTCGACGAGGAGCTTGAAAATGGAGCTCTCGGAGTGGGTTCGGCTCTGATCTATCCACCCGGAAGCTATGCGGATTCCGGCGAGTTGCGAGCATTTTCGCAGGTGCTCGCCAGACACGATGCCGTCCATATCTGCCATCTCCGAAGCGAAGGGCAGAGGTTTCTCGAAAGCATCGAGGAACTGGTCGATATCGCTCGAACGACAGGAGCGCGCGGGGAGATCTACCACCTCAAGGTTGCTGGTAAGTCGCACTGGCACAAAATGTCCGAGGCCTTGCAATTGGTTGAGTCGGCTCGCGAGGACGGTGTGCGAATCACCGCGGACGTATATCCGTACGAGGCGGGGAACACGCTGCTCAGTGCCGCGTTGCCACCGGAGTTTCGGTGTCGTGACACGACGGCCGGGCGCACGCACCTGAACTCGACCGGTGTCCGAGAGCAGATCCGCGAGAGGATCCATCGTGAGGACGAGGACTGGGAGAATCTCTACGCTGCGTCCGGAGGCGCCGATGGGGTGACGATCTTGTCCGAGGTACCGGCACTCGGGATCCGAGCGGGGGAAGCTCTGGGATCTATTGCTCGGAGGATGGGGCATCACGACCCGGTAGACACCATACTGGCTGTTCTCGACGCTCTCCCCACAGCCGAGGCTGCCTATTTCATTGCGTCGGAGGACAACACGCGAACTGCCTTCGAGCGTCCCTGGGTTTCGGTTGGTTCCGATGCCGATGCTCAAAGCACGGAGACCCTTTTCGCGGGGCAACCCGTCCACCCCCGTTCATTCGGAACTTTCGCCCGTATTCTGAGCCGCTACACCCGCGGCATTGGCGGGCAATCAGTCGAGGAATGCGTTCGCCGAATGACCAGCCTTCCTGCTGAAAACTTCGGTTTGGCGAAGCGGGGCTACATTGCGCCAGGGGGATACGCCGATCTGGCGATCTTCGACCCCTCGCAGGTAGAGGATCTCGCGACATACGACAACCCAAGAGTGTATGCGACCGGAATGCGGCACGTTGTGGTCAATGGGCAACCGGCACTGTCGGACGGGGTGCCGACGGGGATGCTTGCAGGGCGCGCACTTCGGCGCTCGCGCAACGGGTTCGATGCAGTGAGGTGACGAGCTGGCACCGGGGTCAGCTCCGGATCGGCGAAGCGGCCACTGCCGGGAACGACCCTTCAGCGGCCACTTCGCCGGACCACCTGAGAGCCCTCAGAATTTCGCCGGGGTTTGCGGAACGATCATGGCCACCAGAGCCGCCGCAGCCGTCGCGCCGACCAGGACTCCGAACGCGGCCATGTACGAGAACTGGTCCACCATCCATCCCATCACGAGGGGGGTGATGAAACCGGCGAGCTGTCCACAACCGTTGATCAAACCCATTCCGGAACCGAGGAATTCGGCAGGCAATGCCCGCAACGGGAGGGCGAAGATCGACATCGAGCACAGTCCGCTGACGCCCATCGCGAGGGTTTGATAGAACGTGAACATCGCGACGGTATCGGTGGTAGTCATCAAGAACAGCAGAATGGCGGAGGTGGCCATGCACGGAACGAGCAGAATGCGCGCGCTGTCGTGAAAGTACTTGTCCACCAGACGTCCACCGACGACGATGGCCAATGCCGTGACGATGAACGGGATCGCCGCGAAGATTCCCGTATCGATCAGCGAGAGCCCCTTTTCGTTGAGGAGGTAGCTCGGCACCCAGGTCAACAGCCCATATCCGGCCATGTTAGCCAGGCAGAACAGAAGTGCGAACTTCCAGACCGAAACGGACTTGAATACCGCGGCGCGTGAGTGTTCACGGGCGAGCGGTTGCAGTGCGGCCTCCGGATCTTCCGTGATCTCTGTGTCCAGCGGCGCCGGGAGCACCAACCAGACGACTGTGCCGATCACGGCGCCGACTATGGCCACCAGCCAAAATGCGTCCCGCCAACCGACGGCCATGAGAACTGGGGCGATGATCAATGGTGCGATGCCGGGGCCCAGGTTGTTTGCACCGATCATGAAGCCCATGGCCGTGGCGCGAGTTTTCGGACGGGTTCGCTCAGCCAGAGCTTTGAACGACGCTGCTGGGAAGAGACCCTGGCTGAGCCCGAACATCGCACGCATGACCATCAGCGAGACGAGTCCCCAGGCGAATCCTGTCAGTGCGGTGAACACCGACCACAGGATCAACGCAACGATCAACAGTGGCCGGGGTCCGAATCGGTCGGCCAGCATGCCGCCGGGGACCTGCCCGAGCATGTAAAAGATGGCGAAGATCGACACGACTCCGCCCAATTGCGTATTACTGAGGGAGAATTCGTCTCCGATCATCGGCAGTGCAAGCCCGATCATCACGCGATCTATCATGTCGATCATCCAGATCGTACTGAGCAGCCCAACAGTCATAGTCGTTGTTCGACGAATTGACTTGTTGTCCAATATGTTTTGTATCGACTTGCCGCCGCTATGCGAGGGTTCCTCAACTGTGGCGCGTTCCGACTTCATCATGCCTCCTGAATTGCGTTGTGCCGCATGGACTGATGAAGTGTGGCAGCGGACACGTAGGCCGCATTGGTCCGTTCGGCCAATAACCGACCGAATGTTTCGTCGGGCGGTACAGCGTCACTCGGGTGAGATTCCGGGTGACGATGTCACCAGAGCTTTAACTGCACAAAGCTCTGTCCACGGTGTCTACGACGTGTTGCGTGGCGGACGCAGTCGTGGGAAGAGCAGTCACCGCAAGGTTTACGGCGCGCCCGTTGTCGGTGATGCCGCCGCGGGTCTCGTAACCGACTATGTCGCCGCCATGGCCCCAGTAGACCCCGCCGCACGAGAGAGTCCTGCTGGTGAGGCCGAGGCCGTACTCGAGTCCGGTGGGCCCGCCGACGTGGACGGTGGTACGCATCTGGTCGAGTTCGGCTGCGGGGAGCAGTCGTCCGTCGAGTAGCGCGTAGAGGAACTGGTTGAGGTCCGAGGTGGTGGAGATCAGCTGCCCTGCGGCCCATCCCCACGATGGGTCCATCTCTGTGACGTCACTCAGTGGGCTGTCTGGTGCGGTGCGGTGGTATCCCTTGGGATGGGGACCCCGGATGGTCATGTCTCCCGGGGATGGGAAGTAGGTGTCGCGCAGGCCGATCGGCGCGAAGATACGTCGATTCATCTCCTCGGCGAGGGGGCGGCCGGTAACCTTCTGTACGAGTAGGCCGGCCAGAATGTAGTTGGTGTTGCTGTACCCCCAACTCGTTCCGGGCGGTGCGTCGGCGGGGTGTTGGAACGCGACGTCGAGCAAATCGTGGGGGTCGGCGTAGCGGTATCTGATCTCTTCGTCATTGACGTGTATTCCGTAATCGGGGAGTCCGCTGGTGTGTTGGAGGAGTTGGCGGATGGTGATGTTGTGGCCGTCGATCCCGTCTCCGCGGACGAGTCCGGGTAGGTAGGTCTCGATGGGGGTGTCGAGTTCGATCTTTCCTTCGGCGACCAGTTGCAGGACCACTACTGCGGTGAAGGTTTTGGTGTTGCTGCCGATTCGTATCTGGCCGTTGGGGGGTACCTCTGATCCGGTGGTCAGGTCACCGACTCCTGCGGTGTAGTTGTGGGAGTTGCCGTTTCGGTCTTGGATGCTTGCGAGGGCGGCGGGTAGTCCGTCCTCGCTCACCAGTGCGTCGAGGGAGCGTTGAACCGCGTCGGACTCGGTGGAGGAAGAACCGACGGTATCGGGACTGAGGGCGGATGACGGCGAGCAGGACGCCAGCGTCATGGCACCGAGGGCCGCCGCGGCAACGACCGAAAAGGTCCGGTGCCGTTTGCGGTCCTGCCGGCGATCTGAGGAAGGGAAGCCCTTTCGAATATTGTTACGCATCAGTAGAACTCCTGAGGATTGGTAGGTTCGGGACATCGTTCGCTCGGGAAGAATTGTTGTTCGATGTTGCGTGCGAAGTCGTGCACGAACATGTTTCCTTCACTTCTCGCACATCGCTGCGTCGACAACTCGCTGTGCTGCTACGAAGGCGTCCTCGCTCATCGGGATGTGATTGAGGGTGAGAGTCACAGCGCGTCCTGTGGTATCGACTCCGCCCGAGGTGCCGAAGCCGGGAATTCCGCCGCCGTGACCCCAGATCTCCTTCCCGCAGGAGCTGTTCACGCGGACTAGTCCGAGTCCGTAGCTGTCCTGCGGGCTCCTGTCGAACGGCACGGTGTGTTTCATCTCGGCGAGCCTGTCATTCGAGACGAGATCGCCGCGGAGCAAAGCCGTGAAGAAAGTGTTGAGGTCGGCGCCCGTTGCGACCATCGCACCTGCGGTGTCGGCCCACGACACGTCGCCATCGGTGACATCGACCTGAATGCCGTCAATCGGGTGATAGCCCTGTGCATGAGAACCGCGGATCTGTGTCTCGCGGGAGGCGGGAAAATAGGTGTCCATCAGTCCGAGCGGATCGATTATGCGGGTGGTGATCTCCTGCGCGGCAGGGCGTCCTGTGACCTTCTCGATGAGCATCCCGAGCAGAATGTAGTTCGTGTTCGAATAGACAGCCTTGTCTTTGGCTGCCGGGCCGGGTGGAAGAGACATCGCGATATCGACCAGTTCAGTGGGGGAGAGTGCTCCGGTGGTTGTGCGCTTGTCCCCACCAGCAGCTGGCCGGGCTTGATGTCTTCCGGCCGTGCTCCGCCGGCGGCGAGGTAGTCCGTCAGTCCACTGGTGTGCTGCAAGAGATCTCGAATGGTGACTCGGTTGCCGTCGTTCCCGTTGCCTACGACCGTTCCGGGCAGGTAGTGCTCGATGCTCATATCGAGGTCGAGCAGTCCGTCGTCGACGAGTTGCATGACGACGGTCGAGACGAAGGCCTTTGTGTTGCTGCCGATTCGGACCCGCGCATCATCGGGGATAGGCTCGCCGGTGGCGGTGTTTCCCATTCCTGCACGAATGATGCGAGTGCCCCGCGACGGGTCGGAGATCACGAGTTGTGCGCCGGGGATCCCCTGCTCGATGACGCCGTCGAGCGCCTGTTGCACGGCAGCGTCGCTTTGCCGAGTGGAATCAGTGGAGTCAGTGGTGTCACCACATCCGCTCACGCCCAATATGAGGGCTGCAGCGGTGACTGCCGGAAGCACGGTGAGCAGGGGGCGACGTCGAAGGGTGGTCATTGGTTGTGGTCTCCTGTTCGTCGAATCTCGTGGTGAGTTCCACATGCAGAGAACAGTATTGACGTGCGTACGCGTCCTCCATGGTGCGAAGTGCAGTCTCTCGGTGGTGCGTGCCGGAGCGTACGGGGTGTAGCCGGCTGCACCTCGGAGTCCGGCGTCTCGCGGCCGATACTGTCGGTTTCACGAGCTATTTCGGAGTAGGCGGCCTTTGGTGATTGACAGGAGGCCTCAGCGACAAAGGGCGATATCCACCGCGTGTTCGAGTTTTCTCCGGGTGGCGTCGTCGACTACTTGCATGCTGACCGCGATGTTCGCTTCGCGTCCGTCGTCGGTAGCGCCCCCGCGTGTCTCGTATCCAGGGAAACTGCCGCCGTGGCTCCAGGACAGGCCGCCACACGGTAGCGGGCGGCTGACCAATCCAAGTCCGTAGCGGGCATCGGGTCCGAAGGTTTCCTCTGCGGGGACGGTAGTGCGCATCTGGTCGAGTTGGGCTGCGGGGAGCAGTCGTCCGTCGAGGAGTGCGTGGAGAAACTGGTTGAGGTCCGAGGTGGTGGAGATCAATTGCCCTGCGGCCCATCCCCACGAGGGGTCTATCTCTGTGATGTCGACGGGAGGCGCGTCCGATGACTCCCGGTAGTAGCCGCGGGGGTGAAGTTCCGAGATCTTCTCGTCGTATGGTTCAGGAAAGTATGTGTGCTGCAGATCGATCGGCGCGAAGATTCGCCGGTTCATCTCCTCGGCGAGGGGTTTTTCAGTGATCTTCTGTACGAGTAGGCCAGCGAGGACGTAGTTGGTGTTGCTGTACTTCCAACTCGTTCCGGGGGCGAAGTCGGCAGGATGTTCGAGCGCGATGTCGAGAAGTTCGCGTGGGTCGTAGTATCGGACTTCGTCTTCCAGGTAGTTGCTGTAGTTGGGGAGTCCGCTGGTGTGTTGGAGGAGTTGGCGGATGGTGATGTTGTGGCCGTCGATCCCGTCTCCGCGGACGAGTCCGGGTAGGTAGGTCTCGATGGGGGTGTCGAGTTCGATCTTTCCTTCGGCGACCAGTTGCAGGACCACTACTGCGGTGAAGGTTTTGGTGTTGCTGCCGATTCGTATCTGGCCGTTGGGGGGTACCTCTGATCCGGTGGTCAGGTCACCGACTCCTGCGGTGTAGTTGTGGGAGTTGCCGTTTCGGTCTTGGATGCTTGCGAGGGCGGCGGGTAGTCCGTCCTCGCTCACCAGTGCGTCGAGTGAGTGTTGAACCGCATCGTGCCGCGCAGCGACGGTATCGGCGGACGACGAGCACGCACCGAGGGTGACCACGCTGAGAGTCATTGCGACGGAACAGAGGGCACGGTGCCGTTTCCGGCTTTGTCTTTGGGGTGAGGGAGGTTGGCCCTGTCGACTGTGGCGGCGCATCAGTAGAACTCCTTGGAGAGATTGATCGGTCTGGACACGATCCTGTCTGCTGGAGGATTGTTCGCGCATCGCTCCGACGCGGGAAAACCATCTCCCTCGATCGGGGGAGGCCATCGCCGAGCGGCCCAGTCATACTTGTCGAATCATGATCACCGGACTACGACCGCTGATGCGGGGCTCTACATACTCAGCTGTACTTTTCGCCTTTTGTGGTGTGTTGGCAAGCCTGCCACTTCTGGTGGTTGCGATGTTGCCTGCTCTCGCGTGGCAATCCGCACCCGAGTTCGTCCGGGTGCTTTCGGTCCTGCTCATATGGGTGACTTTGGTAGGAGCACTCGGCCTGGTGCATCCTGTGCGACGCGCGCTCATCGTTACTGCCCGCCGACTGCTGCAGGTGTCGCTGCCGAGTCCAGCGCTCGGACACCGTACTCCTAACCTCTCGGAGATTGATCGCTGGCGGGCCCCGCTCTGGATTGTCCTGCATGTCATGGTGGGTTGGCTGGCGGCGCTCGCGACCAGCGTCCTTTTCATCATGGGGATTTCGCTCCCGGGGAACTGGCTCGGCGGCACGGCGCGAATCAGTCTGTTCGATACGTCGGTTGACGTGACGGGTGGATGGACCTGGATCGTGGCGGCCGGCTGCCTCCTGCTTGCGGTAGGAATTTGTGTCCTGGTGGCAACACTGCTGAGATGGCTGGCGCCACGACTGTTGGGGCCGTCCACGGCTGAACGGCTCGCGCTGGCGGAAGAACGTGAACTGCAACTGGCCGAACGTAATCGGGTCGCTCACGAGTTGCACGACTCGATCGGACACACGCTCACCGCCGCCACGATCCAGGCGGCGGTGGCCGGCGAGGTGCTTGCCTCCGATCCTGCCGCAGCGAGGGCCGCCATGCGTAGCATCGAGGAGTCGACACGGGCAGCGCTCGAGGACCTGGACTACGTACTGGGTGTACTTCGCGAGGAGAGGCCTGGGGCTGTACCTTCTCGGACGCTGTCGGACTTGCCCGCGTTAATTGATCGGTTGCGGCATGCGGGGGCGGTTGTGGAGGTGAACCTGTCGGGTGACCTTTCACAGATCCAGGGGACACTCTCTCGCGCGGCGTACCGGATCCTGCAAGAGGGGACGACCAATGCTCTGCGGCACGGGGACAGCGGGCCGATCGAAATCACGGTGGCAGTCGGCTCGGAGAGCGTCGAGCTCAGAGTGGTCAACAGCATCGGGGCAGTGACCGGGGGAAAGGCAGACGTAGTTCGAAGATCAGGGCGCGGCCTGGCAGGTTTGGCCGAGCGCGTGCGACTCTTGAACGGTGAGTTCAAGGCTGGACCGGACGGAGCCCAGGGCTGGCGATTGAGTGTTCAGTTGCCGGTACGGGTGGCACGATGACCGAAGCCAATTGGAGTGAGGACGCCGCCGAACCTGCAAGCATGCCAGTCACCCTGCTGATTGCGGATGACGACGACGTTACCCGCAGCGGCCTGCGTATGCTGCTCGCAGCTCAGCCCGGGATTGTGGTCGTCGGCGAGGCTTCCGACGGTATCGAAGCAGTGGAGCTTTCGCGGCAACTTCGTCCGGATGTGGTGCTGATGGACGTGCGGATGCCGCTGCGCAACGGAATAGAGGCAACTCGGCACCTCCAGGCCGAGTGCACCGAACCGCCGAAAGTCTTGGTAATCACCACTTTCGAAAACGATGGCTACGTCACGGCCGCACTCAGTGCGGGCGCGAGTGGCTTCGTGCTGAAGCGGCTCCCAGTCCCGCAGATCGCAGCGGCAGTACGTGTGGTGGCGGCGGGCGAAGTGATCCTGTTCCCTGCCGCGCTACGCCGGATGGTTACGCCCCGCCCGTTGGTCTCCGCTGAGGCGTTCCCGAATGCAGCGCTGACAGCAAAGGAGGAAGAGGTATTGCGGTTGATGGCCACCGGGCTGTGCAACTCGGATATTGCTCAGGTTCTGGTTGTGAGCCTGGAGACAGTGAAAACGCATGTCGGGAACGTGCTGGCAAAGCTCGGTGCTCAGAATCGGACGCACGCTGTCGTCATCGCCTACGAGTCTGGTCTGGTGGTCCCGGGGTCAGGCACCGATACGGAACCCTGTGCAACTGGCGGTTGATTGCTTTTGTCAGCGTGACCCGGTGAGGATTCGCCGACTGAACCTACAGATCCGTTCCTCTTGCCGAAACGCTCCGAGGCGAAGTCACACCACCGGTCACCAGTGCGTACCGGGCACGAGTCGGGCGGCACGACGGCCGAGTTTGCGGATGCGCGAGCGCGAGTGGTGCTGTCGCGTCGGTGTTGCCGAAGCGTCTGCCGGAGTTTCCTTGTCTACCTGACCCTTTGCCGCCGGAGAATCGGGGAAGGCCTGGTACATCTGGTTGAGAATTCGGTCCTTGGTGTGCGGTGCGAACAGGGTTCCCAGATCACCCAGGGTTCCGAGTGGTACGTCGATGCGTTTGGGGCGGTCGATCAGCGCGCGGATCACCATTGCCGCAGCCTTTTCCGGGCTGGTGATCGGGCCGTTGTTGTATTCGCCGGTCGGAGCGATCATCGGTGTTTCGACCAGGGGCATGTGGATGGTCGTGAAAGTGATTCCGTCCGCCAGGGTTTCAGAGGCGGCTACGTCCGAGAAACCGTCGAGGGCGGCCTTGCTCGCCACGTAGGCCGAGAATCTAGGCGTTGCCGCCTGGACTCCCGCGCTGCTGATGTTCACGATGTGGCCGAAGCGGCGAGAACGCATGGTCGGTAACAAGGCGAGCACCAATCGCACAGCGCCGAAGTAGTTCACGGCCATCGTTCGTTCGTAGTCGTGGAAACGATCAGTGGAGTGGTAAATGCCGCGCCGGATGGATCGGCCGGCGTTGTTTACCAACATGTCTACGTGATCGTGTTCTGTCAGAATGCTTTTGATCGTGTGCTGGACCGACTCGTCGTCGGTGATGTCGCAGGGGTAACCGAACGCCTTGCCTCCGGCTGATCGAATCTCCTGTACTGCGGCATCGAGTTCGTCGGTGCGGCGTGCGATCAGGAGAACGGTGGCGCCCTTCTGAGCAGCGGCAATGGCCGATGCCTTGCCGATTCCGGAAGAGCCTCCGGTGATCAGAACGATCCGACCGACGAGTGGTCCTTCGGGACTGTTACGTCGTGCGCGATTGGGATCGAGGTTTGCGCGCCAGTACTTCCACAACACAGTGGAGTACGACCCGAACTCGGGGACCGCCAGTCCTGATCCGGCCAGGGCGGCAACGGTTCTCGCGGAGGTGAATTTCGGCGCCATCGTCATGTTGTCGAGTAATGCTGCAGGCATGCCGATGCGATCGAGGAAGGCCTTCCGCGCCGATTCTGCCGAATCCATCGGCAATGGCGAGACAAAGGGTTTGGCGATCACGCCCGGCAGGCTGAGTGCGGGCCGGGGCGCTCCGGCGGCCTTGGCGAGTCCGGCATAGATTTCGCGTACCGGTTGAGGTTTCGGATTCACGAGATGGAATGCTTCGCCGTCGTGGCCGGGCGCGTGCATCAATTCGACGAGGGCGGCGGCTACGTAATCGACGGGCACCACATTGGTTGCGCCGAGGTTGGGGATCGGGACGGGGAGTGCTGCAGGTAGTTTCGCGAGTAGCGCCAGTCCTGGAAACAAGTAGTACGGACCGTCGATCTTGTCCATCTCCCCGGTGACGGAGTTGCCGACCACGGCAGACGGCCGATAAACACGCCAGGTGAGGCCTTCTCGTTCTCGAACGAGCTTCTCGGCCTCGAACTTGGTTCGGTGGTAGGGCGTCGGAAAGCCTTGGCCGCAATCGAAATCGGTCTCGCTGAACGTGCCCGGATAGTCGCCTGCGACTGCGACCGATGACACGTGATGAAGGGTGGCTCCCAGTTTCGCAGCAAGTTCGACCACGGAGCGTGTGCCGTCGACATTCGTCGAAGCCTGCTCGTCTCCGGCCGTGATGTCGTAGATCGCGCCGAGGTGAAGGACGTGGTCGGCAGGTGGGGGAGAATCGATGCCCAGCCCAGGCTCGGTCAGATCTCCAATGAGCGGATGCACGCGATCGCCGCCGGGAATTGCCGACACCTGTTCTTCGAGTTTGGCGACAGAACCGGCTCTGACCAGCACATGGATCTGAGCAGTTTGATCACGCTCGAGCAGGAGTGGCAGTGCAGCTCGTCCGAGAAATCCGGTACCGCCAGTGACGATGTATGTGGCCATAGTCGGTAACTTACTCCAAAGTAAGATCAGCGGCTAGAGGGAAACGAACATCAATGCGTCATGACCCCGTCCTCGGCGTCGAAGTCGATGCCCGCGGAGATGATTCCGGAGAACAAGAACGCGACGGCAAGCGCAAGAGCGGGGATTGCAAGGATCCATTCGAAAATTGTCATGCTCCAAGTCTGACGAAATCAGCTTCGGAGAACATCGCCCTGCGGAGCGATTTAGACGATCGGGCAGTCATCCTCGAGGACGACTGCCCGATCAGGGAAATCCACTAGGTCTGTTGCTGAAGAGTTTCGGGCGCAGTGGGGTGCGCGCTCGTCCTTGCGTCGCGTGACCTGATTTCGGATGAGATGTGGGCGGCCGTTGTTCCGAGGGTGTGAAGGCCATGCGCCGTCCGCCAGTAGACCGGCGCACCATCGTCGAGGCGATGGAGTGGCCAGGCCGGCAAACCCTAGGCCGGTTCAGCGCCCGACAAGTCCTCGACCGCATACGGGGTCGTTCCTTCGAACAGAACACCGATCCCGAAAGGATAGGCCATCTCGAGCCTTGACTCAGCGAACCGCAGCAGCCAGGTTCCGTCAGCCCAGATCACCGCCTCAGGTTCGCCGAACAGTGACTCCGTGGCGTCCAACTCCACGAGTTCGGAGTGGCGGAGGCCGAACTGTGGCCCACGCAGCTGTTGACGCAGGTAATCGGCGGCGACTTCGGCAAACTCACCGAACCGGGCCATCACGGTCGCAGCGAGCGCACACACCGCAGACTCCGGCACGGTGGCCGGCTCGATAACCAGACTCACCGGCCTGGAGTCACCGACCCCCTGGACATCGATGATCGATGTCCAGCACGCCAACGAATCGTCCGAGTCGACACGCGAAAACACTGCTGAGCCGACCACAACACTCTCAGGTAAGTCATCCACGACCCCTAGTCAAACACGGCTCTCCGCAGGATCCCAGGCACTCTTCAGCGACATGATCCAGTCGCGATCAGTGGCCGATGCCGACCTTCGCGTGAACCTTTTTCATCCACACAGGAGCCCACCAGTTCGCTTCGCCCATCAACTTCACGAGCGAGGGCACGAGCAACATGCGGATGATGGTCGCGTCGACGATCAGCGCGACGATCATGCCGACGCCCAGGAACTTCATCACTGACAGCCCTGACATTGCGAAGGCCCCCGTCACCACTATCAGGAGTAAGGCGGCAGCCGTCACGATGCGGCCGGTGCGCTCGGTTCCGAACTTGACCGCTTCCTCTGTCGTCGCTCCCGCGTTCTTGGCCTCGACCATCCGTGACATCAGGAAAACCTCGTAGTCCGTGGACAATCCGAAGACCACCGCCAGGATGAGCACGACAAACGTCGCCTCCAGCGGAGTTTGACTGACCCCGAGGAGTTCGACGCCGTGTCCGTCCTGGAAGACGAAGGTGAGGACACCGAAGGTGGTCGCGAGACTCAGGGCTGCCATCAGCACCGCCTTGATCGGCAGCACCACCGAACCGAACGCGAGGAACAACAGGATCAGGGTGGATCCGACCATGATGAGGATCATCACCGGTAGCCAGTGCAGGACGGCGTTGTTGCCGTCGTCGACCATGGCTTGACCGCCGCCGACAAGCAGCACCGTTCCGTCGGGAGCGGAGATCGCACGCAGATCTGTCACTGCGGCGCTCTGTGATTGGGGTGTAGAGCCCTCGCTGTAGAGAGCCTGAACCGCGACGAGTTGATTGGTGCTCGCGACGACGGTCGCCTGACCGATGCCCTCGACTTGACCGGCGGACTCGGCGATCGCTGCACCTTCGGCCGGGGTGAGAGTGTTCCCGTCCTCGGCCTGAAGGATCATCGTTGCGCCGTTTCCGGTTTGCGGGAAGTCGTTGACCAACGTGTCCATTGCAACGCGAGCGGGGTCGTTGTCCGGTAGTGCGGTGTACGAGAGTTCTCCCAGCCGGGCGCCGAGCAGCGGCGAGGCCATCACGAGCAGCACGGCCACGATCGTCACCGAGACTGCGACCGGACGCTTCATCACCCACGTGACGACGCGGCCCCAGAACTTGCGCGAGCGTTCCTCGCCGCGTTGCGCCGCATCCTTGCGCCACGTCAGGGCGTTGATGCGATGCCCCAGAATGGCAAGCAGCGCAGGCACAGCGGTCAGCGACAGGACGGCCGCGCTCAATACTGCGGCGATCGCGCCGAAGCCCAGAGACCGGATGACGGCCTGGGGGAATACGAGCATGCCGCTGAACGCACAGATCAGCAGTAGACCCGAGAACATGACGGTGCGACCCGCCGTCAGAACTGTCCGCTGAGCAGCCGCTCCCGGGTCCGAGCCCGAATTCAGTTCTTCACGGAACCGACCGACCACGAACAGTCCGTAGTCGATGGCCAGTCCCAACCCGAGAAGAGAAGCGACGTTGATCGAGAACGAGGACACATCGGTGATCAGCGTGAGGATTCGCAGAACGGCCAAAGCGCTCAGGACACTGAGTACACCCACGAACACGGGCACGGCAGCAGCGACGATGCCGCCGAAGATGAAGACCAACAGCACCAGAGTGATCGGAATGGCGATGGCTTCGGCGACCACCAGGTCCTTCTCGAGCTTGGTGTTGAATGCGACGCCGACGACGGTGTTACCCGCGAATTGTGCCTCGGCACCTTCGACTTCGAGCTTCGGCAAGAGATCGGCGAAAGTGGCCGGCGTGATGCCCGAGTCCGGTGCCAACGTGATCGCGACGGCCGCCATGGATCCGTCGTTCGAGAGCAGGCTGGCCTTCGCTGCGGCGTCTGTTCCCCAATACGATTTCACCGAAGCGGTCGGCACTTCGGTTTTGAACTGGTCGACGGCGGCTGTCACTGCCGGCCCGATGTCGTCCAGAGTCTTGCCGTCCGTGGGCGAGTAGATCGCGATGATGTCCGGGGTCTGCGGTCCGAGATTGTCTTCGATGATGTCGGCGACCTTCGCGGAGTCGCTGCCCGGATCGATGAAGCCGCCCTGGCTGAGCTTGCCGAACACTCCGAGTCCCCACACCCCACTGATGAGAACTATCAGAACCGCGAGGCTCAGTACCCACCATTTCCGGGCGACGACGGTTTGGGCCCAGCGTGTCATGTATCAACTCCGGTGTGTGGGGGCGTCTGGCCAGATCGACTGTAGTGGGCGTTTGGTCTTGAATCGGAAACGTCATGCATACTGCTCGAAGCACTTGCAAGCCACGCGTGTGGGGGAAGCCGGTCCGAATCCGGCGCTGACCCGCAACGGTAGGTCGATTCTCGGTAGTCACCGAGTGTCGGCAAGCCCGATTACCCGCCGCGCGGTGTGCGACATCCATTCGTCGTGGTCTACGAAAAGGAAGTCCAGCAGGAGCTCTGGCCGAGGATCAGCGTGCGGGCGGAGTTGTCTGTCGGATTCTCATTCGTGGCTCAGAGCCCTTACGAGGTCCCCGTGTCACTTCAGTTCTCCCCGTCCCGCGCCGCCGCTGTTCTCATCGCGGTCGCCTTGGTTTCGGCAGGTTGTTCCAAAGGCGAAGCGGCTGGTGGTTCTTCAACCACCGAATCCTTTACGCAGCCGGTTTCCATCACGAACTGCGATCGAGAAGTAACATTCGATTCGCCACCCCAGCGGATCATCACCATGAACGATCACGTCACCGAAGTACTCATCGAGATGGGCGTCGGTGACCGGATCGTCGGGATGGGATACGGCGACAGCACACCAACCCCCGAGACCGCCGAGCAGTTCGCGAAGATCACCAACCTCGCCAAGGAATACCCGACCACCGAGCAGATTCTCGATCTCGATCCCGATTTTGTCGTCGGAGGTATGAGCAGCGCCTTTCAAGAGAAGGAAGGCCGTTCGCGGGACCTGTTCGCCGAACGCGGAATCAACACGTTCCTGTTCTCCGAGTACTGCGGCCAGGGATTCCCCGACATCTCGATGCTGGAAAACGACTACGAGCAGTTGGGGAGAATCCTCGGCGTCGAAGGTGAAGCAGCCGAGGTCACCGATCAGGTAACGCAAGGGCTCGATGCGGTGAAGGCGGCAGTCGGAGATGCACCGCCGGTGCCGACATTCTTCTATGACGGCGGCAAGGACGTTCCGACGACGATCGGCGGAGTGGGTGTCGGTCAGCTCGTCGCCGGCTACGCGGGAGCGACGAACATCTACTCCGAGGGCGAGCGCCCATACGTCAAGACCACATGGGAGGTCGTGGGTGAGCGTGCGCCCCAGGCGATCGTCGTTCTGGACTACGGATCTGAGAACGCCCAAGCGAAGATCGATTTCCTGAAGTCACATCCCGTCATGGCCACCACTCCCGCCGTCCAACAGAATCGATTCGTGGTCATTCCTCTCGACGACTTCTTCGAGAGCCCTCGTCTGGTGCGCTCGGCCCAGACCATCGCGGCGGGTCTGCATCCGGGCGTAGTTCCGGCACAGTGACCAGATCTCGTTCCAGCTATACCGCTTTGCTTGCAGTCCTGTGTGTTGCGCTTGCCGTGGTCATGGGGCTGGCGGTGTCTTTCGGGTCGGTCCGCATTCCCGTCGGTGACGTCTGGGCGATAGTCGGAGCCCGTTTGGCGCCAGGGACTTTCGAGACGTGGTGGACCGCGGCGCGGGAGTCGATCGTGATCGACTCCCGCCTGCCACGTGCACTCACTGCCGCGGTAGTGGGTGCTTCGTTGGCCATGGCAGGTGCAGTTGCTCAAGCTGTCACCCGTAATCCGCTTGCCGATCCGTATCTGCTCGGAGTCTCGTCGGGCGCAGGATTCATGGTGGTTTTGGTTACGGTTCTGGGGATCGGAGCCGGAATGCTCGGCGTATTCACGATTCCTGTTGCCGCGTTCATCGGAGCGATGATTCCGTTGTTCCTCGCGTTGCTGATTGGTGGTAGATATCCGCAGCCGACTGCAATCATTCTTGTGGGTGTTGCGCTCGGACAGATATTTTCGGCATTGATCACTTTTTGTCTCTTGGTGATTGCAGACGAGCGTCACATCACTGGAGTTATGCATTGGCTCGCCGGCGGATTCGGTGATGCACGATGGTCGACGCTGATCTTCCCGACGATCACACTGGCCGTCGTCGGCACAGCCCTTCTGTTCAGTTCGCGATGGATGGACGTTTTGCAGACCGGTGACGACGGGGCTGCTGCACTCGGTATGAACGTCCGACGGTTCCGTGTGTTGTCCTTGCTCGCGGTCTCCGTACTGGCGGGCGCAGCAGTCAGCGTTGCCGGTGGAATCGGTTTCATCGGTCTGCTGATCCCGCATCTGGCCGGCTTCATCGTCGGCACCAGAGCAATTCGACTGCTCCCTGCTGCAGCCCTGCTGGGCGCCGTCGCGATGGTTGCCGCGGATACCGCTGCGCGCTCGGTGGCACAATCCACTGAAGTTCCGGTCGGAGTGATCACGGCCCTCGTGGGTGCACCGATCTTCGTCTGGATGCTCTACCGGCAGTATCGGAGGCTCGAACAGTGACACAGGCCAGAACAGTGACACTCCCGAAAGACTCCGAAACTGCGCCCCTGCTCGAACTCGTCGAGACCCGGGCGCGGCTCGGAAATCGCGAAGTGTTGCGCGGCATCACTTTCGCAGTCAAGTCCGGTGAAATATTGGGCTTGGTCGGGCCGAACGGCAGTGGCAAGACGACGGCGCTGCGCTGCTGCTACAACGCTTTGACGCCGACAGGTGGCGCAGTTCTGATCGATCAAGTCGACTCGACGACGCTCTCGCGTAAGGACATCGCCCGAACTGTCTCGGCAAGTGTTCAAGAACCCACTGTCTCGGCAGGACTTTCGGTTCGTGAATCGATCGCGCTCGGACGAACTCCGCACCGCAGCTGGTTGGACCGAAGCACGGAGCGCGATACCACCATCGTGGACCGGTGCATCGAGCAGGTCGGTTTGGTCGAGCTTGCCGGACGAGACGTATCGACCCTGTCGGGTGGTGAGCGGCAACGTGTCTCGATAGCTCGCGCATTGGCTCAGGAGCCCAAGGTTCTGTTGTTGGACGAGCCGACCAATCATCTCGATCTTCGTCACCAGTTGATCGTGATGGAACTGCTTACCGAACTTGCGTCGGCGGGGCTCGCAGTTGTGGTCACGATGCACGATCTACGGTTGGCAGTCGAGTACTGCGACAACCTTGCCGTGCTCACCGAAGGTGAACTCCGCGCGTGTGGGTCTACGGTCGAGGTGTTGGACGAGCCGTTGTTGGCCGAGGTTTTCGGCATCAGGGCGCGAGTCGAACGCGGAGTACGTCCGCGGATGGAGATATTGGGGCTGGCATGACGGAATCGGTGGCCGGGATCTACGCCCGTATGGCAGTAGCTGTGCCGTTCTTCGACAACCTGAGCGCGTATCCGGATACGGTGCCCGCGGTGTTGATGACCGACCCCCAGTGGTTGGCAGCACGTGTCGCCGATACGGCAGAGCGATGGGGGAGTGCGGACAGTCGAGTGAACGGCACGTTGTGGTGGTACTCGGCCAGCTCGACGCTGACCGGCATTCCGATCGGAACCGGGATGGTCACCGGGTTCGCGGCCGATCCATCGTTGGACGGTGGGCGGATCTTCTTGCGTGACAACGGCTATCTGGGCGGTTTTGCTGCCGGATCGGTCATTCCGATCTCGCGGAGTGTGGCGGAGTTGGGCCACGCGATGTTCCGCTCGCTCAATCCCGTGATCGAGGTACTCGCCGAGGTGTCCGGCGTTCGGCAGCAGGCGCTGTGGGCGATCACGACGGACTCCATCGCCAATCGCAGCCTCGATGCCGCCGGTAATGCGCGGGAGCGCGGAAGTGCATTTGCGGCCGGTCTGATCGAAGTTCTCCGCGGTGAGAACCCGGGCATTCCGGTCCCGCGTTTCGTGGACGTGGATCGCAGAGAATCTGCTGTGCGCGTAAGTAATCCATTGACGCCGGTGGCATTCGGGCGACGCAGATTCACGCAGCGGGCGTCGTGCTGCCTGATCTACGAGGTACCCGGTGAAGGCAAATGCACCAGTTGCCCGAAGCGCGCACCCGAAGATCGGGTGCGCGCCTTGGCTGCTCTGGTGTGACTGTGGGTGGGTGGATTCAGGTGTTATCGGATCAGTGAGCTGCGACCTTGGAACGGTCGAGTCCCAGCGCGTCGGTCATCGTGAAGAACAGGTCGGTCTGGTCCGTGAGACCGCTGACGTTGGCCGCATGCGGGCCGAAAGCTGCTACGCGCAACTGAGTTCCGGTGTGTCCTTCGGACTCGACGGCCGGATCCTCGGACGTTCC
The DNA here is from genome assembly GCF_030208925.1 of Rhodococcus sp. MEB032. Classification (NCBI taxonomy): domain Bacteria; kingdom Bacillati; phylum Actinomycetota; class Actinomycetes; order Mycobacteriales; family Nocardiaceae; genus Rhodococcus; species Rhodococcus sp. MEB032. Next base: position 135,921 of record NZ_JARVSY010000007.1, read on the forward strand.
GTAGCTGATCGTCATCTCCGAGCCGTCCTTGGTGGTCAGCTTGCGGGTAAGGCCGGGGTAGACGATTTCCTGGGCGCGCTCGACCGGGATGTTCTGGTCCTTGGCGATGGTGGCGATGTCGTCGGCGCTGACATTGGTGACGATCTGGCTGGTGTGAGCGTGGTCGGCTGTGACGATGACCAGGGTTTCTCCGTCGGTCTTCGCGAATTCGAGTGCCTTCTGCACAGCTTCGTCGAGGTCGACGGTTTCACCGATCTGACCGCATGCGTTGGCTGCGTGATCCTGCTTGTCGATCGAGGCACCTTCGACCTGGAGGAAGAATCCGTTGTCGTTGACCTTCAGTAGGTCGATGGCCTTCTGAGTCATGTCCGCGAGCTTGGGCACGTCGGAGGTTCGCTTGGGGTTGTCGACGCAGGTTTCGGCGGGTTGCAGGTAACCGTCACGGGTGGCGACAGAGCCTTCCCAGCGGACGGGCATGTTGCCGTCGGCGAACAAGCCGAGCACGGGTGCATCCTGATCGGCCTTGCCGACCTCGTTCATCTCGGCGGCGTTCTTCACCAGCTGGTAGCCACGGGCGGCGGCCTGCTCATTGAGTGTCTTGCCCTGCCAGTCACCGGCTTTCGCAGTCTCGGCGAAGGACTTGGCGCCGCCGGCAAAGGTGACGTCGGCGCGGGTGTCGAGGAGCTGTTCGCTGATCGATCCCTTGCCGCCGTTCTCGAGGGCGTTCTCCGGGCAGGACTTGGACGTCGCCTCCGGTCCGTAGCACTTGCGGCCACTGACGTGCGCGACCTGCACTGCGGGGGTGGCGTCCTGCACCTCGGCGGTGGAGACGTTGCCGGTGGCCTTGCCGTTCGCCTTGGCGATCTCGAGGACGGTCGACTGGGCCTGCCCCTTGATGTCGACCGAAATCGCGCCGTTGTAGGTCTTGGTGCCGGTGGACCATGCCGATCCGCTGGCTGCGGAGTCGGTGACGTAGTCGGGCTTGCCGTCCTTGGTCAGTGCGTAGTGCGTGTACTGGCCGGTGATCGGCAGGGCGTCGAGGCCGGGGAAGCTGCCCGCAGCGCCTTCGGCGTAGTTGCGTGCGGCGGTGATCTCCGAGTCGCCCATGCCGTCCCCGATCAGGAGGATGACGTTCTTCGCGCCGGAGGCATTGACGGCGTCGCGCACTGCGGCCGACTGATCACCGTCGATGCGACGAGCGCCACCGTTCGAGGACAGTTCGCCGGTCGCGGCGCGATCGACGGTCGCGCCGTTCGAGCCGGTGGCCTCGTCGGCGCTGCTGCTGCAGCCGGCAGCGGCCAGAACGGCGACGGCGCCGGCGACGGCCGTCAACCTACGTGTGTTGCGCGAGAACGACATACGAGTAGTACTCCTGGAAACAGTATGGATGGAGATTATGAACGCCGCTAATGATCTGGGGCGAAAGTGAACGGAGTGCAGACATGCGTACATCTGAATGTGACGAGACGGTGAGGGTTGAGATTCGCTCTGTTGACTGTGGGTGAGTGACCTGTCAGACTGAATCTGCATCGAACATCAGTTCGATGCATGTGGTGCGTCTTCCCTTTCGGCATCCTCGAGCAGTCGGTCGTCCCTGACGGCCGACTCGATCAGGTGCGAGGTCAGTGTGGGTTGGGGAAATGGGCCGCCGACGTGGTCCGAGATGGAACGGGTGCTTTCCGGACGACCCGGCCGTGTGGAACACGAGGATTTGTTTCCGGGCGATGGAAGCGACAGCCCCGCCTGGTCAAGAAAGCGCGGCGAGTACCACGCGGGCGAGCTCACCCGTGGTGCCGGTGTAGTTCCTTACGCAGAACTGCACGCTCACTCGGCCTTCAGTTTCCTCGACGGTGCATCACCGCCGGAAGAGCTGGTCGAGGAAGCAGTGCGTCTCGGGCTCGAAGCTATCGCCGTCACCGATCACGACGGCTTCTACGGCGTGGTGAGGTTTGCGGAAGCCGCACGTGAATGGGGAATGCGCACCGTGTTCGGGGCCGAGTTGTCTCTGGATTCGGTACCCAGAACCGGCACGGCAGATCCCGGTGGAACGCACCTCCTGGTACTTGCCCGTGGGCAGGAAGGGTATCGCCGGCTCTCGCGGGAGATCGCCGCCGCGCATCTGGCGGGCGGCGAGAAGGGCAAACTGCAGTACGACTACGACGTATTGACCGAAGCGGCCGGTGGCCACTGGCAGATCCTGACCGGGTGCCGGAAAGGTCATGTGCGGCAAGCCTTGACGTCGGGTGGTCGCGACGCGGCGACGGAGGCTTTGCAGGATCTGGTCGAGCGTTTCGGGGCGGAGCGAGTGTCGGTGGAACTCACTCATCATGGGTTGGCGGAGGACGACGAGCGCAATGCCGTTCTGGCCGAATTGGCGAGAGAGCATGGACTACGTACGGTGGCGACCACCGCCGCGCACTTCGCCGCTCCTCCGCGTCGACGCCTCGCCATGGCAATGGCGGCTGTGCGGTCGCGTCAAAGCTTGGACGAGGCAGCAGGATGGTTGGCCCCTACCGGCGGAGCGCACCTGCGGTCCGGCGCGGAGATGGCGGCACTGTTCTCGCTCTATCCCGAGGCTGTCAGTGGTGCCGCCGATCTTGGTCGTGAGTGCGCTTTCGATCTCAAGCTCATCGCGCCCAAATTGCCACCGTTCGACGTGCCAGCCGGGCATACCGAGGCGTCGTGGTTGCGTGAGCTCACCATGGTGGGGGCGCTGGAACGCTACGGACCGCCGGAAGGTGCACCGAAGGCATACAAACAGCTCGAACATGAACTTGCCATCATCGAGGGATTGAACTTTCCCGGATATTTCCTGGTGGTGCATGACATCGTGTCGTTCTGCAAGAACAACGACATCCTCTGTCAGGGAAGAGGTTCCGCTGCGAACTCGGCGGTGTGTTACGCGATCGGCATCACCAATGTCGATCCGGTTCGCAACAAATTGTTGTTCGAGAGGTTTCTTGCGCCTGAACGTGACGGCCCGCCGGACATCGACGTGGACATCGAGTCCGACCGCCGGGAAGAGGCGATCCAGCACGTGTACGCGAAGTACGGGCGTACGTATGCCGCGCAGGTCGCCAATGTCATCACCTATCGAGGAAAGTCGTCGGTGCGGGACATGGCTCGGGCGCTGGGCTTTTCGCAGGGACAGCAAGATGCGTGGAGTAAGCAGGTCGGCCGGTGGGGTGGTATCGACAAGAATGCGGATACCGATATTCCGCGTCCGGTACTCGAACTGGCGGCGCAGATCGAAGGCTATCCGCGGCACCTCGGTATCCACTCGGGCGGCATGGTCATCTGCGATCGTCCCATCGCCGACGTCTGCCCGGTGGAGTGGGCGCGGATGGCCAATCGCAGTGTCCTGCAATGGGACAAGGACGATTGCGCTGCCGCTGGGCTGGTCAAGTTCGATCTGCTCGGCCTCGGCATGCTCTCAGCTTTGCACTACATGATGGACCTGGTAGCCGAACACAAAGGCATCACAGTCGATTTGGCGCAACTCGATCTGTCGGAAAAAGCGGTGTACGAGATGTTGCAGCGGGCAGATTCGGTGGGTGTGTTCCAAGTGGAATCACGTGCGCAGATGGCGACACTGCCGCGTCTGAAGCCTCGAAACTTCTACGACCTGGTAGTCGAGGTCGCGCTCATCCGTCCGGGGCCGATCCAAGGCGGATCAGTGCATCCGTACATTCGTCGGCGCAACAAACTCGAACCTGTGTCCTACGACCATCCGTCGCTCGAGAAGGCACTCGAACGCACGTTGGGGGTTCCGCTGTTCCAGGAACAGTTGATGCAGATGGCCGTCGACGTTGCGGGCTTCACGCCGTCCGAGGCCGATCAATTGCGTCGGGCAATGGGATCGAAACGCTCCACCGAGAAGATGGAACAACTGCGCGCGAGGTTCTATCAGGGCATGCGAGACCTACACGGCATCGGTGACGAGGTTGCCGACCGGATCTACGAAAAGCTGTATGCATTCGCTAATTTCGGTTTCCCGGAAAGCCATTCACAGAGTTTTGCCGCGCTGGTCTTCTACTCCTCGTGGTTCAAACTTCATCATCCCGCTGCGTTCTGCGCCGGACTTCTGCGCGCGCAGCCCATGGGTTTCTACTCGCCGCAGTCCTTGGTTGCCGATGCGCGCCGGCACGGAGTGCAGGTACACGGTGCAGACATCAATGTCAGCCTCGCGCATGCCACCGTCGAGGCAGGTGGATTCGAGGTTCGGCTGGGGCTGGGGGAAGTGCGCAACATCGGCGATGCACTCGCCGAGAAAATTGTCGAACAGCGCGACCTCGGTGGACCGTTCACGTCGTTTCTCGATCTGACCGGGCGGGTGGAACTGACTACCGCACAAGCTGAATCGCTGGCGACCGCCGGTGCGCTAGCCAGCTTCGGTATCTCGCGTAGAGAAGCGCTGTGGGCAGCGGGCGCTGCGGCGGGGGAGCGCCCCGACCGCTTGCCCGGTATCGGTGCGTCGGTCACAGCTCCCACCCTGCCCGGCATGAGCGACGTCGAATTGGCGGCAGCGGATGTCTGGGCGACAGGAGTATCTCCCGACACCTACCCGACACAGTTTCTCCGCCCACAGCTCGACGCGCTCGGCGTGGTGCCGGCGTCGAGACTTCTCGACATCCCGGACGGTGACCGTGTGCTGGTGGGGGGAGCAGTCACACACCGGCAGCGTCCGGCCACAGCTGCGGGCGTCACGTTCATCAACCTCGAGGACGAAACCGGCATGGTCAACGTCGTGTGTTCGGTGGGGTTGTGGGCAAAGTACCGAAAATTGGCAAATACGGCGCCGGCGTTGCTTATTCGAGGGAAGGTGCAGAATGCAGAAGGCGCTGTCACCGTCGTGGCAGACCGGATGCAGCTGATGGATCTGCGAGTCACGGCCAAATCGCGAGACTTCCGTTAACGCCTGATTCTGGCCACCGTGTTAGTGCCGAGAGACAGTTTTGTGCCGAGAGGACAAATGTGGAGCTCAACTCTGACCTCCGAGCATATGGTGCGGGTCACATTTGCTCCCTAGGGTTGTCGCTTGAGCGCGATCGATTCACCACACGCAGCCGCGGTCAGTTGCCTTGCGCGTGAATATCGTCGCCTTCCAAACGCGCTGAACCAAAAGCACTTCGAGTCGAAGAGGAACTTCATGAGCACAGCGATTCTCGTCGCACACGTACACCCCGCCGATCCGTCTTCGGAGGATGCGTTCAACCGCTGGTACGACGACGTGCATATTCCGCAGGTCGTCGAACGAGTGCCCGGAGTTGTCTCCGCCTCCAGATTCTTCCTGGCGGATGTGCAGTTGCTGCCCGAGGATGCATTGCCCGCGCGCCGCTACCTGAGCATCTATCAACTCGACACGGAAGATCTCGCGGGCACCGCGCAGGCGTTGGGAAGTGCTTTGGGCGACGGAACTCTCGACATGTCCGAGGCCATCGCGACCACCGGCGACACCGGACCCGAATTGCTTTTCTACGTCCCGACCGAGAACTGAAGGGGAACGCTGACATGTCCGATCTTCTCGCGAACAAAGTTGCAATTGTCACCGGCGCAGGTGCCGGAATCGGCGCCGCCATTGCCCAGGCATTCGGGGCGGAGGGCGCGAGGGTCGTGGTCTCCGACATCAACGGTGGCGCAGCACAGGCAGTGGCGGACTCGATCGACGGAGCCATTGCTGTCACCATTGATGTCACCGACGAACAGCAGGTCAAGGATCTCGTCGCCAGAGCGGTCGAAGAGTTCGGCGGACTGAACGTCGTAGTACCCAACGCCGGTATCGCCACCACGACCCCGCTGATCGAGACCTCGTTCGAGGACTGGCGGAAAGTCATGTCGGTCAACCTCGATGGAGTGTTCTTGACAGTGCGTCATTCGCTGCCCGCTCTCGTCGCATCCGGTGGCGGTTCGATCGTGAACATCTCGTCGATCTCGTCGACCACCGGCTCGCCTTTGATCGGCAGCTATGCCGCCGCCAAAGCAGCAGTCCGCAATCTCACCGAAACCCTGTCAGCCGAACTTCGCTTCCATGGAATCCGCGCGAATGCATTGCTGCCCGGATTCATCGACACAGACCTGGTCAAGAGTCACCAGCAGGATTTCGAGAATGCCCTCGGCCTCGAGTCCGGGGGATTCGACGACCTGATGGTCACTAAGCAGACGCGCTACGGCCGGACCGAGGAAGTTGCCGCCGCCGCAGTGTTCTTTGCGAGCGACCAGTCGTCGTGGTGCAACGGCAGCAGCCTGGTTCTCGACGGAGGGTTCACCGCTTCTCTCCTCTGAGCAGCAGAACCCTTTCCGAACATCACCCGATCACCATTCGTGCGAGGATCCACACCATGACCAACCGCGCCGTGTACGTACTCCCGCCTGGAGGATTGAACAACCTCGAATCGAGGACGATCGAGACCCCGGGCCCGGGTGCGGGTGAGGTGACGATCGCGATCCACGCGAATTCGCTCAACCACCATGACTACCTCGTGGCGACCGGAGAGATAGCGACCGACGGTCCGCGGATCCTGTTGTCCGATGCTGCCGGGGAGGTCGTTGCGGTCGGAGACGGCGTAACGCAGTTCAGCGTCGGAGATCGCGTGATGAGCACCTATTTGCCGCATTGGCGGAGCGGCACACCGGATTTCGACGGATTCGGAAATTCGCCGGGTGACGGTGTCGACGGGTTCGCCCGCGACACCGTCACCGTGCCGGTATCTGCTGTGACAGTGATGCCGCGAAACTACACCTACGAGGAAGCCGCTACCTTGCCCACCGCAGGTTTGTCAGCGTGGCGCGCACTATTTGCCGGAGTCCCGATCATCCCGGGGTCGTCGGTGTTGATCCCTGGGACCAGCACGGTGGCGCTGTTTGCCGTCCAGCTGGCCAAAGCTGTTGGAGCTCAGGTGATCGCAACGTCGTCGGCCCCCGACAAGATGGCACGATTGGTCGAGCTCGGTGCCGATCACGTGGTCAACTACCGTGAGCGCCCGGACTGGGGTTCGGAAGCGATGCGGCTCAGCGGCGGGATCGACCTCGTCCTCGACGTCGGCGGGCCGTCCACCCTCGGCCAATCTCTGGCGGCAGTCCGACCAGGCGGGCGAATCTGCGCGCTTGGCATCATGAACGGCCCCTCGTCGTCGATCGACCTGACTTCGCTACTGACCAAACAGGTCACCATCGAAGGTGTTCTGGTGGGCAGTCGTGCACATCAGGAGGAGATGGTCGCCGGGCTGGAGAGCCTGGCGCTTCGTCCCGTCATAGATTCTTCCTACAGCCTCGACCGCCTCGCTGACGCTTTCGAGCAGCAGAAATCCGGGCAGGCCTACGGCAAGATCGTCATCACAAACCCTTGATCGCTTGCCGGTCCCAACGGGGATCGGTGAGGATTGCCGCCGAGTCGCCGACAAATGCACTTGCGGCAGTCTGGTCGCCGCTGAGGGTGAATCTCAGCCATGCGGTGAGGTAGCCCCGGAATCCTTCGCCATCTGCGGCCCAATTGTGGCCGACGCCAAGCAGTCTGCCGCGGACCGCCGGTCCGGCGGTTTTGTCGAAGTACTCGGCTTGCGGATCGGCGGTGGAGACCGGGTCGTCGGCGCCGGTCATGAAGAACGTCGGTCCGGTCAACTGGGCCACGTCGATCACGTCGACAGGTCGCGAGGCCCACCACGGGTCAGGCAAATCGAGTACCGCCGTGGCGGTGATCAGATTCGCGGACTGGGTTGCCGCGTTGATCGCGCCACCGGCGCCCTGGGAGTGTCCGACCGAGGCAATGTTGTCGGTGTCGATCCGCTGGTGAAAAATGCTCTCAGCGTTGGTGTTCTGATCGACGACGTACTGGGCAGCCCCCAAGATCTCCGTCCCGTCGCCGGTGACGCTGCTGTCGGCCACCACAACGACAAAACCCCAAGAAGCGAGATGCTGCAGGAGCGCTTCGTACTCTTCGTAAGTCGCATAGCTGCCGTTGCCGAAGGTGACGACGGGATGCCGATTGCCATCAGACGACAAGTCGGCTGGGTAGAACAGTTGGTACCCGGGAACTGAATCGGCAGCCACTTCGTGCGCGCCCTGGGCTGCATACAGATCGCTGATCGATTCCGACGCGATGGATTCGGTGGTCGCGACTTCGGGAGTTGTCGGAACCCCCGCGGTGGCATGAGTGACGGCACCGGAGAGTGCCAGCACACACGATGCAGTCACGACGGCGAACGAGTACTTGGTTCGAGAAGGCATGGGCACAAGTATGTCTTGTACGGTCGCGGTCGGTCAGGCCGAGACGGGTGTGTGCCGTTCTTCGCCGATTCGATCTCGGATGAGGAAGACGGCGATCACCCCGAAGACGACCAAGAGGACCGTCAGTAGAGAGGTGATGGCGGCGGCGCCGCTCACTTCCGTGGTCACCGAAGTGTCCAGCCCGCCGGTCGAGAGAATTGTGGTGGGGTCGGTGAGGCCGTGTAACACGATTGCGGCCCAGATCGTGCCCGTCACACGCATTGTCAGGTACATGCACATACCGAAACCGAAGGTGTAGACCACGGTGACAAGGACGGTCGACGGCTTCATCCCGGCGATCAGGTTGACCGTGTGCATGAGTGCAAACACCAGTGAAGACACGACGGCGACAAAGCGCTCGCGGTGGCCGGCGTCGCGCAGCATCTTCACTGCCAGGCCACGGGTGGCCAATTCCTCGGTCAGGCCGACGCACGCACCGAGCACCAGCAGGGCGATTACCTCGCCGGTGGTCCAGGCGCTCCAATCGGTTCCCGCCAGATGCGCAACAATGGCGGCGACCACGATGATCGGACCGATCCACATCCAACCGCGCCCACGAATGGGTTGTGGGCCGAAGACGCCGCGCAGCCAGCCGACCTTTGTCGTGAAAACCAGCAGGGCGATCCCGCCGATCGCGATGGGCAATGCGACGCCGAGGAGGATGCTGGAGGCGCTTGCCACGACATTGTCCGTGTCGATCTGGTCTGCAAAAACCCTGGAGGTAACCTGCCCGACAGCGAGATAGAACGCCAGGTAGACGGCGATCAGCAGGAGCACTTTCCATACGGTGGGGCGACTCCAAAAACCGGACTTTTCGGGAACCGTATTGGTCATTGTCAGATCGTAAAGGGAGCTGCACGAAAACGCGCGGGTACCGTCTATTCGGACAGCAGCGAACACGAAGGCAGGCGCAGAAGAAATGTTGGAAGTCGATTTGAATGCACTGGACACGGCTTTGGCAGCGGGTGAGCCGTTGATCGACGTCCGTGAGGCCGACGAGTTCGCTCAGGTCCGAGTTCCCGGTGCGACGCTCATTCCGCTCAGCGAATTCGTCTCTCGCGTGGGTGAAATTCCGGACGCGGAAACGGTGTACATCATCTGCGCCGTCGGTGGTCGGAGCTTGCAAGCCGCTGAGTATCTGCAGGCTCGCGGCATCAATGCCGTTTCGGTGGCCGGTGGAACGATGGCGTGGTACCAGTCGGGGCGCCAGGTCGAGACCGGCGAATAGTGCGTAACTGTTGGGGCAGCTCCCGTTTACGGAGCTGCCCCAACACGTCACTTCCGCCAGAACAGGTGGTGCGTCACGCCGCTCGGGCTCGGCACAACGTCGAGGTTGAAGCGGTCGAGTAACTCGTCAGGTGTCTCCCACAGTCGTAGACCGGATCCGAATTCGATCGGGGAGACAGCGATGTGCATCGTGTCGACCAGATCGGCGTCGAGGAATTCACGGATAGTGCTGACTCCGCCGCCGAGTCGAACGTCCTTGCCCTGCGCTGCCTCACGTGCCTGCGCGAGGGCCGTCGCGGGGTCGGCGTCGACGAAGTGGAATGTCGTGTCCGATAGCGTGAACGACGGCCGCACGTGGTGGGTCAAGACAAAAACCGGGGTGTGGAACGGTGGCTCGTCGCCCCACCAGCCCTGCCACTCGAGATTCTCCCAAGGGCCGCGGTACGGTGAGAATTTGTTGCGGCCCATGATTTCGGCGCCGATGTTATTGGAGAAGTCCCGCGTGAAATAGTCGTCGAGGCCTCGGCTGCCGCCGGGATCGGTGCGATTGGGCCAGCTGGCCGTAGCTCCTGCCCACGCAAACATTTCACCGTGGTCCAGGCCGAACGGGCTCTCGAAGCTCTGGTCCGGACCGCAGGCTATTCCGTCACTCGAAACGCCGAAATTCTGCACTCGCAATAACTGACTCACCGTGTACTCCTGCTCTCGACAATGGTCTACGTGAGTACAGACCGTACGGCGAGCCAAAACTCATCGGTGCGAATTCATGCAGCCGCCGGTAGAACTCCACTGCGGATCGACCGGACGGTCCTGACCGCGACGGTTGCCCAGATGGGGATCAGTACGGTCAGCAGGGCAAGTGCGATTCCCAGGATCAGGGTGGAACCGGTGGCGACTCCGAAGGCATTCGCTCCGACGGCACATGCTCCGATGGGGAAGGTGAAGCTCCACCAGCCGAGCGAGAAGTCCAAGCCGCGGCGCAGTGCGTGGATGGTGACGACGGTGACGGTGACAAACGCGATCACGCCGATGATTCCGACGACGGTTCCGTAGGCGATCCCGAATTCGTGCAGGGTGTCGGCATGCTCGGGGCTGAGTGCATGCCGTGAGGCGGCGGCCAACAGGTTGGATGCCGCGATCGACTGTCCGATCACGCCCAACGGAATCCACAGTGAGGGAATGGCATTGAACGGGATCACGTCGACGCCGGCCGAACGGTTGCGTGCGAACTGCCTGGCGACGGCTACCAGAATGCCGATGGCGGCGGTCAGCGCCAGAGCGAACAGGATGTAGCAGAAAACCAGTACCGCGATGCGTGGAGCGCCTTCGGGCATGTGGGTGCTGACCGCTGCGCCGGTGGTGGCCGAGACCATCGGAGGTACGACGGGCATGAGCCAGAACGGCATTGCCGTCGCCATCCCGGCATCTCGAACGAGTCGAATCATCATCACGACGTAGGTGACCAGGCCGAGTGCCGTGCCGAGTGTCCACAGTGTCAGCGACACGGTGATCGCCACGTCGTGGCCGAGGAAGTCCGGGCCGGTGATGCCGGTTGCGGATCCCACGGTCAGCAGTGCCATTGCGACGGCGCCGTAGAAGGGGAACATCGCGGGGCTGTGCAGGTAGGCGAGGGCCTGACATCGATGTTGTGACCAATGGGTGGCAAATGCTCCGATCAAGGCGCACAGTACGAGAACCGCCAGAACCCAGAAGATCTCGGAGACCAGTTTCAAGCCCTCGATCTCCGGTTCGAGCGAAGCGGCGGCCACCGACACGATTCCCGTTCCCATCGCTGCCGCGAACCAGTTCGGAGTGATGTGGGTGAAGGTGGAACTCGTTGTGGTGGTCATGTATTTCACTGTCGTCTCATCCGGTCCGTACCGGTAGACCGGTTGTTCTTGAATGCCCACAAACTCGCCTTGTGGGTCTAATCTTGGGACTATGTCGTTGTCTCCTCGGGTGCCGGAACTCAGTGCCCTCGACGTCCTCCTTTCCGTAGGGCGTCTGGGCAGCATGGGTGCTGCCGGCCGGGAGCACGGACTCAGTCAGCAGGCGGTCAGCGCCCGGGTGCGTTCGGTCGAACGCCAACTCGGAATCAAGGTGTTCGATCGAGCGGCGACCGGTGTTCGTCCCACCGCCGAGGGCGGTCTGATTCTCGAGTGGGCAAGTCACATCCTCGTCAGTGCCGAGGAAATGGCATCGGGAGTTGCCGCACTTCGCGGTGAACGTGATGCTGCCGTCACGGTTGCCGCCAGCATGACCATCGCCGAGTATCTGGTTCCCGGATGGACGGTCGCGATGCGGCACAAGTTCCCCAACGTCGTGGCGTCGGTGAGCTTGCACAATTCCTCGGACGTCTCTGCTCAAGTTCAGGCCGGCCAGGCCGATATCGGATTTGTCGAAGGGCCGGATGTGCCGTCGGCGCTCGCGTCGTGCGAAGTAGCGCGTGATCACCTCGTCGTGGTTGTGCCGCCGGGACACGACTGGGCGAATGGTGTGCCCGTTCCGGTCGAGGAACTCGCACGCACACCGCTGATTCAGCGAGAATCAGGGTCCGGTACGCGCCTGACGCTCGAGAATGCTGTTCCCGATTGTGTGCCGCCGCTGCTCGAGCTCACCTCGTGTACCGCTGTCAAGGCTGCGGTGGTGGCAGGCAACGCCCCGGCTGTTCTGTCGTCGCTGGCAGTTGCCGCCGACCTGACGGACGGCCGACTGGTCGCGGTCAACGTCGACGGCTTGCGGATGCCGCGTCGACTCCAAGCCGTCTGGGATCCCGATCGCGGATTGCGCGGTGCGGCAAGAGATTTCCTCGACATAGCGCTCGGATCCAACGCCGCTGTTCATTCACGCTGACGGCTACGGCCGCTATCGGACGGTGTCGATCCCCGCGAGGATGAGCTCGATGCCTGCCAGAAACTGTTCTCGGTCGTCGTGGTCGCGCAACTGCGCCGTCACCTGATTGAGGAACGGGTACTTCGCAGAGTCGAGTTCTTCCCATCGCGTGGCGACGCCCGCGAGGAAAGCGGATCGATCTGTCTCGCGGGGGAGGAGGCGGGCCCCCGCGGCATACTGCCCGGCGAGGCCGAGCACGTAATTCAGGAGTGCGGACGCGCAGTCGAACTGCGCCGGTTGGGGAACGCCGAGCGCCTGGAGTTGCTCGCCGAGACTTTCGAAGATCTGCATCACCGCTGATTGCCACGGTTCACGTGAGAGTTGGGTGCCGACCCAGGGGTGGGCGTCGATCGCGTCGAACACGCCGAGGGTGATGGTCCGGATCGCCTCCCGTGGGGCTGCGCCTTCGGTTGCACCGGTTGTCACGCGGGCGATGACGTCGTCGGTCGCCGCGGCGAGCAGTTCGCTCTTGTTGGCAACGTGCCAGTAAATCGCCCCGCTACCTGTTGCCAGGCGTGCGGAGAGTGCGCGAAATGTCAGCGCGGCTTCGCCCTCGTCGTCGAGGATCTCGATCGCAGCCTCGACGATTCGCTCCTTCGAGAGCGCATCCGTACGTCGTTCGGTCCGCTGATTCCTGGTCGCCATGCGAACCATCTTGACATATCTGGAACGTCGTTCCAAGATGGTAATTGGAACGGCGTTCCAATCGAAGCCTGAAAGGAAACAAACATGAGCAACTCGATAACGATCATCGGGGCGGGCCTCGGCGGTCTGACTCTCGCGCGTGTACTCCACGTTCACGGAATTCCCTCGAAGATCTACGAGGCGGAACCGTCGGCAGAAGCTCGCACGCAGGGCGGCCAACTCGACATCCACGAACACAACGGTCAGGCCGCGCTCGACGCTGCCGGCCTCACCGACGAGTTCCGCGCGATCATCCACGCGGGCGGCGCCGCGTCGCGCGTACTCGATCAACACGCCGCCGTGCTCCTCGACGAACCCGACGACGGCACGGGAACACGTCCCGAGGTGCTGCGCGGCGACCTCCGTCGAATCCTGATTGATTCCCTTCCGGACTACACGATCGAATGGGGACGCAAAGTCGACACTGTGCGCTCGCTCGGAGATGATCGCCACGAGTTGACCTTCGTCGACGGTTCGACAGTGACCACCGACCTTCTCGTCGGTGCAGACGGTGCCTGGTCGAAGATCCGGCCGCTGCTCTCCGATGCGAAGCCGGAATACGTCGGCACCACGTTCGTCGAGACCTACCTCCACGACGTCGACGAGAAGCATTCGGCTGCAGCCGAAGCCGTCGGGGACGGGGCGATGTACGCGCCCGCACCAGGAAAAGCGATCGCCGCGCATCGAGAGGCGGGAGACATCGTGCACACCTACGTTCAGCTGAACCGTCCGGCGGAGTGGTTTGCCGGTATCGATTTCACCGACGCCGCCGCTGCGACAGCGCGGGTCGCCGCCGAGTTCGACGGTTGGGCACCGGAACTCACGGCGCTGATCACCGATGGCGAAACCGCTCCGATTCCGCGCGCGATCCATGCACTTCCCGACGAGCACCGATGGGATCGCGTGCCTGGGGTGACGCTCCTCGGTGACGCGGCGCACCTGATGGCCCCGTCCGGTGAGGGTGCGAACTTGGCCATGTTCGACGGCGCCGAACTGGGAAAGGCGATCGCCGCGCACCCCGACGACATCGAAGGGGCACTCGCCGAGTACGAAGAAGCGATGTTCGTGCGCAGCGCATCCGAGGCCGCGGACTCGCACGTGATCCTTGATCTCTGCCTCGGTGAAGGCGCACCGTATTCACTGGTCGATTTCTTCACCGGCGCTGCTTCCATATTCGGATAATGGGCGAATGCCTGTTGATTCCACTCCTTGGTCTGCCGCGATTGCGCACGTGAGCGGTCTCTCGAAGGGCGGCCCGTTGGATCGAAATCACCGGGTGACGTTGCACTTTCATCCGGACCTCCCGTCTGAACGTGGTCTGACATTGGCCTCGATCGCACGTCAAGGCACCTATGTGACCCAGTTCGAGTCTCGAACGAGCAACGGCGGACTGACGGCGCATCACGGCGGCGATCGTTGGCGTTGGGAGAGTCGGATATTCGGCGGAGCTTACGACGAGCGAGAGCCCTCGGAACGGCCGAAGTACGGATCGTTGAACTTCTCCGCCGATCCCTACGGGGCATCCCCTCGGTTCGGCTCGTCCTACTTCCGGCTTGCCGAGCACACGCTCGACCGCACCACTTTCTGCTTTCCCGACAGCGTCTTCGAGCCTGATCATTTCGGAACGGCCGAAGCGATGAGCTTGGTCGGCGCCGCACGGGCTGCCGAGCTCGACGATCCGCTCGACCACTACATCGAGGCGCACGTCCACGGCGTCGTCGACATCGGGACGGACGTCGAGGCGCTCGTTCTGGATCCGAGTTACCGGGGCACACGGATCGAAGAGATCGCCCACTCGCTCACGTGCCCGGTGCTGTGGCACGAGGGATACGCGGTCGATGTCGACGAGATAGCCGAACATCCCGAATACCGGGGTGCGGCCGTGATCGACCTTGCCCGAGAAATTGCGCACGGCAGGCGGCTGACGCCTGCCGTCCTGGGGCTCGCACGGGGTGCATCCTTCGATCCGCAGGACGTCAAGAAGGTTTGGCACTACATCGCTCGATTCGGCGGCAGAGTGTAGAACTGGGCATTCGCGTACAGCTGCACGTCGACGACCGCTGGTCCCGGGACCGCACATCGGTCCGAAGGTCGCGGTGAGGAAAGAGTGATTGATACGCAACATCGGGCATGAACTCCCGAAACAACTGCATCCGAAGATAGAAGTCGACCTTGATCCTCGGTCGAAGGGATGCATGAATCGATGGGCGCTCAACTCACCACCACCAGTGTCGACACACTCTGCGCATACTGCGGGGTGGGCTGTGGTCTTGTCCTCGACATCATCACCGATCCCGAGACGGGGCGTCGGAAGGCTGCGAAGTCTTCCGGTCTGAAGACACATCCCACCAACTTCGGGCGTCTGTGCACCAAAGGCACCACGACCGCAGACATGCTCGCCGGCCCGGGGCGCATGGAATCTGCATATCGCCGTCCGCGCCGAGGTGATGCGATCGAAGCGGCGGACATGGCCGCAGTCATCACTGACACCGCCCAGCGCCTGCGGGCAATAATCGACGAGCACGGTCCCGACGCGTTTGCGTTGTACGTGTCCGGGCAGATGTCACTCGAAGCTCAGTACCTGTCGAACAAACTGGCCAAGGGCTTCATCGGGACCAATCAGATCGAATCGAATTCCCGTTTGTGCATGGCGAGTGCCGGCACCGGCTACAAGCAGTCACTCGGGGCCGACGGACCGCCCGGTTCCTATCAGGACTTCGAACACGCCGACGTGTTCTTCGTGACCGGCGCGAACATGGCGGACTGCCATCCGATCCTTTTTCTGCGGATGCAGGAGCGGATCAAGGCAGGCGCGAAGTTGATCGTCGTCGATCCTCGACGCACCGCCACCGCCGACAAGGCGAACTTGTTCCTGCAGATCGCTCCCGGCACCGATCTCGCGCTACTCAACGGACTACTCCACCTGCTCGTCGTAAACGGCCACACAGATCCGGACTTCATCGCCGACTTCACCGAAGGCTGGGAGGTGATGCCCAGTTTCCTCGCGGAGTACACCCCGGAGAAGGTCAGTGAGATCACCGGTATCCCCGAGGCCGACATCCGCACTGCAGCGCAGTGGATCGGTGAGGCCGCCAACTGGATGAGCTGTTGGACAATGGGTCTGAACCAGAGCACCCACGGCACGTGGAACACCAACGCCATCTGCAACCTTCACCTTGCGACCGGTGCGATCTGCAAGCCCGGCAGCGGTCCGTTCTCGTTGACCGGGCAGCCGAACGCCATGGGTGGGCGCGAAATGGGCTACATGGGGCCAGGTTTGCCAGGTCAGCGCGCCGTGATGGTCGACGCCGATCGCGACTTCGTCGAGGAGCGATGGGGGATCCCGCAGGGCTCGCTGCGCACCGACATCGGCGGTGGCACCATCGACATGTTCTCCCGAATGGCGGCGGGCGACATCAAAGCGTGCTGGATCATCTGCACCAATCCCGTTGCGACGGTAGCCAACCGCAAGACCGTCATCGACGGATTGGAGAAGGCCGACCTCGTCATCACCCAGGATGCTTTCCTGGGCACCGAGACCAACGAATACGCCGATGTTCTGCTGCCTGCTTCGCTGTGGACAGAGTCCGACGGAGTGATGATCAATTCCGAACGCAACCTGACGCTCTTTCAGCAGGCACTGGATCCGGTCGGGCAGGCGCTGCCTGATTGGCAGATCATCGCCCGGATCGCCTGCGAGATGGGGTACGCCGAAGCGTTCACCTACACCTGTGCCGAAGAGGTGTTCGAAGAGATCAAGCAGTTCTGGAATCCGAAGACCGGCTACGACTTACGCGGCGTCACCTACGAGCGCCTCCGCAAGACATCGATCCAGTGGCCATGCCCGCCAGACAGTGATCAGGACCGTCATCCCATCCGATACGTCAATGACGGTGTCAGTCAAGGGCTCCTGATCCGCGAGGACGGCAGCACTCCGAGGCTCGCATTTCCCACCGCCACTGGCCGTGCGATGTTCTTCGCACGGCCGCACATGCTTCCCGCCGAAATGCCCGACGACGACTACCCCTTCCTGCTCAACACCGGTCGTCTCGCGCACCAGTGGCACACCATGACCAAGACCGGCAAGGTGGCCAAGTTGAACAAGCTCAACCCAGGTCCCTTCGTCGAGATCCATCCCGACGACGCCGCCAGGCTCGGCATCGTCGACCAGGATGCGATCGAGGTTGCCTCACGCCGCGGTCGCGCTGTGCTTCCGGCTGTTGTCACCGACCGAGTGCGTCCGGGGAACTGCTTTGCCCCATTTCACTGGAACGACGCCTTCGGTGAATATCTGTCCATCAACGCCGTCACCAACGACGCCATCGACCCTGCCTCGCAGCAACCGGAGTTCAAAGCCTGCGCTGTCACTATGACGAAGGTCGCCGTGAACACACCTGAAACAGTGCTCGCCGAGGCGGCGCTGGTGGCTCCCGCGCCAGCTGATCGGGCTTTGTCGCGAACCGATGTCCTCGCAGATGTCCTCGGTCAAACAGGAACACCTGCAGTGGTATTCGATGCGCTCCAGCAGAGCTACCTGGCCGGCCTTCTCGCTGCGTTGCGTGCGGACGCCGATCGCACTGCCGGGGTACCTACCTTGCCGTCGACGGCACCCTTCGATGCCGAAAAGCGGATGTGGGTCGACGGTGTTCTGGCCGGCCTGTACTCGCGGATCTCACTTCCTGACACCGACGGGCCTGCGTTGTCATCGAGTCCGAGTATTGGATCCGAGCGCGCGCCGATCGTGGTGCTCTGGGCATCCCAGACCGGAAACGCGGAAGAATTCGCTGCTGAGTGCGCCACTCGTCTCGGGGGAATCGGCTTGCCCGTGGTGATGCACGCGATGGACGAGTTCCCCGCCGCCGACCTGGCAGCTACCAGAGAGGTCCTGCTGATCACCAGTACCTCCGGTGACGGCGAATCCCCGGACAACGGCAGCGGTTTCTGGGATGCGTTGTCTGCTGACACGGCGCCCCGCATGTCCGAGACACGTTATGCAGTAATCGCTTTCGGCGACTCGAACTATGCCGACTTCTGTGGACACGGACGAAAGCTCGACGCCCGCCTTGCCGAACTGGGAGCCAGTCGTATCGTCGATCGCGCCGACTGCGAGCCCGATTTCGAGGACACCGCTGCTGGATGGCTGGAGGCGGTCACGGCTGAGCTTCGGAGCTCGGTGGCCGGCGAGACGACCGACGTCCTCGTTGCAAAGAAGAATTCTGGGACAACCGTTGCAGCCGAGCCGATTTCACCGGCGATGTCGCCGCCGCTGCGATACAACAAGAAGGCGCCACTGACCACAGCCTTGACGCGCAATGTCGTGCTCAACCGTCCGGGTTCTTCCAAAGACGTGCGGCAGTTGGGCTTTCACCTTCCAGGTGACACGGTCAGTTACGAAGCCGGCGACGCTCTCGGAGTCTGGCCCCGAAACAGCTCTCCGTTTGTCGACGAGTGGCTCACCCTTACTGGCCTCGACGGTGACGAGACCGTCGAACTGGGGCAGTACGGGGAAATGACGCTGCGTACCGCGCTCACCGAGCGCCTGGAGATCACTCGAATCTCGACCGACATGATTCGATTCGTGCATCAACGAACCCGCGATTCGGACCTGGCCGAGTTGTTGAAGCCGGAGAATGTCTCCACGTTCAAAGACTGGTCGTGGGGACGACAGTCCGTCGACATTCTCGCGCAGTCGCCCGTTCGTGCCTCGACAGACGAATGGCTCTCGCTGCTCAAACCGATTCAGCCGCGGCTGTATTCGATATCTTCCAGTCCGAAGGAGAACCCACGCGAAGTGCAGTTGACGGTGTCCGCGGTGCGATACAACGTTGCGGGTGTCCCACGGCGTGGAGTGTGCTCGACTTACCTCGCCGACCACGCTCACGATGACGACATCGGTATCTACGTGCAGAAGTCGACCCACTTCCGGCCACCTTCCGATCCCGAGACCCCGATGATCATGGTCGGTCCGGGGACCGGCATTGCACCGTTCCGTGCCTTCCTGCATGAGCGGCGGGCATTGGGGCACACGGGCCCGAACTGGCTGTTCTTCGGAGAACAGCACGCCGCGACCGACTTCTACTACCGCGAAGAAATCGAAGAATTGCGGAAAGACGGCTTCCTCACCGAACTCGACCTCGCGTTTTCCCGGGATCAAGCCGACAAGGTCTACGTGCAGGACCGGATGCGTGAGCGGGGTGCACTGCTGTGGGAGTGGTTGCAGAAGGGAGCGCACTTCTACGTCTGCGGCGATGCCAACCGGATGGCCAAGGACGTCGACAGTGCCCTCAACGGGGTGGTCGCTCAGCACGGAAAACTGGCACCTCGCAGTGCCGAGGCGTACGTGAAGGCTCTTTCGGCGGAGAAGCGCTATGTCCGGGACGTCTACTGACGTCGATCAGACGGCGCCCTTGAAACCGTGCTGACGCCAGGCCTCGTACGTCACGAGGGCGGCAGCGTTGGACAGGTTGAGGGACCGGCGTCCGGGCAGCATCGGGATACGCAGGCGCTCGGTGACGTGTTCGTCCGCCAATACTTCTTCGGACAGTCCGGTGGGTTCGGGCCCGAACAGCAGGACGTCGCCGGGTTGGTAGGCGATATCGGCATACGACGTGGTCGCGTGCGCGGTGAAGGCGAATACGCGAGCGGGGGTGACGGCTTCCCAGGCAGCGGTCAGGTTTTCGTGGACCGTGACAGTCGCCAGGTCGTGGTAGTCCAAGCCTGCGCGCTTGAGCTTCGGCTCCGACAAGTCGAACCCGAGAGGGCCGACCAGGTGGAGTTCGCAACCGGTGCCCGCGACCATGCGGATCGCGTTTCCGGTGTTGGGTGGGATGCGGGGCTCGTGGAACATCACTCGGAACACTCGAGGAACTGTACCGGGCGACGTATCGGTGCCCACGTCCGTGAGAAGACCGGTAGGTAAGTGTGGGCGATTTGGTAACAAACCGGCCAGTCCGTGCGAATCTATTTCCGGCACTCTTCGCAGAACGGACATTTTGATGAACCCTCCCGCCGGTTGGAACCCCGACCCCTTCGACCCCACGATCGACCGTTACTGGGACGGTCAGCAGTGGACCGCGCAGACACGGCCCAAGGGCGTCGACGCACCCACTCAGGCTTTCGGCACTCCCACGCAGGTCTTCGGCGCACCCGGATCGGCGGCGCCGGACACTAACGCCGAGGAAGGCAAGACGCGGCGTAAGTGGCCGTGGATCGCCGGCGCGGCAGTCGTGGGGCTGGTTGCCATCGCCGCGGCGACGGGAGCGGGCAAGTCGGAAGAATCGACGACGCCTGCTGCGACCTCTTCGGCGACAGCTGCAGCGACGACAACCAAGAGCACTGTCCCGTCGACGACAAAGACCACAACGTCGTCCGCCCCGCCGACCACGACTACCGCGACGACGCTGCCGACCACGACAACCACCGTGGCAATCGTGCCGCTGGTGCCTCAGGTTCCGGAGACCACGACAACGCCGTACGTTCCGCCCGCTCCGGCGTACACGCCCCCGAAGACAACGGAACCCGCCTACGTTCCGCCGCCGGCCAAGGTGCCTGACGCGGGGGTGTATTACGCCAACTGTGCAGCCGTGCGAGCGGCCGGTGCTGCCCCGATCTACCGCGGCGATCCCGGCTATTCGTCCAAGCTTGATCGTGACGGTGACGGCGTGGCCTGCGAGACCTAGGCGATCGAACCGGTGTCGGTGCGGCGGGGCAGTATGGACGGCATGCTCCCCGAAGAATCCGACGATGTCGTCGGCGAAGACTATTCAGACGCGCGGCTGGCCGGGCAGAAGTGGCGTCAGCGCACTTTCACCAACTGCAATTTCCGAGACGCCGACCTCACCGGACTCACGACGGAGTCGGTGGTGTTCACGGATTGTGATTTCACCGGCACCGATCTGGGGGAGTCCGTGCACACGGGAACTGCGTTCCGCTCGTGCAATTTTGCCCGGACCAGCCTGTGGCACAGCACGTTCCGAAACTGCAGTCTGCTCGGGTCGACGTTCGACGGTTGCCGCATCCGGCCGTTGACGCTCGACGAAGTCGACTTCTCGTTGACCTCACTCGGCGGGGCGGACCTGAGAAAGATCGACTTCACCTCGTGCCGCTTCCGTGAAGCGAACCTGGTTCGGGCCGACATGCGGGGCGCGGTGCTGGCGTCCGCGGATCTGTCCGGTGCTCGCACGGGTGGACTCAAACTCGAAGGTGCAGACCTGCGCGGTGCGCGGATCGATCCGAGCCTGTGGACGTCCGCGTCGGTCGGAAACGCGCAGATCGAGTTGATGCAGGCGGTGGCGTACGCGTCGGCGCACGGTCTTGTCGTCGACATGAAGTAGCAGCGCCTAGCTCTCCAAGCGCTCCTCGAGGCGCACCGTCACCAGCTCGCCGGTCTCCTTGCCGATGGCTTTGCGAAGATCGGCTTTGACCGGCAGCTTGTGGTTACCGTCTCCCAACGCCATGAACGAACTCTGGAACGGATGTCCGTCGATCGTCCCGCGTACCTTGACCAGGCCGCGGGTGCCGAAGAACTCGGCGGACTCCGGCCAGATCACATAAGTCCACCCGCCCTTGGCGTCGCTCTTCTGCAGGGTGGCCGTGAATTCCTTGTCCAGCAACATGATGTCGGTCCTTTCGAACTCGTCCCAGTCGATCAGCGGATGAATTCCCGTGCGAGCAGATCCATCAGCAGTCCGTCCTTCCACACACCATGGCGATCTCGCGAATACTCGCGCATCACCCCGACGTCTTTGAACCCCACCGATCGGTAGCACGCGATGGCGACGGAGTTGTCGACCTCCGGGTCGATGACCAGACGGTGGAATGCGAGGTCGTCGATCAGGTGGGCACACAGCACGCGAATCGATTCGCGACCGAACCCTCGGCCGTGGAAGTCGGGATCGAGGAACAAGTCGAGCCCGGCGTGGCGGAAGTCGGGGTTGTCCTCCGCCTCATACCACTGGATGAAGCCGATCAGGTGGTCGCCGTGGAAGATGCTGTAGCGCGTGGTGCCAGCCTCCGGCGCTGCAGGCCAGTCGTCGTCGGGATTTTGCCACCAGTGCACGACGTCCGGGTGCAGGTGAATTGCCCGCAGACGGGCGTGATGATCGGGCGCGACGGGGGAGAGGAGCACCCTCGGGCCGCGTAGTTCCGGAGCCGTTGTCACTCATCGACCCTAACCTGGAACAATGGTCGCCGTGACTGCAACGATCCTCGACGGCAAAGCTACCCGCGACGAAATCTTCGAAGACCTGAAGGTGCGGGTGAGCGCTCTGAAGGCAGAGGGCATCACACCCGGCTTGGGCACCATCCTGGTGGGCGACGACCCCGGATCCGCGGCTTACGTGCGCGGCAAGCACAACGACTGCGCCAAGGTCGGTATCAATTCTTTGCGACGCGACCTGCCTGCCGACATCACGCAGGAGCAGCTCAACGCGACGATCGACGAGCTCAATGCCAATCCCGAGTGCACCGGCTACATCGTGCAGTTGCCGCTTCCCAAGCACCTTGACGAGAACGCAGCCCTCGAGCGCATCGACCCCGACAAGGACGCCGACGGCTTGCACCCGGTCAACCTCGGTCGACTGGTGTTGGGCAAGGAAGCCCCGCTGCCGTGCACCCCGCGTGGAATCCTGCATCTCCTGCGCCGCTACGAGGTCCCTATTGCAGGCGCACACGTGGTGGTAGTCGGACGAGGCGTCACAGTCGGTCGCCCGATCGGATTGCTGCTGACGCGTCGTAGCGAGAACGCGACGGTCACGCTCTGCCACACCGGTACCCGCGATCTCGCGGCCGAGGTTCGCCGCGCCGACATCATCGTCGCTGCCGCAGGCGTTCCCGGCCTCATCACCGCAGACATGGTCAAGCCCGGGGCAGCGGTCCTCGACGTCGGCGTCAGTCGCACCGACGACGGCCTGCGCGGCGACGTCGCAGCCGACGTCAACGAGGTCGCCGGCTTCGTCTCACCCAATCCCGGTGGTGTCGGACCGCTGACCCGCGCGTTCCTGATCACCAACGTGGTCGAGCGCGCCGAGCGGGTTCTGGCCGGAGTCTGAGTCCGATGTCCTCACTGGTCGGCCTCGCGAAGAAGAATCTGCCCATGCTCGCGGTCCTCGCCGTGATTGCGGCGGCCGTGGTTCTCGTGCTGGCCGACCGGTGGCGTCGCGGCGCCCTCGTCTTCGGTGTTGCCGTCATCATCGGAGCTGCCGCTCGGTGGTTCGTTCCCGAGAACCGTGTGGGGTTGCTCGCGGTGCGTGGAAGGGTCTTCGACACCGCGGCGATGGGCGTTATGGGTGTGCTGATCGCGACGCTCGCCCTGACCATCGATCCGCTCGGTACCGACTGAGAAGATCAGCCCCCGTAGAACGAGCGAATATCGATATCACTCAAAGGGATCCACTCCGGTGAATGTGCGGATGTCGACTTCTTTCCAGCCTTGACCGGTGCACTCCGTAACGTCACCGCAAGTGCAGGTTCCTCGTCGATTCGCCCGGCGAGGGCGTAGATCGCGGCGAGATGGTGAACGCACGGCGAGCGTCTACCTGAGCAGTCGCAGCTGGCAGTGCACTCCGAAAGATCAACGGCTACTGCGATATTTCGAGCCTGCAGTTCGGTGACGATGCTGTCCGGCAGTTCGCCGGTGGAGACGGATCTGTTCGCCTTTCCAGCCGAACGGAGAAGGCTCTTCACTGCAGCGATCTCGGATTTGGTCCAGAGCGGGACACCAATCGTCACTGACGAAGTTTTTGCCTTGGTGCTCACCTCGGCGACGACGGTCCCCGACGAGACGACGGAGAACTCCACGGAACCGTTGCGTGCCAGGGTGCGAGCCGTCGGCAGGGACGGGTTCGGACCGGACGCCGCGGTCCGCTCCACCGTGCGCAGCCACGCTCGACCCCAAGCGGTGACGCCGAATTCGTTGGCCATCAGATGATCACCGCGCCGTCGAGTTCGAGAAGTTCACGCAGTTCGGTGTCGGGGAGATCGGCCAGCGCGGCCTCGACGTTCCCGGAGACAGCATCGGCCACAACTCGTTTGGACTCGTGCATCGCTGCTATGTGATCCTCCACGGTACCGCCCGTCACCAAGGTGTGGACGTTGACGGTGCGTTTCTGGCCGATGCGGTGTGCCCGGTCGGTTGCTTGATCCTCGACGGCTGGGTTCCACCACCGGTCGTAGTGCACGACATGACTTGCGCGCGTGAGGTTGAGGCCGAAGCCGGCGGCGCGCAAGCTCAGAATCAGAACCGGTGGTGAATCCGTCTCGTTCTGGAACGCGTCGACCATCGCGTCTCGTTTGTCGGTGTTCAGGCCGCCGTGGAGGAAAGGCACGGCGCCGATTCCCAGTTCGGCTCCCAGGTGTCGCGAGAGCATCTCGCCCATCGTCCGGTATTGCGTGAATATCAGCGCGCGATCGCCGTCGTCGACGATCTCGGCGATCATTTCCGTTGCGCGGTCGAGCTTTCCGGATCTTCCGTAGAGGTCGTCCGTATCGCCGGTGACCTGCGCCGGGTGATTGCATACCTGCTTGAGAGTGGTCAGAAGCGCAAGGATGTTGCCACGCCGGGCAATTCCCGTGCCCAATCCGGAGTCGAACGCATCGGCAACTGCCGACCGGTAGATGCGCGCCTGTTCCGACGTCAGAGTGCACGAGACCGTGGAGAACTGTTTGGGCGGAAGATCCTTGGCCACTATGTCTTTGGTTCTGCGCAGAATGAAAGGATCGATCACCGCGGCAAGTCTGGTCGCCGCGGTGGCCGATCGACCGGATTCGATCGGGACGGCAAAGCGTTGACGAAACCGTGCGCGAGTTCCGAGGACGTCGGGGTTGGCGACGCGAAAGAGTGACCACAATTCTTCGAGGCGGTTCTCCACCGGCGTGCCGGTCATCGCTACCTTGACGTCCGCCGACAACTGCATTGCTGCTTTCGCGGCGAGGGAAGCGGGGTTCTTGATCTGTTGCGCCTCGTCGAAGACCACTGAACTCCAATGAACCGGGGCCAATTGGGCTGCGTCGGAACGCAAGACGCTGTAGCTGGTCAGAACCGTAGTGCCGGCGGGGATACGAGTGGGAAGTGCACGGGCGGCCCCGTGATGAACGTGCAGTGGCAGATGCGGAGCGAATCGCTCGATCTCGCGGCGCCAGTTTCCTATGACCGAGGTGGGACACACAACCAGATGCGGACCGTCGTCGGCGCGGATCGCGATCATCGAAATCGCTTGCAGTGTCTTACCCAAACCCATCTCGTCGGCCAAGATCCCACCACCCGAACCCGACAGAGCCGTCAGCCAGGCAACTCCCTGCATTTGATACGGGCGCAGAGTCGCCTGAATCTTTGCTCGGCGAAGACTCTCGATGGCCGCGCGCGCTTCCGTGAACAACCGCACCGTGGACGCGGCGCTTCGGATCTTCGTGTCGTCGCGCTCGATCGCGGCATGCGCTGCGGTCGGAATGTCATGTGCGCCGGTGTCGATGACGCGCTTCCATGCGAGCAGCGACGATCCGAGGTCGCCGCGACCAGCATCGAGGTTGTGGAAGGCGTCGATCGCGGTGGTGAGGTCGAGCAGTTGCGCTTCGACGTCGGTTGCTGTGATCGACTCGTCGACCGGGATCGCAAGCCTGCACACGCCCGGCGACCCGGTCGGCATCCCCAGTGCCGACAGCCGCGTTGCCGGGTCTGCGTCACCCCAGAACGCGAAGGACATGTGCTCGGGAATGTACGTAGCCTGCAGGCGCGTCGAGCATGGCTGATTCACGTTCGCCGATGCTAGCCGCGCCGGCTCACGTTCGCCAATGAGAATGTCGGGAAAACCCGCAGATCAGCTGTGGTTTTCCCGACATTGACGAATCCTGAAAACGTGGCTCTGTGCCGAATCAGCGAGCCGTACGCGCGAACTCCATCGTTCGGCGAAGCAGTCCGGCGACGGCGTCCGCCTCCGTCAGGAAGCCGTCGTGGCCGTCCTTGGACTTGAGAATCTCGAGGCCGCTGCACGTGGAAATTCCGTCGGCGATCTCCTCCTGCAAGCGAAGGGGATACAGCCGATCCGAGTCGACGCCGCCCACCACGACCGGTGCCGTGATCGATGCCAACGCCGCCGCAACACCGCCGCGTCCACGACCGATGTCGTGCCGGTTCATGGCCTCGGTCAGGAGGACGTACGTGCTCGGGTCGAAGCGGTCGACCAGCTTGTCTGCCTGATGTTCCAGGTAACTCTGTACGGCGTATCGTCCACCGTTCCAAGGATTTTCGTCGTTCTGAGCGGAGTTCTCGAAGCGTGCGTCAAGTTCGGCCTCGGTGCGGTACGTGAGGTGCGCGATGCGACGGGCGATGCCGAGTCCGGCGCGAGGTGCCCGCCCCGTTCCGTGGTAGTCACCGCCCTGCCAATCCGGATCGGAGACGATGGCAGCGATCTGCGTCGTCTGGGTGCCGATCTGATCTGCAGTGGCCCGTGAACCGGTTGCGAGAACCAACGCGGAGCGAATGCCGTCCGGGTAGGTAACTGCCCATTCGAGGGTGCGCATGCCCCCCATGGATCCGCCGACTACCGAGGCCAACTGGTCGATCCCGAGGAGATCGACGAGCTTCTTCTCCGCCGCGATCTGATCCCGGATGGAGATCTCCGGGAACCTGCTGCCCCACGGCTTGCCGTCGTCGGCCGGCGAACTGGGACCGGTCGTGCCGCGACAACCACCGAGGACATTGGTTGCGATGACGCACCATTCGCCGGTGTCGATCGGTTCGCCGGGGCCGACCATCCCGTTCCACCAGCCGGGGGAGGGCTGATTCGCGGAGATCGGTCCGGTGACGTGTGAGTCTCCGGTCAGTGCGTGCTCGACGAGTACGACGTTGTCGCGGTTCGGGGAAAGCTCACCCCACCGCTGAACGGCGAGCGAAACCGATGGGATTGCCGCGCCGCTCTCGAGTTCCAAGGCACCGATGTCGACGAACCCCACCTGGCCGTCGGGTGGGGGCAGGAGGTCGATCCTGGGCTCCAATTCGTTCACGGTCACGAGTTTGCCACCGCTGCCAGGCCGACGGTGAGATCGGCGAGGATGTCGTCGATTCCTTCGATGCCGACCGCGAGGCGGACGAGCCCGGGGGTGACACCGGAGGCGAGCTGCTCTTCGGGGGTGAGCTGCGAGTGTGTCGTCGAGGCGGGGTGGATGACGAGTGAGCGAACGTCACCGATGTTGGCGACGTGGCTGTGCAGCGTCAGGGCGTTGACGAACGTCTTGCCCGCATCGATACCGCCGGGCAGCTCGAAGGTGACGATTGCGCCGGTTCCCTTGGGCGTCAGCTGCTTTCCACGTTCGAACCATGGCGAGGAGGGAAGTCCCGCGTAGGAAACGGAGGCGACCTCGACGTGACCGTCGAGGAATTCGGCGACCTTCTGTGCATTGGATACGTGGCGCTCGATGCGCAGGCTCAAGGTTTCGATACCCTGCGCGATGAGGAACGCGTTGAACGGCGCCACGGCGGAACCGAGATCGCGCAGCAGTTGGACGCGGGCCTTGAGTGCGAACGCCGGCGCGCCGAGGTCCGCGAAGGTGACGCCGTGGTAGCTGGGATCAGGCGTCGTGAAGTTCGTGTGGCGACCCTGCGTCCAGTCGAAAGTGCCACCGTCGACGATGACGCCGGCGATCGCGGTGCCGTGTCCACCAAGGTATTTGGTGGCGGAGTGAACGACGATGTCGGCGCCGTGTTCGAGTGGGCGAAGCAGGTACGGCGTCGCGACTGTGTTGTCCACGATCAACGGAAGACCGTTCTCGTGGGCCAGTGACGAGATACCGGGTAGGTCGAGGATGTGGTTCTTCGGATTGGCGATCGTTTCGCCGTAGAACGCCTTCGTGTTCGGGCGAATGGCTTCGCGCCACTGCTCGAGATTGTCGGGATCCTCGACGAACGTGACTTCGATGCCCAGCTTACGAAGGGTGTAATGCAGGAGGTTGTACGTGCCGCCGTACAGGTACGGGCTGGAGACGATGTGGTCGCCGGCCTCGGCGATGTTGAGGATCGCGATGGTCTCGGCGGCCTGACCCGAGGAGAGGAGGAGTGCGGCGACTCCGCCTTCGAGGGCAGCGATGCGCTGCTCGACGGCGTCCTGTGTGGGATTCATGATCCGCGTGTAGATGTTGCCCGGCTCGGCGAGGCCGAACAGTGCCGCAGCGTGATCGGTGCTGTCGAAGACGTAGCTGGTGGTCTGGTAGATCGGCAGAGCGCGCGCGTTGGTGGCGGTGTCCGCTGTGTGTCCGGCGTGCACCTGCTTGGTCTCGAACGACCAGTTCGCGGTCGGATCCGAAGTTGCTGCGGCGTCGGCTGTGTTGTCGGTCATGATTTGTTCACTCCAGTGGTCTGACGGATAGATGTCGGACGGGGGCGAATGATCGCCGCCCCGTGCTGGGGTCTATCTACAAGTGCGACACATACTGAAATACCTCCGTGGGGCTCGGCCCGGTCTGGGGTCCGTCCCTGTCGGACCCGCGCTTGTCACCCGAATTGCGGTGGAACTGCGCGAGCAGATCCACGTCGGGAAACCTGGTCATCACCCGGGGCACCCCACCGCGGTTGGAGGGTTGCCGTCCAGCGAGCCGGGGCTTGACGCTGGCACTCATGACCAAGTCGGATTCTACCGGGAAGTGAGCGCAGTCCTGACACGGGGCGAAATGTGAGCCGCAACCGCACGCGAGGCAGGGCGACGCAGCCCACTAGCAGGCAAAAGTTACTCGCGAGTAGAGACCGATGAGTGGACCTGCCGGTTGCGGCCTCACGGGTTAGCAGTACGCTTGTCTTGTTTGGGACTCATCTCCCGAGATCAGTCCACACCGTCTAGGTTTGATAATCGAACCGTTCGCGGACCCACTCACAAAGTGTGACCGCAACCGTGTAACCAGGGAAACTTCCTAGGAGGACGCGAAGCACCCATGTCCAAAATCAAGGTTGAGGGCACCGTCGTCGAACTCGACGGCGATGAGATGACGCGCATTATCTGGCAGTTCATCAAAGACAAGTTGATCCATCCGTATCTCGATGTGAACCTCGAGTACTACGACCTCGGTATCGAGTACCGCGACGAGACCGACGACCAGGTCACCATCGACGCAGCGCACGCGATCCAGAAGCACGGCGTCGGCGTCAAATGCGCCACGATCACGCCGGACGAGGCACGTGTCGAGGAATTCGGTCTCAAGAAGATGTGGCGTTCCCCGAACGGAACGATCCGCAACATTCTCGGCGGCACGATCTTCCGCGCACCGATCATCATCTCCAATGTTCCGCGACTCGTTCCGGGCTGGACCAAGCCGATCATCATCGGCCGTCACGCATTCGGCGACCAGTACCGCGCCACAGACTTCAAGGTCCCCGGCCCCGGCAAGGTGATGATCACCTACACGCCTGAGGACGGCAGCGCACCGATCGAGCACGAACTGGTCAACTTCCCCGAAGAGGGCGGCGTCGTCCAGGGGCAGTACAACTTCACCACGTCCATCCGTGACTTCGCTCGCGCGTCGCTCACCTACGGACTGCAGCAGAACTACCCGGTGTACCTGTCCACCAAGAACACCATTCTCAAGGCGTACGACGGTGCCTTCAAGGACATCTTCCAGCACGTCTACGAGACCGAGTTCAAGGCTGAGTTCGATGCTGCAGGTCTGACCTACGAGCACCGCCTCATCGACGACATGGTCGCTTCCGCACTCAAGTGGGAGGGCGGATACGTCTGGGCATGCAAGAACTACGACGGCGACGTCCAGTCCGACACCGTGGCCCAGGGCTTCGGCTCGCTCGGCCTCATGACGTCGGTTCTGCTGACACCGGACGGAAAGACCTGTGAGGCAGAGGCTGCTCACGGCACCGTGACGCGTCACTACCGTCAGCACCAGCAGGGCAAGCCCACCTCGACCAACCCGATCGCGTCCATCTTCGCGTGGACCCGCGGGCTCGAGCATCGTGGCAAGCTCGACAGCACCCCTGAGGTCATCGGCTTCGCGCAGGCGCTCGAAGACGTTGTCATCAAGACCGTCGAAAGCGGCCAGATGACCAAGGACCTCTCGATGCTGGTCGGCGGCGATCAGGGCTACCTGACCACCGAGGAGTTCCTCGGCGCGCTCGACGTGAACCTGCAGAAGGCCATGGCCGCGAAGTAGATTCACCGCTTCACCTGTCGAATGGGACGTCTGGGAAACCGGGCGTCCCATTTGTGTTCACGGTCTCACGTGAGTGAACTCACCCGCTCTCACTTGGAAGTTCAACCAGGTGTGAGACCACAATTGATCAGTGACTTCGTCTACCCTCTCCCGTTCTGACACCTCGACACCCGGGGTTCGTTCCGCCAGAGGTCCGGCGATGCTCGCTCTCGCTCTCGGTGGTTTCGGTATCGGCACAACCGAGTTCGTCGCCATGGGGTTGCTCCCGGAAATGGCATCCGGACTCGGCGTCTCGGAACCCGTCGCGGGTCACGTGATCTCGGCATACGCGCTCGGGGTTGTCGTCGGCGCTCCGCTGATCGCTGCACTCACCGCACGAGTACCGCGCCGCACCCTGTTGATCGCACTCATGGTCGCGTTCACCGTCGGCAATGCCGCCTCGGTTTTCGCGCCCTCGTACACGACGCTGATGATGGCCCGCTTCGTCGCCGGATTGCCGCACGGCGCGTATTTCGGAGTCGCCGCTCTGGTCGCAGCTCACCTGGCCGAACCGGGAAAACGCGCGAAGGCCGTCGCCATGGTGATGATGGGTCTTTCCGTGGCCAACGTGATCGGGGTACCGGTCGCGGCCTGGATCGGCCAGGCACTCGGCTGGCGCAGCGCCTTCGCCTTGGTTGCGGTGATCGGAGTGGCAACGGTTGCTTCGCTGTTCGTCTGGATTCCGCGGTTGGACGGCATGCCGGTGACGAATCCGATCACCGAACTCGGGGCACTGGGCCGCGTTCAGGTGTGGATGACCCTGATCGTGGGCATGGTCGGATTCGGCGGGATGTTTGCCGTCTACACCTACATCAGTACGACTCTCACCGACGTGTCCGGGCTTGGCGCTTCGTTCATTCCCCTCGCACTCATGCTGTACGGACTGGGCATGGTGGCTGGCAACTTCGTCGGTGGATACCTCGCGGATCGCGCACTGATGAAGGGCTTGTTCCTGTCGATGGGATCCCTCGTTGTGATCCTCGCGGTCTTCGTGATCGCCGTGCGCAATCCGTACACGGCACTGATCTTCGTCTTCCTCATCGGGCTCGCCGGGTCGTCGATGGTGCCTGGCCTCCAGACACGGTTGATGGATGTCGCCGAGGATGCTCAGACCTTGGCCGCGTCTCTCAATCACGCCGCACTCAACATCGCCAACGCCTTCGGAGCGTGGATCGGCGGCGTCGTCATCGCAGCCGGTTACGGGTACACCGCGCCGGCAGCGGTGGGGTCGTTGCTGGCCGTCGCGGGTCTCGTCGTGCTGGCGGTAGCGGTGATTCTGCAGCGTAGGGCCGCGCGCTGACCTGGGCGCCCATCCGCGTCGGTGGAATCGGCTACGGTGCTTGCCGTGCCACAAACTGCTGACTCCCACATTCTTGCGCCCCACACCATCACGTCCGTGAACGTCAACGGCGTTCGAGCAGCTGCCCGCAAGGGCATGCTCGACTGGCTGGAGAAGACGTCGGCGGATTTCATCTGCCTTCAGGAAACGCGTGCGTCGGACGATCAGCTTCGCGAGACTCTCGAACCAGCGCTCGGCAACGGATGGTTCCTCGTCTCCGCCGAGCCGTCCGCGAAGGGACGCAACGGAGTCGCGGTGCTCTCACGCACGGAACCTGACGCGGTGCGGATCGGTCACGGGGACGACGAGTTTCTCGACGCCGGTCGATACATCGAAGCCGACTTCGCCGATCTGACCGTCGCGAGCCTGTACCTGCCCTCCGGTGAGGCGCTCACGCCGAAGCAGGAGGAGAAGGAGCGGTTCATGGCGTCCTTAGCAGTTCACCTCG
Source organism: Rhodococcus sp. MEB032 (assembly GCF_030208925.1). Classification (NCBI taxonomy): domain Bacteria; kingdom Bacillati; phylum Actinomycetota; class Actinomycetes; order Mycobacteriales; family Nocardiaceae; genus Rhodococcus; species Rhodococcus sp. MEB032. The sequence continues at coordinate 167,951 of NZ_JARVSY010000007.1, forward strand.
CTACCACCGCTGCGGCGGCCGAGGCTGCCGATCGTCACGTGGTGGTCAGCGGCGATTGGAACATCGCGCACACCGAACTCGACCTCAAGAACTGGAAGACCAACAAGAAGTCTTCGGGATTCCTCCCCGAGGAGCGCGCCTGGATGGATCTGCTGTTCGCCGAAGATTCCGCGTGGGTGGACGTCTTCCGCGCCCTCCATCCGGGTGTCGACGGCCCGTACTCGTGGTGGTCGTACCGCGGAAAGGCATTCGACAACGATTCGGGTTGGCGTATCGATTACCAGGTTGCCACTCGCGGATACGCCGAGCGGGCCAAGGTCGCGCTCGTGGAACGCGCTGAGTCCTACGACCTCCGTTGGTCGGATCATGCGCCTGTCACCGTCTCGTACCGATAGAGACGCGTATGTCTGAAGGTCTGAAAATGCCGAGCGCAAAGACGCGCAACGCCATCATCACCGTCGTGGTGGCGGTGGTTGCGCTCGTGCTGGCGGTCACCCTTTCTTCACGTGACTCCGACAGTTCGGCGTCGTCGGTGACGAAGTCCTCGAGTGCCCAGTCCTCGAGTGTTCAAGCCAAGCCTGGCGCCACCACCAAGGCTGCGCCGTCGAGTTCCGCGCCGTCGAGTTCCGTGCCCTCGAGCTCCGCTGTCAAGACAACGCAGCAGACGAACAGCGATGCGCCGGCGCGAGTGCTCGCCACGCTGGTGGAGATCGACGCCGGGAGGTGGCCGGATTCCGCCAATGCGCCGGGCACCAAGGGCGGCATCACCTTCCGCAACAGCGAAGGACGTCTACCCGCTGTCGGTGCCGGTGGCGGACGTGTCGTCTATCAGGAATGGGACGTGAACCCGAAGAAGAACGGCCAAGGACGCGACGCCGAGCGAATCGTCACCGGCAACGACGGTTCGGCGTGGTACACCCTCGATCACTACGACACGTTTGTGAGGATTCGCTGATGTCCGATTCGTCTACGGTCAGCGTGGCGCAGTGGCTGGATCCGTCTTCGGATGTGGCTTCGGTGGCGCTGCAGAGCGACCCGGCCGTTGCAGATGATCTTGCACGTCAACTCCGTGCCGAGAATTTTGTCGTTCGGGTGGTTCGCGGAGAGAACATGCGGACAACGGCGCAGGTCTTCGACGAGTTTGCGGCAGCCTTCCAGTTTCCGTCCCACTTCGGGCGAAATAAAGACGCTTTCGACGATGTCATGCGCGATCTCGACGACGTCCTCGGACTCGGCGCCGGATATGTAGTTGTGGTCCGAGGCGCGGGTTCTCTACTGTCCGAGCAACAGGATCAGTTGGAGTGGTTCTGCGAAACGATGGACTTCTACGCCGAAGAATGGGAACCCGTCGTTTTCCGGACCGTCTACCAGTTCGGTGCGGAGGACCTCACCGCCCACGGTGAAGACCTCGTCGAACTCGACTACCCGGGCACCACGCCACTGCACTGATTTCCACTCGTGAAAAGATCGGAACCATGTCGACCCCTGCAGAACAGAAGCCCACCGCAAAGCCTCGCGTGCTTTCCGGAATCCAGCCGACGTCGGATTCTTTCCACCTCGGCAACTACCTGGGTGCGCTGCAGCAGTGGGTTCCGTTGCAGGACGATTTCGACGCTTTCTACTTCATTCCGGATCTTCACGCCATCACGGTGACGCAGGACCCGAAGGAATTGCGTCGTCGCACCAAGGTTGCGGTCGCTCAGCTCCTTGCGGTGGGGATCGATCCGGATCGGGCGACGCTGTTCGTGCAGAGTCAGGTTCCCGAGCACGCACAGTTGGCGTGGGTCCTGAACTGCATCACCGGTTTCGGTGAAGCCAGCCGTATGACGCAGTTCAAGGACAAGTCCGCCAAGCAAGGCAGCGACAACGCCAGTGTCGGCTTGTTCACGTATCCGGTTCTGATGGCCGCGGACATCCTTCTGTACCGCCCGCAGCGAGTCCCCGTGGGTGAGGATCAGCGTCAGCACCTCGAACTCGCACGCGATCTGGCCGGACGGTTCAACACCCGCTACGGCAAGGCGTTCGTCGTTCCCGAGCCGCAGATCATCAAGGGCACGGCAAAGATCTACGACCTGCAGGATCCGACCGCGAAGATGAGCAAGTCCGCTGCCAGTGCGGCCGGACTGATCAATCTGCTCGACGATCCGAAGGTGTCGGCGAAGAAGATCAAGTCGGCCGTCACCGACAACGAGCGCGAGATTCGTTTCGACCCGCAGGCCAAGCCGGGCGTCAGCAACCTGCTCACCATTCAGTCGGCTCTCTCGGGAGTACCGATCGAGACTCTGGTGGCCGGTTACGAGGGCAAGGGGTACGGCGACCTCAAGACCGATACCGCTGACGTGCTGACCGAGTTCGTCACCCCACTCAAGGCGAAGGTCGACGGTTACCTTGCCGACGAGGCAGAGCTGGATCGCATCATCGCGGCTGGAGCGCACCGCGCCCGTGAGGTGTCTTCACGCACTCTCGCCGCTGTCTATGACAAGGTCGGATTCCTGGCACCGAAGGGCTGACTTACGCGAATTCGGACTCACGACGCCTGACCGAACATGAGGGGGACGGCAATGGCTGACACGGACGACGACGCACCGAGCTTTCTCGAGAAGCAACGGGCAGCGCGACCCTGGCTCGATCATCTGGTTCGCGCGGCCGGACGGTTTCAAGAGCAAAAAGGCGACTATTACGCTGCTGGTATCACGTACTTCAGCGTTCTCGCGTTGATTCCGATCATGATGGTCGCGTTTGCAGTGGCCGGTTTCGTATTGGCCGGGCATCCCGAGTACCTGGAGTCGATTCAGGAGCAGATCACCAAGAGCATTCCGGGCAGCTTGGGTGACACCATCAACACGCTGATCGATTCGGCCATCGACTCGCGCGCGAGCGTCGGAATCTTCGGTCTCCTGGGTGCCGCGTACGCGGGTCTCGGTTGGATGGCAAACGTTCGCGACGCGCTGACGGCGATGTGGGAGAGCAAGCGCGAGCCGAAGGGTTTCGTACGTACCAAACTTGGTGACGCGGGGGCCCTCGTCGGTCTGGCTCTCGCCATGGTCGTCTCACTGGGAATGTCGGCGCTGAGCAGTGGGCCGGTTGCGACTCAGATCGTGAAATGGCTCAACCTCGAGAACATCACCGGTGTCGGCGTGGGGCTCAGAGTCATTTCACTGTTGCTCTCACTCCTGGCGACGTGGGCGGTGTTCCTGTGGGTGATCGCCCGGCTGCCGCGCGAGCCTGTCACGCTGCGTAGCGCTGCGCAGGCAGCGCTTATCGCCGCAGTTGTGTTCGAGATCTTCAAGCAGGTGGGTGCGATCTACCTCGCTGCCGTCACCAACGGACCAGCGGGCGTGGCATTCGGTCCGATCATCGGTTTGCTCGTGTTCGTGTTCACGGCGTCACGGATGCTGCTGTTCTGCACGGCGTGGGCGGCGACGACCAAGGAAAGTATGGCCCTGGCGTTCGTTCCGCCGCCGGATCCCGCCGTGATCTCGCCGCGAATCGTTGTCAGTGACGGTGCTTCACCGTCTCGCGTGGCTGCGCTGATCGCCACGGGTGCGGTTGCCGGCCTGGGTCTTTCGGGCTTCCTGCGTCGTCGGCCGCGCTAGCGCCGTCGACGGTTGAGGGCGACTGCTCCAATGCAGAAGTCGTTACTACCTTGTTTACGTCGTCCTACTGCGTCGCCCGCGGACCGTCATTCGGAGTTCACATGCGGCGCGAATATGCGGCCAGTGGTCTGCAGATTTCGCCTTGGCTGCTCGCTGATGGCGTTCGGTAGTGGGGTTACGCTGCCATGAAGTCGTTCTCTCCGGTCTATCGATGCGTTTTCTGTTCACGATTTCGTGATATTCGCTCGCGGTCGAAGCGTCAAACTCAGGCGCCGAAACGCTCAACCGCTAGACAGCTTCGTCGGCGCCCGATAATTGAGCGAGGTTTCGCCTCCTTTTGAAAACCATTTGATATGCGTCAGTCCTGGGAGATAATCCAACCTATGGACTGATTTCGCATTCTTATCGGGAATTCATTTCGGTTTTGATTCCAAGGATATTTCGAACTTCGCTATCGAGGGTTGCAAGCGCCTCGCGACCTTCGTGGCTCACTTTGGCGGAATCTGATTCAACTAACAAGTTGGCGAATGCAACCTTTGATGGGAACTTCATTCCTAACCCTTCGGCCCACTTCTGAATAACATTCGGCCACGCTAGTCCATCGATACGGGGAAGGGGTGGAAGTTCCGGAACGGAGAATCCCGTATTGCAGATCGATAGCAGGTGACGCATTCGTTCGCGGTACAGCGCTGGCTCGATGACATTCTCCAGTGTGGTCGCTCCAATCACTGCGATGCGGTTCTTGTCGACTCCGCCGCTAATTAGATTGGCTCTTAATCGCATTCCTCCCTCGTCCCCGTCGACAACGTACGCTACGCGTGCGCCTTCGAGGTCAAGTTCCTTGTACATCGAATGAGGGGTCTCGGAGAGACCGGGTGCTACCTGATATTCAAGATCATTTGCGCCAATGGCATTTCTTATAAGAGAGGGTAGAAGAATCATTTCCGACGCGCCTTCCGCGAGAACGACAAATCGCGCGGGTGTAAAGGCCGCCGCGCCAGCTCCCATCGCCAGCATCAGCGGCGAGAATCCCGCAGCTCCATGCCAGAAGCTATTGTGGATTTCACTAATAGAGGGTTGATCTCGTTTAGGGAGAACTGCGCGGACACTAGATCCAAGGTCGGGAGGAAGGCAAGCTGGAGAGTGAGTAGTATAGATGATTTTGGCTGCTTGCTTCTGCTTCATGAAAGTGTTTACGAGATCTGCCTGCGCATCGTAGTGAAGATGTGTTTCCGCTTCGTCAATGAGTAATATTGGCGGCGCATTGATCTCCCGCGTTGCTAGAAATGCTGACAATGCGACGAACATCCTTAGACCAGCACTTCTTTCGTCGAAAACCGTGACTTGTTCGTTGTCGTCGACAATAAGTATGTGAAGTACATGATTCTGAACATCGAATTCAACGGTTAAGTTTGATTGATACCACGAATCCGTATACCTTCTCTTCAATTCATTGTTTGCCAGTCGTAGCTGCGTTTGTATCAGCCCTGTCCTTCCGGCTGTGATGTTTTCCCATAAAGATTCGATATCGAGGCCCGCCAGATTTGCAAGGTTCTGCAGGGGTGGAGGAACTTCCTGCATCAAGGAATCGTCCAGCGCATAGTTAGACGAAATGGTTCTGCTTTCGTCGTCGAAGAATACGAAATTTGGTGATCTGCTCCAAAGGATCTTGCGTGCATCACTTATCGGGCTCTTCGTCTTGTGCCATAAGAGTAATTCCTGCAACGCGCGTAACACCCTTAGGGGAAGCGCTTTTTCGTTCTCAAGTTCCGTGCACAGCTCAATAAAGAGGTTTACTCTGTTGATTTCAAGCGACTCAACAACTTCATTATTTCGATGGATTTCTTCTAGGAAATTGGGCAGAAGATCTAAAGGTACGCTCTTTGGTTTTGATTCAGCAAGATTGCTCTGCCTTATGGAATCCAGCAATTTCTTTCCAGATTGTGAATTGAAGTATCTGCTGATAATTTCCCATGAGTCGTCTAGTTTCTTTCTGGATTTCTTCGGCGTAGGGATAATCATATTTTCAATATGACCATCCGCCCTTCTGGACAACACCATTCTCTTTGGTGGCGATTCAAGATTTAGATGTGAGACTGCTTCTTCGTCCTCGATGTCTAGCAAAAAATCAACCGTGACAACCTTCGTCTCATCGGTGAACTTCACTGATCGCGAACGGTATTTGGATGCTAGCTCTTCGGTTTCATCTAGATACCTTAGGGCTCGCAGGAGACTCGTTTTTCCGGCCTCGTTGGGTCCCACGATTGCAATTACTTTGCTGTCGAGGTTGATCTTCCCAGTTGCAATGCGTCCGTAACCATTTATGGTGGCACTAATGAGCCGCAAATCTCTCTCCTTTAGTTTGCGTCGAATTTCGAGATTACCATCCAGCGGCCGGTTAGGCGGAGTGATGGTCGCCGTCGTTTACATGGAGATCACGCCAGTTGCGGCGAACGAATCTGAATTAACACGCCAGCGCGCGAGGTGTCTGGCTTTTGAGGAAATCGAGGCCGAATGTGCAACTCGACGGTAGTTGCCAATAGCTACGGATGCGGTTGCCGGCTTGGGTCTTTCGGGCTTCCTGCGTCGTCGGCCGCGCTAGCGCCGTCGACGGTTGAGGGCGACTGCTCCCGCCACCAACGCGATCACCACCACGCCACCGACCGCTCCGATGAGGATGCGGTCAGTGGTGTCCGACTCGCTGTCGGTGGCGGTGGGTGCTGCCGAGATCGAGCCAGGTGCAGCGGCAGACGGTGTGCGAGTGACATCGGGACTGGAATCGTCGGTGGATCGGTCCGTCAACGAGCCGACGGTTGTGCTCGCTGGGAGTGCATATCCGTAGTCGAGTAGACGGGCAGCCTGCTCCCACGGACGGATCGGCTTGGCTTCGCCGCCCATCAATGTCACCAGTAGTTTCCGGCCGTTACGCTCCGCGCCACCCACATACGTGTGGCGGGCGTCGTCGGTGAAGCCGGTCTTGCCGCCCAATGCGCCGTCGTAGTTGTAGAGCAGCTGATTGTCGTTGGCGAGAGTGAATCCGGGGCGGTCCTGATCGTCGGGAATCGTCGGATCCTTGGGGAAGCCGGGAAATTCGACGGTCTCGGTATGGATCAGACCGGCAAACGTCGGATTCTGCAGGGCGGTATGGAAAATCACGGCCAGGTCGTACGGCGAGCTGCTCATCCCCGGGCCGTCGAGTCCGGATGGAGTTGCCGTGCGAGTGTCGAGGGCGCCGAGTTCGGCCGCGAGCGCGTTCATTTTCGACACGGCTGCAGCGTCACCGCCGAGTTGGCGGGCAAGAGCATGCGCGGCATCGTTTCCCGACGCCATGACCAGACCCTGCATCAGTTGCCGGTTGGTGTACTTGCCGCCCTTGCCGATGCCGACAGCGCTACCTTCAGCGTCCGCGTCTTCGGCCGTTGCGGTGATTTCGGTGTCGAGATCGAGTTCGTCGAGCGCGACAAGAGCCAAGAGCATCTTGATGGTGCTGGCCGGTCGGTAGCGACCGTGCGGATCTTTCGCGGCGAGGACCTCACCGGTTTCGGCGTCCGCGAGTACCCATCCGGATGCCGCGATATCCGCCGGGAGCGGGGGAGCGCCGTCAGGGAGTACAACACCGCACTCGCCGAGCTTGTCTCCACCGACAGGGCTTTCCGGAATCGGGACAGCAGTCGGGGCCGTAGATCCGGGCGCGGGTGCTTCGGAGAGATCGATCGCCGGTGCCGGGCTACTCGTGAAAGGGCAGCTGTCGGTGTTGGGTGTTGTGAACGGCGCTTCGGTGGTGGTGGGCGGCGGCGGGGCCGGTTGGGCGCCGGCCACTCCCGAGGTCCCTACGACACCGGTAAACGCAATGCTCCCTGAGAGCACTGTTCCGGCTACTGCCACTGCACACTTTCGACGCCACATCATCGATATACGAGGGTATGCGAACGTGAGGGAACGTCCGAATCGCCACGCAAGCAGAGGGATCGAAAACAGGCGATTCGGTTTGTACATCGGTCATAGTGGACGGATGAACTTCGCAGGCACGCGTGGACGCCAGACGCTCGCGGCAATGACGCTCGTTGGAGCATTGACCGCTGTCGTCGGATGTTCCGGCGATTCGGAACCGTCGGCCGAGAGCCAAATCTCTGCGGTCGTCGGTCAGGGTTTCGAATTCATGGCCGAAAGGGACTGGGAGGCAGTGGACAGCACTCAATGCAGTTCGATGCGCAGCGAGAGTCCGCGAGTCGAAGAGTCGCCGTTCGACGACGCACTTGCCAGTCTGAGGCTGGACGGAGTGGAGAACATCGTCGTGAACGGGGATTCGGCGACAGCCAACACTCGCCATTACAGCACCGAGGATCCGTCCGAGATGATGCGCGAAGACATCACGTTGATCAAGGAGAACGGTGCCTGGGTTGTGTGCTGACGTCTTTATGTGGTGACAATCGGAGATCGCCGCCGATGAGTTCCACCACCACTCAGAGTCTGTAACAGTGGGGTAGTCGGCTACTCGAATGGCGCACACGCACTGACGACAGGGGATCGGTATGGGCAAGATCGTGGTGACAGAATTCGTGTCCTTGGACATGGTGATGGAAGCTCCCGGTGGCGAACCGGGTTATGCGCACACTGGATGGGTCTTTCCGTACCAGGAGGGCGATCAGATGAAGTTCAAACTCGACGAAACCCTCGCCGCGGACGTCCTTCTACTCGGGCGGCGGACCTATGAGAGCTTCGCCGGTGCCTGGCCTGAGCGCGAAGACGACCAAGGCTTTGCGGACAAGATGAACGAGATGCCCAAGTACGTCGTCACGAGTTCGACCGAACCGCTCGAATGGAACAACTCGACGGCACTCGACGGTCCCATCGAGGAAGCCGTTCCGAAGCTGAAGGAGCAGATCGACGGCGAAATCCTGGTCGCGGGAAGTCGGACGCTCGTCCACGCGTTGTTGCTGGCCGGTCTGGTCGACGAGCTTCGTCTGATGGTCTTCCCGGTCATTCTCGGGTCCGGCGGGAGAGTGTTCCCCGAATCGGCCGACAAGATCGTCCTCGAGTTGAAGGACGATCGTCGGTACGAATCCGGAGTTCAAGTACTGACGTACCACCCCACGGTCACGTAGACCTCTCGAAAACATCTGTGGCCGAGACTCTTCGAGAGTCTCGGCCACAGATGTCTTGCCGGCTAACTGTTCTCGGGGAAGCCGAGGTTGATGCCGCCGTGGCTGGGGTCGAGCCAGCGACTGGTGACGGCTTTACCTCGCGTGAAGAAATGAACACCTTCTGTCCCGTGAGCGTGGGTGTCACCGAAGAGGCTGTTCTTCCAGCCGCCGAAGCTGTAGTAGGCCATGGGAACCGGGATGGGGACGTTGATGCCGATCATGCCGACCTCCACCTCGTTCTGGAAGCGTCGGGCAGCGCCGCCGTCGTTGGTGAAGATGGCGGTGCCGTTTCCGTACGGGTTGTTGTTGATCAGTTCGAGGGCTTGGTCGTAGGTATCGACACGCACGACGGAGAGGACAGGCCCGAAGATTTCGTCGGTGTAGATCGACATGTCGGTGGTGACGTGGTCGATGAGGGTGGGCCCGAGCCAGAAGCCGTCCGGTCCACCATCGGCCTGAACTGTGCGTCCGTCGACCACGATCGTGGCACCGTCCTTCTCCCCGGCATCGACATAGGACGCGACCTTGTCGCGATGGGCCTTGGTGACGAGCGGACCCATGTCGGAGTTCTTGGTGCCGTCACCGGTGACGAGGGTAGTGGTGCGTTCGACGATCTTGGCAACAAGTTCGTCGGCGATGTCGCCGACTGCGACCAGGGCGGAGATCGCCATGCATCGTTCGCCCGCGGAGCCGAATCCCGCGTTGACCATTGCGTCGGCGGCGAGGTCGAGGTCGGCGTCCGGCAGAACGATGGCGTGGTTCTTGGCGCCGCCGAGTGCTTGCACGCGTTTGCCGTTGGCGGTGCCGGTGGCATAGACGTACTGGGCGATGGGGGTGGATCCGACAAACGAAATCGCTTTGACTGCTTTGTTTTCCAGAAGTTCGTCGACGGCGAGCTTGTCACCTTGGAGGACGTTGAAGACGCCGGGGGGCAGACCGGCTTCGGCCCAGAGTTCGGCGAGCCAGATCGCCGCGGTGGGGTCCTTCTCCGAGGGCTTGAGAATCACGGTGTTCCCGGCGGCGATGGCGACCGGGAAGAACCACATGGGGACCATCGCGGGAAAGTTGAAGGGCGAGATGATGCCGACGGGGCCGAGGGGTTGGCGGATGGAGTAGACGTCGACCTTGGTCGATGCATTCTCGGTGTATCCGCCCTTGAGGAGATGCGGTATTCCGCAAGCGAATTCGACAACTTCCTGCCCGCGGCTGATTTCGCCGAGGGCGTCGGAGAGAACCTTGCCGTGCTCGGCTGTGATGATCTCGGCGAGTTCACCTTTGCGAGCATTGAGGAGTTCGCGGAAGCTGAACAGTACCTGTGTGCGCCGGGCCAGTGAGGTGTCACGCCAGGCGGGGAAGGCCGCCGCAGCCGCGTCGATGACAGCGCGGGCGTCCTCGAGGTTCGCCAGGGCCAGTCGGCCGGTGATCTGTCCGGTGGCGGGGTTGGTGACGGGGGCGGTGTCCTCGGACGTTCCGGCGAACGGCTTGCCGTCCAGCCAGTGCGCGATGACACGAGTATCAGTGCTGGTCATGGTATTTCCTAGTGGTCTGGTGACTCAGGAGTTCGGGGGAGGTGTACTTGGCGACGTAGTCGTTCATCGTCTCGCGCTGGTACCGGGAAACCTCGTGCGCGTTTTCGTTCTCGGCGAAGACGCTCGACACCATCACGGCGTTCTCACGTTCGTAGAAGCCGAGTTTGCCGAGACCGCCGAAGAATTCGTCCCAGTTGACGTCTCCGTCACCGATTTTGAGATGCTGATGCACTCGAACGGCATTGCCTGGCGGGTTGGTGATGTAGCGCAGTCCGTGGGAACGGTGATGATCCATGGTGTCCGCCACGTGAACGAGTCGGACCATGTCGCCGGCGGCCTCCATGATGGCGGGAAGGTCCCCACCCATGTGGAATTGGTGGCACGCCACGATCACCATGCCGAGGTTCTTGGAGTTCACACCACGGATCGTGCGGATCGCGGCTAGTCCGTCTTCGACAAAATCGTCCGGGTGGGGGTCGATCAGGACGTCGATTCCCTCGCGTTCGATGATCGGAACCAGTTCCTCCATCGAACGATAGAACGCACGCTCGGACTCTTCGGCCTTCTCGGGGCGGCCGGAGAATTCGGTGTTCATGACATTGACACCGAGATCGACCGTGATCTGGATGGCCCGCTTCCAGTAACGCACGGCTGCTTCGCGAGCGTCCTCGTCCGGGCCGGACCAGCGAAGGACCGGGAGTACCGACGCGATGCCGACTCCAGCACTCGCGCAAGCTTTCCGAAATTTGGCGACGAGCGCGTCGTCGGCTTTCGGGTGATTGAAGAACGGGATCATGTCGACGTGCGGTGTGAGCTGCAGGTACTCGTACCCGAGATCGGCAACAACCTGAGGAAGCTCGAGTAGTGAGTAATCGTGATGGAAAGGTGTGGGGTCGAGTGCGACCTTCATCGCTAAGCTCCGGCCACAGAGTCGCGCGCAACCATGTCCACGGCGACGCGCTGACCCGTCTCCAGAGACATCACACCGGCGGCGCAGACAGCGGCCGCGGCGTACCCGTCCCAGGCACCTGGTCCGTCGATGTAGTTGCCGGTGCCGGCGCCCGTCTTCACTGCCTTGATCCACCGGGCGAACTCGGTGTCGTATGCCTGCCCGAAGCGTTCGCGGAATCCTGGGGTGATCTGCCCACCCCAGTTGCCGGGCTTGGTCTTTCGGATCAGTCCCACGTCGAGTCCGATCATCGCGCTTCCGAGTTCGCCGACAACTTCGGTGCGCACCTCGTAGGCAACTCCGGTGGTGACAAACACCTCGGCGTCGACGTGTCTACCGGACTCGGTCTCGAATATCGCGATCTGTGGGTCTTGAATGCCCTCGGGAGCAAACGAATTCGCGGCCGGTCGGATGATCTGCACCGAGGTGATCTCTTCGTCGAGCAGGAATCGTGTCACGTCGACCTCATGGACGAGTGAGTCCTTGACGATCATCGCGCTGTCGAAGCCGTTCGGAACCGCAGGATTGCGGTGCGCGCAGTGCACAACGAGAGGGCGACCGAGATCGCCGCTGTCGATCAAATCCTTGAGCTGGGTGTATTCGTGGTCGAACCGGCGCATGAAACCAACCTGGATCAGTCTTTTTCCCAGCGCTGCTTCGGCTTTGACGATCGTGAGCGAACTGTCCGCGTCGGTGGTCAGCGGCTTTTCGCAGAGAACAGGCTTGCCCGCTTCGAGGCAGGCAAGAACCTGCTTCTCATGGGTCGGGCCCGGGGTTGCGAGAACAACGGCGTCGACGTCCTCGGCTGCGATGGCATCGAACGGATCGACGACGACGCGCGCCCCTGGCGTCAGTGCTGCGATTTCCTCGGCGCGGGCGAGAGAGTAGTCGTTGACGACGGTGACGCGGGCACCGCCGATTTTGTTGGTGATGCGGTCGACGTGATCGGCCCCCATGATGCCGACGCCGAGCACTGCGATCCGGAGATCCTGGTTGTCAGACATGCGGTGGTACTCCTCGATTGTGTTGCTCAGTTGAAACGGACGGCGGGGACGCCACAGGTGGACAGGTATTTCTGAGTGCGCGCTGCGATGGGCAGCGGTGTGTCGGGATGGCAGGGATACATGTCCTGCTCGACGATCGCGAACACGTCGATGCCGAGCTTCTCGATGGCCTCCAGAAGCGGCGGCATGTCGGGGATTCCGCGCGGCGGTTCGATCATGGCACCGAGTTTGACGGCCTCACCGAACGGCAGGTCCTCCGCCTCAACCTTGGCGACTATCGCCGGATCCACCTGTTTGAGGTGTAGGTACCCGATGCGCTCCGGATGTTTGTTGATAATTGCGAGATTGTCGCCGCCGCAGTAGCTGATGTGGCCGGTGTCGAGACACAGATTCACGAAACGCTCGTCGGTCCCTTCGAGGAACTTGTAGACGTTGTCTTCGATGTCGACGTGACTGTCGGCATGAGGATGGTACTGCGCCATGACGCCGTACTCCTCGAGCATTGCCTTCCCGAGAGCGTTCATGCCGTCGGTTTTCTTACGCCACTGCTCGGGCGTCAGATTGCGGTCTTCGAGTACCGCTCCGGTGGAAGGGTCGCGCCACATCTCAGGGATGACCACCACGTGCTTGCCGCCGACGGCTGCGGTCAACTTGGCGACGTCCTTGATCTGATTCCAGACGGCATCCCAGGAATCGTCCTGGTGCAGGTGTTCGAAAACGGTACCGGCCGAAAGCTTCAGGCCGCGGGCGCCGAGTTCGTCCGTCAACTTGGCTGGATCGGTCGGAAGGTATCCGAACGGGCCGAGTTCAATCCATTCGTATCCCGACGCGGATACCTCGTCGAGGAATCGTGTGTAAGGGGTCTGCTGTGGATCGTCCGGAAACCACACGCCCCAGGAGTCGGGGGCTGATCCGACGCGAATCGCGCTCATGTCTAAATTCCTTTCGCGGGCAAGCTTTATGGGGTGTGGTTGTGCGGAATTTTCATTCGGATGGACGGAGGTAGGGTCGCTGAATCTTCTTCCAGGACTCGTAAGTTGTCCGTGCCTTCTTGGTGGACTCGAGTTCGGAGGTGGCCGATACCGGTACATCCCACCAGGATTCGCTGTCCGGGGCGCCGATCAGCGGATCGGTTTCGACGTGGATGACGGTGCTGGTGTCGCTTGCTTTGGCAACTTTGATCGCGTCGGCGAACTCTGCAGCGGTGTTGGCGCGGATGACGTCGACACCGAGGCTGGCGGCGTTCGCGGCCAGATCGACCGGGAGAACCCCTCCGTCGAGACGTCCGTCATTCGAGCGGTAGCGGTACTGCGTGCCGAAGCGCTGGGAACCCAGCGACTCGGACAGTGAACCGATGGAGGCAAATCCGTGATTCTGCACCAGGACGACGATGACCTTGAGGCGTTCCTGTACGGCGGTGACCAATTCGGTGGCCATCATCAGATAGGAACCGTCGCCGACCATCACGAACACGTCGCGATCGGGGCACGCCATGCGGACGCCTAGACCGCCGGCAACTTCGTATCCCATGCACGAGTACCCGTATTCGACGTGATACCCCTTGGAATCACGGGTTCGCCACAGCTTGTGGAGGTCACCCGGCATGGACCCGGCAGCGCACACCACGACGTCACGTGGATCGGACAGTGTGTTGACCAGGCCGATCACCTGATTCTGATTCAGTGACCCGTCGGCAGCGGGTTCGGCTGGGTTGTAGACGGATTCGACGATCGCATCCCAATCGCGAGCGAGGTCACCGATCCTGGACGCGTATTCGTCGTCCACCCGGTAGTCGTTCAGTGCAAGTGCCAGCGCGTCGAGTGCCTCACGTGCGTCGGCGACAACGCTGACTCCGCCCTGCTTCACGGAGTCCAGTGATGCGACGTTGATGTTGACGAAGCGAACGTCGGGATTGGTGAACGCGGTGCGGGACGCGCTCGTGAAATCGCTGTACCGCGTACCGATTCCGATGACGACGTCAGCCTCGGTGGCCAGTGCGTTTGCAGCCGTAGTGCCGGTGGACCCCACCGCCCCGACGGATTGTGGATGGTCGTAGACCAATGAACCCTTGCCGGCCTGGCTCTGCCCCACGGGGATTCCGGTCTGCGCGCAGAACGCTGCCAGAGAGTCGGTGGCCTGGCTGTAGATCACGCCGCCGCCGGCGACGATCAGTGGCTTGCGAGCCGAGCGGATGATCGCGGCGGCGCGTTCGATCACCGATCGTTCGGGGAGCGGGCGGGCCACGTGCCACACCCGTTCGGCGAAGAAGGACTCGGGCCAGTCGAAAGCCTCGGCCTGCACGTCCTGCGGGATGGCGATGGTGACCGCGCCGGTCTCGACGGGATCAGTGAGAACGCGCATCCCGGCGAGCAGAGCGCTCGGCAACTGCTCCGGGCGCCATACCCGATCGAAGTATCGTGAGACGGGTTTGAAAGCGTCGTTGACTGTGACGTCGCCGCTCGACGGGAGTTCGAGTTCCTGTAAGACGGGGGCACTGGCGCGGGTCGCGAAAGTGTCTGCGGGAAGGAGTAATACAGGTAGACGATTGATGGTGGCCAGTGCCGCGCCGGTGATCATGTTGGTGGCACCGGGGCCGACGCTGGACGAGACCGCCCACGTCTGCAGGCGGTCCTTCATGCGGGCGTGCGCGACAGCCGAGTGCACCATCGCCTGTTCATTGCGGCCGAGCACGTAGGGGAGTGTCGGCTCACGGCCGGCGTCGAGATCCTGGATCTCGGCCTGCAAGAGTGCCTGCCCCAGTCCGGCGACGTTGCCGTGCCCGAAGATTCCGAAGCAGCCGGCGAACAGCTTGGTGCGCTGGCCGTCGCGTTCGGTGTACTGGTTGGCGAGGAAGCGGACGACAGCTTGAGAAACGGTGAGGTATACGGTCGGCTCGTCGCGAGGTGGACGATTGCCGGTTGCGTTGTTGGTGGGTGCCACAGCTTTCACTTCCGTCAGTTGTGGGACTGCAACGGCAGTCGAGGGTCGATGTCCTGGTGATCCCAGCTTCCACGTAGCCAGGTGTGTTGCGGATCGTCACAGATGTTCCACGCCCGGATCTCGCCCGAACCTGCCATGACATTGAGGTAGTACATGTGGTGGCCCGGCGCTGCGATGGACGGGCCGTGATAGCCGTGCGGCACGAGAACGACGTCGCCCGAGCGGACTTCCTCGAGCACTTCGATAGGTCTCGCGGCGGTTCCGTACACGCGGTGGTAGCCGAAACCTTCGGTCCCGGTGGGGCTTCTGTCGATCTCGAAGTAGTAGATCTCTTCCAGGGCCGATTCGACGTCGCTGTTCTCGTCGTGTTTGTGGCTGGGATACGACGACCAGTTCCCGCCGGGGGTGATGACCTCACACGCGATGATGGAGTCGGCCTCGAAAGTGTCTGCGGTGGCGAAGTTGTGAACCTGTCGGCTGCAGTTCCCGGCACCGCGGAGCTCGACCGCAACTCCTGAAGCCGGACCGTAGCGATGGGGGAGCTTTGCGCCGGCGCGCGCTCCGCACAGAGCGAAGCGGCCCCCGTCAGCGCTG
This sequence comes from Rhodococcus sp. MEB032, assembly GCF_030208925.1. Lineage (NCBI taxonomy): Bacteria > Bacillati > Actinomycetota > Actinomycetes > Mycobacteriales > Nocardiaceae > Rhodococcus > Rhodococcus sp. MEB032. The sequence goes on from NZ_JARVSY010000007.1 coordinate 183,707, forward strand.
CTGACCGAGTAGTCGGCGTCGCGTCCTACGTACGCGAAATCGCTCGGGCCGTCGAAAACCGATGCGCGGCCAGTGAGGGGAATCTCCGTCCCCTCGGCAACAACCACGGCCGAACCCGCAAGTGGAACGACGATGATTTCGTTCTCGCCGGACCGCAGGTGGACGTTCGCACCCGGGGCGAGTTCGAGTATCCACAAGCTGGATTCGGTCCACCCGGCAGACTCCGGCGTGACCACTGTCGTGAAATCACCGTCGGCGGACGATCCGGCGGGGACGTAGTACTTGCTGAACATCTTGCTCCTGCCAGGTCGGTTCTAGTGGACGAGCTTGACTGCGGTGTCGACGGCCGCGGTCACGTCGCCGTCGGGTGGGTATAGCAGCGCGCGTCCGACGATCAGTCCGCGCACGGACGGCAGCTGAAGTGCAGCGTCCCACTTTGCGTACGTTTCTTCCGGCGCGATCTGCGGATCGCCGCCCAACAGGAGCGTCGGGAGGGTGGTCGCATCCATGACGCGTTCCATCTCGTCGACGACCGGCAGTTTCATCCACGTGTACGCCGAGGTGGAGCCGAGACCTTGGGAGATGTGGATGGATTTGATGACGGCGTCGGGGCTGAGATCGTTGACGACCTTGCCGTTCACGCGGCTGGAGAGAAACGGCTCGAGCATCGCGATCAGTCCGGCCGCGGCCAGTTCGTCCACGGCTTCGGCACATGCCGTCATGGTGGGCAGTGTGCCCGCGTCGTCGAGTGCGATGCGTAGCAGCATCTTTCCGCCGTTCATTCCGAACTTCGCGGTGCCCGCCGCGGTGTATCCCGTCATGCGGTCGTCGAGTTCGAAGCTCGCGCCTGCCAGGCCGCCGCGGTTCATCGACGAGAAGACGACCTTGTCGTCGAGGGCGCCGAGGAGGAGCAGATCGTCGAGAATGTCCGCAGTACCGAGAACGCCGTCGACTCCAGGATTGTCGAGAGCAGTGCGCAACCGGTCCAGCAGATCGGTACGACTGTTCATCGCTGTCGGCTTGCCGCCGACAGACAGCGCCCCACGCGCCGGATGATCGGCCGCGACGATCATGAGCCGGCCATTGCCTCGAACAGTGGCGCGAGGAGTTCGCGCTGCCCAGGCCTTTTCGATGATCTGCGGATCGCTCGCACGCAGTTCCGTCACTTCGGCGTAGGTGGTGGCGAGGGGGCGGGCGGCGAGCTTGTCAGACATTGACTGCCTCCGTGGCTGTGGCTTCGGCGAGATCGTGGACTTCTTCGGCGGTCGGCATCGCAGTGGAGCATTCGAGCCGAGATGCGACTATCGCGCCGGCCGCGTTGGCGTACCGCAGTACCTTCTCCAGCGGCCACCCGGCCAACAGTCCGTGGCACAGTGATCCGCCGAAGCTGTCGCCTGCTCCCAGCCCGTTGACCACGTCGACGGCGTTGGGCGGCACGGTGATCGACTGCTTTCGCGTTTTTCCGAGAACGCCCTTCGGGCCCTGCTTCACGATGGCCAGTTCGACGCCGAGGTCGAGAAGTGCGTCGGCCGCCTTGTTCGGGTTGGTCTCACCGACCGCGATCTCGCACTCTTCACGGTTTCCCACGGCCACAGTCACGTGCGCCAGAGCGCGCTGCACCTGATTGGTTGCTTCCTGGGGCGTCGACCAGAACATCGGACGGTAGTCCAGATCCAGAACCGTCAGCGGGCGTCGTTCGCGGGCTTCCCAGGCCGCGAAGTGTGCACTGCGACTCGGTTCTTCGGACAGCCCCGTCACAGTCGACCAGTAGAGGGACGCCGTTCGAACGGCGTCGAGGTCGATGTCTTCCGGGGTGATCCGAAGATCGGGCGCATGCGGCTTGCGGTAGAAGTACAGCGGAAAGTCGTCAGGAGGGAAGATCTCGCAGAACGTCACCGGTGTCGGGTACTCGGAATTGGTGACGACAAACCTGTTGTCGACGCCCAGACGTGCCAACTCGCGTGTGACGAACTTCCCGAAAGGATCGCTGCCTACGCCGGAGATCAGTGCTGCTCGCCGGCCGAGGCGCGCGGCCGCCACCGAGACATTGGCTGCGCTGCCGCCGAGGAACTTGCCGAACGTCTCGACGTCCTCGAGTCCGACACCGGTCTGAAGTGGGTAGATGTCCACACCCGATCGGCCGATGGCAAGCACGTCGAAGGGTGTGTCAGGGATGTGTGACCCGCTCTGGTGAGTGTTGATGCTTGTCAAAACTGACTCCCGAGAGTTCGTGGTGGGTTGCCCACGCAGGGCACCGATGTATGACTGAAACTGTGCGCCGCGACACAGCGATTGTCAATAGTTTGTCTGGACATTATGACTTGCGGTCAAGTGAATGTTAGTGTTCGCATACACTGCCGAGAGAAGTAGCGTCGATACGGCGCCTTCCCAAGACAGATCGGAGTTGGCCGTGGTCGCAGCACTCGCCGTCGAGTTGGACCGCTCGAGCCCGGTGCCGCTGTATTTTCAGCTGGCACAGGCAATCGAGGGCGCTATTCTCGGTGGCGAACTTGCCCCAGGTGATCGCTTCGAGAATGAACTGGCGTTGGCCAAACGGCTCAATCTCTCACGTCCGACCACTCGACGCGCGATCCAGGAACTGGTGGACAAGGGACTACTTGTTCGTAAGCGGGGAGTCGGAACTCAGGTGGTGCAAAGTCCGGTGCACCGCCCGGTCGAGCTCACCAGCCTGTTCGACGACCTTGCGAGGGCCGGCCAGGCGCCGACGACCAAGCTGCTCGAGTTCACGGTGGGAGTTCCCGCCGAGGACGTTGCCGCGGAACTCAACCTCGAACCTGACGCAGAAGTGGCCACCATCAGGCGTCTGCGAAGCACCAACGGCGAACCGCTTGCAGTGATGACCAATTACATTCCGGTGGACATCGCACCCGATCCCGAGGAGTTGGAGACGCAGGGGCTGTACCAAACCTTGCGAACTCGCGGCGTTCACATCCGTGTCGCGCGGCAGCGAATCGGCGCTCGGGCGGCGACTCGCGAAGAAGCAGGATTGCTCGACGAGAAAGTGGGTGCTGCCCTCTTGACCATGAGCCGCACTGCATTTGACGATTCAGGTAGCGCCGTCGAGTACGGCAGCCACTGCTACCGAGCGTCGCGTTACTACTTCGACACCACCGTGGTCGACCGCTAGATCTCGATCCCGGTGACACGAGTACCCGCCTGACCGAGTCAGTGGGGGTGATTTGTGATCCCAGCATTTCTGCGATCCTTCGATCATTTGACCCGAACGGAGCCTCATGACAGGCATTTCAGTAGCAGTTGCCGGATTCGGATGGATGGGCCGCGTCCACACGCAGGCGTATCTGCGTCTGCGGCAGCACTATCCGCAGCTTCCCGTGATCCGCCTGGCCGCCGTCGCCGACGAGGTGCCTGGCAGAGGGGAGGAAGCAGCGGACCAGTTCGGTTTCGAAGCTTTCACCCAGGATTGGCGCGATATCGCAGCCGATCCGGCCATCGACGCGGTGAGCATCACGGCCCCGAACTTCTTGCACCGTGAAATCGGCGTCGCAATGGCAGAGGCCGGCAAACACATCTGGATCGAGAAGCCCGTCGGCTTGTCCACGGAAGACGCCAAAGCTGTTGCCGTAGCAGTCTCGAAGGCCGGTGTGCAGTCGACCGTCGGCTTCAACTACCGAAACGCGCCGGCTGTGGCCCTGGCAAAGAGCCTGATCGACTCAGGGGAGTTGGGCACGATCACGCACTCGCGTTTTCGTTTCCTCAGCGACTATGCGGCCCACCCTGAAGGTGCTTTGAGTTGGCGATACGAGCGGGAGCGCGGCGGCGCCGGCGTCCTGGGCGACTTGGCTTCGCACGGCATCGATCTGATTCGTCATCTTCTCGGTGACGTCGACGCTCTCGTTGCGGATACTGCGATCTTCATCCCGGAGCGTGCGCGTCCGTCCGCCGCTACCAGTGGACATGCGCGGGCCAGCGGTGGGGAGATGGGGGCTGTCGAGAACGAAGACTTCGTCAGCGCACTGCTGCGCCTCGGGTCGGGTGGCCGGTGCACCCTCGAAGCATGCCGCGTCGCCGTGGGAGAGCAGAACAATTACGGATTCGAGATTCACGGCACGAAAGGTGCCGTGTTCTGGGACTACCGCCGGATGGGTGAACTGGGCACCAGCCTCGGCTCGAAGTACCAGGACCAATCCGTCACGACGGTTCTGGTCGGCCCCGAGTCCGGTGAGTTCGGCCGCTTCCAGCCTGGCGCGGCCAACGCGATGGGCTACGACGACCTGAAAGTGATCGAGGCTCGCAATTTCATCGCCTCGATCGTGGACGGAGCGCCGCAGGGCGCGACCATCGCTGATGCAGTCGCGTCCGCACAGGCTCTGGACGCGATGGTCGCCTCGGTGACCTCCGGCAGCTGGATTTCTCTCGGCTGATCGACAGCTCCTCCGAAAGGCTCTGGTGCAGTGACATTTCCCCGCGGACTGGCGCTGCTCGTGGCAGCAGCGCTGTTCATGGAGATGCTGGACGCGACGATTCTCGCAACGGCACTGCCGTCGATCGCCCAATCTTTCGGAGTTGATGCCGTCGACGTCAATGTCGCCGTTTCTTCGTACCTCCTGGTGTTGGCCGTCCTGATCCCGGCGAGCGGATGGATGGCCGACAGATTCGGAACGCGACGTGTCTTCATCTCTGCCATAGTCGTTTTCACGGTGGCGTCGGTGGGATGTGCACTGAGCACCTCCCTCCCGATGCTGGTGGGAATGCGTGCTTTACAAGGGGTAGGCGGCGCCATGATGGTGCCGGTGGGGCGGCTCGCAGTATTGCGGGTGACGTCGAAGGCGGAACTCGTACGGGCTATCGCCTACTTGACGTGGCCGGCGCTCACAGCGCCGGTTCTTGCGCCCGCTGTGGGTGGAGCCATCGTGTCGATCGCTTCGTGGCGCTGGATCTTTCTGATCAACGTTCCGATCGGGATCGTCGGGTTTCTGCTGGCGTTGCGCATGGTGCCCGACATTCGGGAGGCGCAGAAACGGAGCCTCGACTGGCTGGGATTGGTGGTGATCGGAGCAGGCGTCGCAGTGCTTGTCGTGGCGCTCGATAACGTGCACAGTGCCGGAACCGACTGGCTACGAGTGGGCCTCGGGATCGTTGCGGCTCTGATCTTGTTGAGCTTGGCCGTCATTCACCTCGTCCGGTCGGATCATCCGCTCATCGCGCTCGGCGTCCTCCGACTTCGATCGTTTCGGCTCGTCGCGTCGAGCGGCTCGCTGTACCGGCTCGTGATCATGGGCGTGCCGTTTGTGCTGCCGTTGTTGTTCCAAGTGGGATTCGAAATGTCGGCGTTCAAGGCCGGTCTGCTGGTGATGGCTCTGTTCGCGGGGAATATCGCGATCAAACCGCTCACCACTCCGCTCATGCGCAGGTTCGGGATCAGACTAGTTCTGGTGGGAAACGGAGTTCTGTCGGTGGTGTGCTTCGGTGCGCTGGTACTGATCTCGTCGACGACACCGGACGTCGTAATCGCTGTCGCACTGTTTGTCAGTGGCGCGTTGCGATCCATCGGGTTCACCGCGTACAACAGCTTGGCGTTCGCCGACGTCGACTCGGGTGAGCTGACCGATGCCAATACTCTGCATGCAACGCTGCAAGAGTTGGCGTCCGGTCTGGGTATTGCACTGTCCGCTTTGGTGATCACGCTCTGTACACCGTTGGCGGAGTCGGAGGATCTGAGCGGCGGAGTGCCGTTTTCTCTGACGCTGGGTGTTCTCGGGGCCATGCTGGTGCCGACGGTGATCGAGAGTTGGCGGCTCCCACGCGATACGGGTGCTGTGGTGTTGGTGCGCTGATGAAGCGTCTTCCGCCACTTTCATCATAACGCGGGACCCGGGGCTTGCGGCAAGGCCCCGGTGATGGTGCACACTCGTCTGCTGCGAGCAAGCAAAAGCCTTGCCCGAAGGAGGGGATCGCATGAGTGATGTCATCATTGTCGGTGCTGGACCAACTGGATTGATGCTGGCAGGTGAGCTCCGGCTGCAGGGCGTCGATGTCGTCGTCGTGGACAAGGACGAGGAGCCGACTCAGTTCGTCCGTGCCCTCGGTATCCATGTGCGCAGCATCGAAATCATGGAGCAGCGCGGGTTGCTGGACAAGTTCCTCGCGCACGGCCGCAAATATCCGCTCGGTGGATTCTTCGCGGGGATCAGCAAACCGGCACCGGCGCACCTCGATACTGCGCACGGGTACGTACTGGGCATTCCTCAGCCCGAGATCGACAGGATTCTTGCCGAACATGCCACCGAAGTCGGTGCGGACATTCAGCGAGGGAAGCGCGTCGTCGCGATCCGTCAAGATACCGATAGCGTCACAGCGGAATTGTCCGACGGCACAACACTTCACGCGCGTTATCTCGTGGGCTGCGACGGCGGCCGCAGCACTGTTCGGAAGCTGATCGACGTCGGGTTTCCCGGCGAGCCGTCGAGCGCCGACACGTTGATCGGCGAAATGGACGTGACCATGCCGGCTGATGAACTGGCCGCCGTTGTCGCCGAAATCCGGGAAACGCACAAACGATTCGGAGTCGGTCCCGCCGGCAATGGTGCTTTTCGCGTCGTGGTACCCGCGGCCGAAGTTGCCGACGGTCGCGCGGTTCCCACCACCCTCGACGACATCAAGCAACAGCTACTGGCCATTGCGGGCACCGACTTCGGTGTGCACTCACCGCGGTGGCTCTCGCGCTTCGGTGACGCCACCCGTCTGGCGGAGCACTACCGGCGTGACCGGGTGTTCCTCGCCGGCGATGCCGCACACATCCACCCACCGATGGGCGGACAAGGCCTCAATCTCGGTGTCCAAGATGCCTTCAACCTCGGCTGGAAGCTCGCCGCAGAGATCAACGGCTGGGCACCGGACGTCCTGCTCGACACGTACGAATCGGAACGGCGTCCGGTGGCTGCCGACGTTCTCGACAACACGCGCGCGCAGGCGGAGCTGATCTCCACCGCAGCCGGTCCACAAGCTGTGCGACGCTTGATCTCCGAGTTGATGGACTTCGAAGACGTCATGCGTTATCTGACCGAGAAGATCACTGCGATCTCGATTCGCTACGACTTCGGCGAAGGTGACGACCTACTCGGTCGGCGGCTGCGGAACATCGCGTTGACGCGCGGCAACCTGTACGACCTGATGCGATCCGGCCGCGGACTTCTTCTCGACCAGGGTGGCCAACTGTCCGTCGATGGTTGGAGCGATCGCGCCGACCACATCGTTGACACAAGCACTGAATTGGACGCTCCGGCTGTCCTGCTTCGGCCGGACGGTCATGTGGCATGGGTCGGGGATTCGCAGGCGGAGTTGGATACTCAGCTGTCCACGTGGTTCGGCCGGCCGGCGACGGGCCCCGTGTGACTCTTCGGATTCGGCAACCGAGCACCGTGGCGACTCGGACGCACTACCGTTGACGACTATGAGGCGAAGGTCAGCACAGGTTGCGGCTGCGGCAGCGGGCTCTGTGGGAGCGCTGATGCTGACAAGCTGCACGACCAATGTCGATGTGCCGAAAACCTTTGCCGCCACGATAACGGTGACCGGTCAGGCAGAGCAGGCCGAGACGGTCTCTGGAGAGTGCGTGATCGACATGATTCGTGTTGCTCCGAACGACCAGATTCAGATTTTCGGGGGCAGCGGCGCTGCATCCACAAGGTCGGCACTCGAGGTCGAGGCAATCGATCAACTTCCCGACGGAATGAGCACCTGCTCCTACACCGCACATTTTGATGCCGTCCCCGCAAACCAGAGAAACTATGAGGTGAGCTTGGGCCACTTCTCTCCGGAGTCCTTCAGCTCAGATGAGTTGGAGAACGGTGTCACCTATCAACTTCGCCGGCCCTGACTGAACCAGTTCTCCCTCGCGTTGTATCCGGTCCGACTTTCACTGAGCTCGCTTGGTGGTCCCGTCGCCTCCGCGCTGTCGAGCCTTACCGGGGTTGATGTGGAGCCGAACACCCTCGTAGGCGACTGTGTACGGCACATCGTCGTCGTTGTCCGGGTCGCCGGAGTCCGCAGGATCCGGAAGTTCCGCGATCTGTTCGATGACAGTCTGTGCTCGCGCCGCACCGGGATCGAACATCTCCTGAAACGGCCCGACGAACGACCCCCCAAGCCCGCGGCGCCTTGCCCGAACAGCCGCCCACCCGAACACCGCCAACGGGCCGATCATGGCGAACAGCACTAACAAGTCCCACCCCATGCCACGAGCGTACCGACTGACCGGCATTGGGCGGTCCAAGTCTCGTCAGCGCTGTCGTCCCTCAGGCCATTCGTCTCTCGGACTGTGCCTTCAGCAACTCGGCCAGATGGTCAGGCGAGATCCGCTCGCGAACCGCCTCCATCACTAGTTCGGCCTGCGTCTGAGGCGCGAGGCCGTCGATCGGTTGGTCTCGGTCCAGATTGGTCGGGAAGGCGTAGCCCTCAGCGGAAGCGGCGACGGCACAGCGAACGGACTCGTCGGAACCTGCTTCGCTGAGGGCGAGCAGTGCCGGATAGATCGCGTTGACGAGCGCCTCCCGGTCAATGGTTCCGAGGGCGCGACCGAAGGCTGACGACACCTGAAGAAGATTTGCCATGCGCAGGACGTCGGCGGATTTGTTGTGCCCGGCGGCGTGGAACAGTGCAGGGTTGAAGAAGACGGCATCTCCCTTCTCCAAAGGTAATTGGACGTAATTGGCCTCGAAGAACTCCTTGAACTCGGGACGCTCGAACGCGAGGTATCCGGATTCGAATTGTTGGGAGTAAGGCAGATATTTCGTCGGGCCCGTCTCGACCGGCATGTCCACATGGGCGACTGCACCTTGCAAGGTGAGGGCGGGGGTCAAGCGATGAACGTGCGCTCGGAACTTCGCAGCGACGTCGCTCGACATGAAACCGAGGTGGTAGTCGCGATGTGGATTCTGTGCGGCGCCACCGGGATTGACGACGTTGACGTCCGACGTCACCTGATACATGGGGCCGAGCCAGGCTTCCGAAGCCAAAGCGACAATGCTGTTTGCGTAGTAGTCGACGTAAGCCTTGGGATCTTCGAGCGCCAACTTCAGTTGTGCTCCCCAGATCCGGTCATTGGCTCCGGGTTTGGCGAAGTGATCTCCGGACACCGCGCCGGCTTCGTGTTGGCGCGCAATGAGTTCACGGAAGACCGCACTGGCGCGATCCAATACCTCCGCGTCGAACGCGCCTTGGAAGACCGTGATGCCTGGACCGGTGAGTAACGCCCGGGCGATCTCGTCCTGAATCTCCGCCCGGATTTCAGGATTCGACAATTTGTCGACCAGAGCATCCGAGCGGTAGAGAAGAACGCCGTCGGCCACCGAATGGGCGTACGGGTAATCGACGGGGTCTGTCTCGTGTGCGACCAGAGCGGCGAAGTCTTCGATGTTGCAATCTTCTCGGTGCAATCTACCCGCGAACGGCACGGTGTGGTCGGTCAGTGCTGGAGTCATTCGGGGGCCTTCCTGCGGAGTTCACGATGTGCTGTGACTCAAAGACTGCCAAGGAAAAGCCATCGAAACTACCCCTGAAATCCATCAAAAAGACCTCAGGAAGCGCTCCCCGTGGACTCGACCGGTGACGGAAGATCTGCGCGCTACGACGGGATCACGTTCCTGGGTGAGAGTTAGAGAGTGAAGGCGTTCCGGAAAGCAGTGAGTGCGGTGTCACTGTCTCCGGATGCCCAGCCCTCCAATCCGATCGTGCCGGTGTAACCCTGCTCGGCGAGAACGCGTGCGATGGCTGGGTAGTTGATCTCGCCGGTTCCGGGTTCGCATCGGCCGGGTACGTCGGCCACCTGAATCTCGCCGATGTTGTCACCACAACGCCGCACGAGTTCGATGAGGTTTCCTTCGCCGATCTGTGCGTGGTAGAGGTCGAGCATCATCTTGAGGTTGGGGTGTGAGACGGATTCCACCAGTGCCAGAGTGTCTTTGGCTCTGGCCATCGGTACGCCAGGGTGATCGACGATCGTATTGAGATTCTCGAGGCAGAAGACGACTCCGGCGTCTTCACCCAGTCGCGCGATCTTCTCGAGAGCGCGTTGGGCCGTCAGCCACATCGCTCCCGTAGTTCGATACTGCGGGCGCGCGGCCTGTCCGTCGATCAGCTCGCCGGTATGGAAGTTCAGCCGAGGAACGCCGAGTTTCGCTGCCGGCGTGAGGCATAGCGCCGCTGTACGTACGAGTTCGGCGCTGCCCGCTTCGTCGAACAAATCGCCGTGAAGATAGCCGGTCATCGAGGAGAACCGAGCCCCGGTGGCGACCAGAGCATCGAGGTCCTTGTCTTGCCAACTCCAGATCTCGGCTGCGAACCCCGCCTCCGAGATCCGCCGAATGCGTTCGACGACAGGGAGTTCGGTGAACGTCATCTCGGCAGAGACCGCCAAATCGAAGGGGCTCACTGCGGCACCGACAGCAGCGATACGGGCAGTCCGGTTTCCACGGATTCTTTTGCAGCCAGTGCGATTTCCAGGGCGTTGCGAGCATCGAGACCGTCGACCGACGGCGCGCTGCCGGAGCGGATGCAGTCTGCGAAGTGCGCTAGCTGGGCAACATAGGCGTCGTGAAACAGTTCGATGTTCACCCGAGGTGTGTCGGCCCGAACGCCCGGTGAGCTGTAATGACGCATCGCGGTCCGCGTGACCTCGCCTGCACTCACCATTCCACCGGAACCGAAAACCTCGCCGCGAACGTCGTAACCGTAGGTGGCCTGGAAGTTGGCCTCGGCCGACGCGAAGGCGCCGTTGTCGAACCGCAACTGAACCATCGACGTATCGAGGTACCCCTGCTCCTTGTACTGCGGATGGACGAGAGCATCGGCCTGCGCGAACACCTCGACGACGCGTGCCCCCGGGTTGAGCCAGAGCAGGGCGTCGAAGTCGTGAATCAGTGTCTCGTTGAAGATCGTCCACGGCTTGACTCGAGAGGCGACGTCGGCGGTGATTCCCGGATCGCGAGTCAGAGAGCGAAGTAGCTGCGGTGTCCCGATCCCACCGGAGGTGATCACGTCGTGTGCCGCGGCGAAGTCGGCGGCGAAGCGCCGGTTGAAACCGACCTGCAGCGCAACATTGTTCGCGGCGCATGCGCCGATTGCGCGATCGGCGTCCTCGAGTGTCAAAGCCATCGGCTTTTCGCAGAAGACATGCTTGCCGGCCTCCGCTGCTGCTACCACGAGATCGGTGTGAGTTGATGCGGGCGTGCTGATGAGCACCGCTTCGACGGTCGGATCGGCAATCAGCTCAAGGGCGTCGGCGTACGCACGGGCGTCGGGACTGACACGTTCGATCAACGACGCCGCAGCGCCGGGCGCAGGATCGGCGACGGCGACGAGACGGGTGCCGGGGATACGCAGCGCGACGGACTCGCCGTGGAAACGGCCGATCCATCCAGCGCCGATCAGACCGACTGCAACAGAGGCAGACATGGGGGCTCCGTTCGGAGTGAGGATGAGGAACTAGATCGTTCTAGTCGTGTCAGTAAAGCGCTGGTTGCCTCGTGCGTCAACGTTTCGGCGTGTATTCGCTGGAACGATCTAGTCTGTGGAGGTGAACAGTCGACGCCCCACCTTGCAAGACGTAGCAGACCTGGCCGGTGTGTCACGCGCACTGGTGTCCATCGTCATTCGCGATGTCCCGGGTGCCAGCGATGCGACGCGGGTACGGGTCAAGGCGGCCGCGGACGAACTCGGCTATCGACCCGACAACGCGGCGCGACTGCTGCGCCAGCATCGCAGCCGCCTGATCGGTGTCAGTTATGTTGCCGCGCAAACCTTTCACGCGGAGCTGCTCGACGAGATCTACGACGCAGCCGAACGCTTGCGCTACGACGTCGTTCTCAGCGCCGTCTCGGACCGCAGGCCTGGCTCGCGCGCCGTGCGCACCCTGCTCGACGACCGATGCGAGGCGATCTTGCTGTTGGGTTCGCAGGCGCCGGAATCGGAGATCGTCGACCTGGCGGCCAAGGTTCCCGTCGTCGTGCTCGCCCGGAAGATGCCCTCAGCACAGGTGGACGTTGTCCGCACGGACGACGAGGCGGGCGCCGTGATGGCCGTGAATCATCTCGTCGGACTCGGGCACCGCTCGATTGTCCATGTCGACGGCGGACGCGGTCCGGGCGCCCAGGAGAGGCGTCAGGGCTACCGGAAGGCCATGCGGGCGGCCGGGCTGGAATCGCGGATACTTCCCGGCGGCCTCACGGAGGAGTTCGGCGCGGACGCCGCGCGGTCGATGGTCGAACAAGGGATTCCCGGTGCGGTCTTCGCTTTCAATGATCGTTGCGCGCTAGGAGTCCTGGACGTCTTCTTGCGTGCGGGAGTCTCGGTGCCCGGCGACGTCTCCGTGATCGGATTCGACAACAGTGCATTGGCAGGTTTGGCGCACATCGATCTGACCAGTGTCGGGCAGGACACGGCGTTTCTGGGTGGCGCCGCGGTGGAGCGAATCTCCGAACGTCTCGACGCCGGAAGTGGACTCTTGGGCAGGGACATAGTCGCGCAACCACAACTTGTAGTTCGAGGTTCAACTGGACTCGTAGGGCGTTGACCTGGCGTTTCGACCTAAACTAGGTTGTCCGGTCTTTGATAAGCAGTCCTAATGTCAGAACAAACTATTGACATTCGACTGTGACGGGTATTACATCTTTCACATACAACCGAGCACCATCCGTTCGCGGGCCGTTGGTTGATGTCGAGAGGGAGTTCACATGTCGTTTCTCACGGGACGCAAGAGCGTTGCCGTACTGGCCGGAGCCTCAGTCGTGGTCTTGGGTCTGGCCGCCTGTTCCAGCACCGGCGGTAAGCCGGATTCTTCCGGATCCGGAATGGGCGCGGGTACGGCGGACACGCCCCGCGCCACCATTGCGATGATCACCCATGAAGTTCCCGGTGACACGTTCTGGGATCTGGTGCGCAAGGGCGCCGAAACCGCAGCGGCCAAGGACAACATCGAACTTCGGTACTCCGCCGATCCCGAGGCGCCGAATCAGGCCAACTTGGTTCAGAGTGCGATCGACAGCAAGGTCGACGGGATCGCCGTCACCCTCGCGAAGCCCGACGCCATGGTTGCCGCGGTCCAAAGTGCCACCGCCGCGGGCATTCCGGTGGTCGCCCTCAACTCGGGCCTCGAAACCTGGAAGGACATGGGCGTCAAGGAGTACTTCGGTCAGGACGAGTCGATTGCCGGTGAAGCTGCCGGCGAGCGACTCAACACCGAAGGTGCCACCAAGGTGCTGTGCGTGATTCAGGAGCAGGGCAACGTGAGCCTCGAATCACGGTGCGCCGGTGTGAAGAAGTCGTTCAAGGGAACGACGGAGATTCTCAACGTCAACGGCAAGGACATGCCGTCGGTGGAGTCGACCATCACCGCGAAACTTCAACAGGACCCGGCAATCGATCGAGTTCTCGCGCTCGGTGCGCCGTTCGCATTGACGTCCGTGACGTCGGTCGGCAATGCGGGCAGCAAGGCGAAGGTCGTCACCTTCGACACCAACGCGGCGCTCGTCGACGCCATCAAATCCGGTGACGTGCAGTGGGCAGTGGACCAGCAACCCTTCCTGCAGGGCTACCTCGCCATCGATTCGCTGTGGCTTTACCTCAATAACGGCAACGTGATCGGTGGTGGCTTGCCCACCCTGACCGGACCCGCGTTCATCGACAACACCAACATCGACTCGGTCGCCGAGTACGCCAAGAACGGAACTCGCTGATCCGGGCGCACGGAGGGCTGAGAGTCCGCCCTCCGTGCGCCTGTCCAGCACGGAAGGGAAATCATGTCCACTCAGGCAGATCTCGACCTTGCCGCCCATAAAGTCGTGACCGATGAACGGGTGAAGGAGCAAAAGCGCATTCAGCGTCTGCTGCTCCGCCCGGAGATGGGTTCACTTGTCGGCGCCATCGCCATCTTCGTCTTCTTCTGTATCGTCGCGGCACCGTTCCGTACGCCGGAAGCGCTTGCGACAGTGCTCTACTCCAGCTCCACGATCGGCATCATGGCTTGCGCGGTCGCCCTGCTCATGATCGGCGGCGAGTTCGACCTCTCCGCCGGCGTCGCAGTCACCACGTCCTCGCTCGCCGCGTCGATGATCGCCTACAACCTGCACCTCAACCTGTGGGTGGGCGCGATTCTGGCGCTGGTCGTCTCGCTCGCCGTCGGATTCTTCAACGGCTACCTCGTCATGAAGACGAAGATTCCCAGCTTCCTCATCACCTTGAGTTCGTTCCTGATGTTGACCGGCATCAACCTGGCCGTCACCAAGCTCGTGAGTGGTCAGGTGGCCACACCCAGCGTCTCCGACATGGCCGGATTCGATTCCGCGAAAAAGGTATTCGCGTCGTCGTTCTCGGTCTTCGGGGTGTCCGTCAAGATCACGGTCGTGTGGTGGCTGCTGTTCACCGCGATTGCAACATTTGTTTTGTTCAAGACCAAGATCGGCAACTGGATCTTCGCGGTCGGCGGCAATCAGGACAGTGCCCGCGCGATCGGTGTGCCGGTAACCGCAGTCAAGATCGGCTTGTTCATGACCGTCGGCTTTGCTGCCTGGTTCGTGGGCATGCATCTGCTGTTCTCGTTCAACACCGTTCAGTCCGGTCAGGGTGTCGGTAACGAGTTCCTGTACATCATCGCCGCAGTCATCGGCGGTTGCCTGCTCACCGGTGGTTACGGAACCGCGATCGGCGCTGCGATCGGTGCATTCATCTTCGGTATGACCAACCAGGGCATCGTCTACGCAGGCTGGAACCCGGACTGGTTCAAGTTCTTCCTCGGCGCCATGCTGCTCTTCGCGGTCATCGCCAACAACGCATTCCGCAACTACGCTGCGAAAAGGTGACACATGAGTACCACAGCTGAAGTTCCCGCTCTCTCGAACTCGGGCGGCAACGTGCCACTGATCGAGCTCAAGGACGTCGGTAAGCAATACGGAAACATCATCGCGCTCAAGGGAATCAACCTGCGCGTCGGTGCGGGTGAAGTAACGGGCGTGCTCGGTGACAACGGTGCAGGCAAGTCCACGCTGATCAAGATCATCGCGGGTCTGCACCAGCAGAGCGAAGGTGAACTACTCGTCGACGGCGAACCGACAACGTTCCACTCGCCGAAAGAAGCTCTCGGCAAAGGCATCGCGACGGTCTATCAGGACCTCGCCGTCGTTGCGTTGATGCCGGTGTGGCGCAACTTCTTCCTCGGGCAGGAACTGCGCAAGGGTGGTCTGATCAAGTCGCTCGACGCCAACGCCATGCGCGCGACGACTCTTTCGGAACTGTCGAAGATGGGCATCGAACTACCTGACGTCGACGCACCGATCGGTAGTCTCTCGGGCGGTCAGCGTCAGTGTGTTGCCATCGCCCGCGCCATCTTCTTCGGCGCGCGCGTGCTGATTCTCGACGAGCCGACAGCAGCGCTCGGCGTCAAGCAGTCGGGAATGGTGTTGCGCTACATCACCGCTGCCAAGGAACAGGGATTCGGCGTCATCTTCATCACGCACAATCCGCACCACGCGTACATGGTCGGCGATCACTTCGTGCTCCTCAACCGAGGCAGGCAGAAGCTCGACGCCAAGTACGACGACATCTCACTCGAAGAACTGACCAAGGAGATGGCGGGCGGTGACGAGCTCGAGACGCTGACCCACGAGCTTCGCCGCTAGATCAGAACCTCGCGACTACAGCCTCGGTTCGAATCGAACCGAGGCTGTAGTCGTTTCGTCACAGGATGGTCGTCGGCCGAACCCCGAGGCCGGAATGCATGTACGCCTCGTCGATCATCGTCATGTTGGCTACCGCGTCGCCCGGCCCGATCGGCAGCGCCGAGACCCCGGACAGATGATCGGCGAACGCTTCGAGTTGATAGGTGTACGACGACTTCGTGCCCAGATGCTCGACGCTCGTGCGCCCACCGGCCGTGACGGAGACACGGTCGTCGATGTCCGGCTGCAGGAAGTTGTGTACCAGGACGTCTCCTTCAGTGCCGAATACTCGGAAGGTGAAGTGATACCGCTCGTCCAACATCGTGGTCACCACGGATGTCGTGGCGCCGCTGGGGTATTCGAGTTCGATGTCGAACCACGAATCAACCCTCGGAGCATATTCCTCGTGGCGGGTCTCGGTCACCACTGGCGCACCACCACAGACGTCACTCAGCGTCCGGGAAGCATGTAACCCGTAGCAGCCCAGGTCCATCAGTGACCCGCCTGCCAAGGCGAGCTCCCACCGCGGGTCGTTCTCGGATGGTGTGGGCATCCGCAGTACGGTTTCCACCCGAGTGACCGCGCCGACGGCGCCGCTTCGAACCAGATCCAGCAGGCGCCGGTTCACCGGATGAAAGAGGTAGTGGAACCCCTCGAGCAGCGTCACGCCGCTCACGCGTGCTGCCTCGGCTACAGCACGCGCTTCCACCGCGTTGCTCGAAAACGGTTTCTCCGTCAGCACGTGCTTGCCGGCCTGAACGGCGGCGAGATTCCACGGTCCGTGCAGGCTGTTGGGCAGCGCGTTGTAGACGACATCCACCTCCGGATCCGAGATCAGCTCGGCGTACGAACCGACCACCCGTTCGATCCCGTGCTGGGCCGCATAGGCTCTGGCCCGCTCGGGGTCGCGTGCGGCAACGGCCACCAGGCGGTGCCCGGTGGCCGTTGCAGGTTTGATCATCGCGTTCTCGGCGATGCGTGAGGCTCCCAGAATGCCTATCCGCAGCGGGGTAGGAGGTGTCACAGAACCGACCGCAGATACTCGACGCTCGCTCGCACATCGCGCACCGGTCCCTCGTCCGACGGCGCTTCGGCCAGAATGGTGTCCTGCTCGAGCACGTACCACCCGTCGAAACCGTGGCGCTGCAATATGGCTGTGACACCGGCGATGTCGACGTCGCCGCCACCGAGTGGACGGTACATTCCCGCCTTCACGCCGTCGGTGTAGGTGAGCTCACCTCTGCGAACGCGTGATGCGAGGGCATCGTCGACGTCCTTGAGATGCACGTGGGTGATGCGCTCGGGAGCTTGACGCGCCAGGTCGACCGGATCGGTGCCGCCGATCAACAGGTGGCCGGTGTCCAGGCACAGGGGGATGGCCGAGCCGTCGAGCACTCGCAGGACCTCGTCGCGCTGCTCGATCATCGTTCCGACGTGAGGGTGGACAACTGCCCTGATTCCGCGCTCGGCCGCGGCGTCGGTGAGGCGATCGAGATTGTGCAGCAGGGTTTTCCAACTCTGCTCGTCCAGTTCCAGGCGTGAATCGTAGCCGTCGGAACCCGTCGCGGCGGCCAGGACCAAAACTTCGGCACCCGAGGCGACGAAACCATCGAGGATGGGGGAGATGCCGGGAACCGGATCATGATCGCGATCATGCAGCAGTACCGGTGCGAACCCGCCGACTGCGCTCAGATCGTGATCCGCGAGCACCTTGGCCATTTCGGCGGGTGCAGTCGGCAGAAAGCCCTCCGGTCCGATTTCCGTTGCCGCCAGACCGACTTCGCGCATTTCCCGGAGGACTTGCGCAGGGTCGAGTTGGTAGCCCCAGCCCGGGACTTCGCACACGCCCCAGGAGATCGGTGCGCCGGCGATGCGAGGAGTGCTCATGTGTGTGCCTCATTCTTGTCGTGAAGGAACAGATCTTTGACTTCGGTGATCGTGACGGGCCGACCCTCGCGCAGAGAGTGCGTTGCAGCTTCGGAGATCCAGGCCGACTCGACCGCATCTGCGGGCGTGCACGGTGATTCCCGACGCCCGGCGACAACGCCGAGGAATGCTTCGAGTTCCGCACGGTAGGCGGACGTGAAGCGGTCCATGAAGAACGTGTACGGCTCCTTCGAGGGGAACGATGTTTCGGGGTCGAGAGAGCGGAGTGGCAAGCGGTCGTCCAGCCCGGCAACGACGGAGTCCGCCGAGCCGAGTACCTCGAGTCGGCAGTCGTAGCCGCGGCCGTTGTAGCGGGTATTCGACACGACCGCGATGGTTCCGCCTTCGAAAGTGAGAACCGTTGCGGCGGTGTCGACGTCACCGGCATCGGCGATCCCGCGATCACCCTGATTCGAGCCGGTGGCAAAAACAGTGGTGACTTCGCGGCCGCTGATCCACCGGACGATGTCGAAGTCGTGGATCGAGCAGTCGCGGAAGATGCCGCCTGAGTGTTCGATGTACGAGATCGGCGGGGGAGCGGGGTCGAGGGTGGTCGATCGGAGAGTGTGGATCCAACCGAGTTCTCCAGATCGAACCGCGTCGTACGCCGCCACAAATGACGGGTCGAATCGGCGCTGAAATCCGATCTGGACTGGTACCGACGTCTGTTCGGCAGTCGCGAGTACACGAACGGAGGATTCGATGGAGTCGGCTACCGGCTTTTCGCAGAACGTCGGGATGTCTAGGCGGACAGCGGCTTCGATCAATTCGGCATGTGAACTCGACGACGCGGCGATCAGAACGCCGTCGATGCCCGACGCGAGAAGAGCCGCCGGGTCAGTAGCGGACTGCACATCGAGTTCGGTTGCCACGTCCGAGGTTCGACGTGCGTCGACATCGGTGACAACCAGCGCGTCGACGCCGTTTAGCGTCAGCAGGTTTCGGGCGTGGTAGCTGCCGATTCGTCCGAGGCCGACGACTCCGATACGAGCGCCCATCAGTCCAGCCCTCCGAAGACGTTCTGGTCCCAGTCGATGATCGAACCCGTCACGACTCCGCTGCGATCGGAGAGCAGGAAGACGACGAAGTCGGCGATTTCGTCGACCTGTCCGAGCTTGCCCATGGGGAGGGTGCTGCCCGCACGTTCCTGCCAGTCGTCACCAGCGTCGTGAAAAGCTCTCTGCGTGAGGTCTTCACCCTCGGTCTGTGTCCACCCGATGTCGAGACCGTTGATCCGGATACGATCCCAGCGATGCGCATGGGCGGCGTTGCGGGTCAGCCCCGCCAGCCCGGCCTTCGCTGCCACGTACGGCGCGAGATACGGTTGCCCGCCGAGTTCGGACGTGGAGATGATGTTGACGATGGACCCGGGGACCGCACGCTCGCGCATGTCTTTGACTGCTGCCTGCATCGTGAAGAACGGACCGCGAAGGTTCACCGCGATGTGCTGGTCGAAGAGTTCTTCGGTGGTGTCGAGCAGCGTTCCACGTGAAGTGAGCCCGGCGGAATTGACCAGAGCATCCACGCGGCCGAAGTGAGAGATCGTCTCGGCCACGCTGTCGAGCGCGGAATCCGTTTGTGCCACATCGGCTTCGATGAAGTGAGTTCCCGGAAGTTCTGTCTCGAGAGCCTTTCCGACGTCCGGGCGTCGGCCGGTGAAAGCCACCTGAGCGCCCTCACGGACTGCGGCGCGTACGATTCCGGCGCCGACGCCTTGCGAGCCGCCACTGACCAGTAAGACGGTGTCGGCCAGGAGTGCGGGCCTGGTTACGCCCGGCGTAGAAGTCATGGGTTTAGTCTGGCTGTGACGAAGACCTCGAGCAACAGCAAAAAACCATCAAATATCCATCATTGTGAGGTAGTTGTGGCGCATCGATTCAAAGTACGGGAGATCGCTCAGCAGTCGGGCCTGAGTGAGGCCACCGTCGACCGGGTGCTCAACGACCGTCCTGGAGTTCGCGACGGCACACGATCGGAGGTTCGCCAGGCGATCACGGACCTGGAACGTCAACGCTCGCAACTGAAACTGGTCGGTCGCACGTTCATCGTCGACGTCGTGTTGCAAACTCCTGCAAGGTTTTCCGACGCCGTCCGTGACGCGCTCGAGGCCGAACTGCCCACCCTTGCACCCGCTGTAGTTCGTTCCAGGTTTCACTTTCGTGAAACCGGTTCGGTAGAAGCGATGACGTCGACGCTCGACAAGATTCGCCGGCGTGGCTCCCACGGAGTCATCGTCAAGGCTCCCGACACTCCGGAAGTCGTGGCGGCGATCGACCGGTTGGTGGCGGCAAGGATTCCGGTCGTCACGTTGGTGACCGACGTTGCCGGCAGCAGGCGAGCCGCCTACATCGGCATCGACAACCGAGCCGCTGGAGCCACCGCCGCGTACTTGATAGATCAGTGGCTGGGGGATCGGGAAGGCAACGTGCTGGTCAGCATGAGCAGTGGGTTCTTCCGCGGGGAGGAAGAACGGGAGATGGGATTTCGCTCCGCCATCCGAGTCTCGGCTCCGCATCGACGGTTGATCGACATTCCGAACAGTGACGGTCTGGATCAGACGAGTAGGAAACTGGTGCGAGCGGCACTCGAATCCGATCCGCAGATCCGTGCCGTGTATTCGATCGGTGGTGGCAACCTGGCCACGGTCGACGCGTTCGACGAACTGAACCGTGAGTGCAGTGTCTTCATCGCCCACGATCTCGACGGTGACAATCGAAAGTTGCTGGGGGAGAGGCGAATATCAGCGGTGCTCCACCACGATCTGCGTGCGGATGTTCGCACTGCCTGTCAGGTGGTCATGAAGGAACACGGCGCCATGGGCGCTCACTTCGGCTTTACGACGTCACCGGTTCAAGTCGTGACACCGCTCAACATGCCCCCGACATAGCTGTGCGCGGTCAAGGAGTCCGGAGACTCCCTAACCGCGCACAGGGCCGAAGGCCTGACTATCGAGCGAAGAGCAGTGCTCGCTTGACTTCCTGAATAGCCTTTGTCACCTGGATGCCGCGGGGGCACGCGTCGGTGCAGTTGAACGTGGTGCGGCAACGCCACACGCCGTCCTTGTCGTTCAGGATGTCGAGACGCTCGGAAGCGGCCTCGTCACGGCTGTCGAAGATGAACCGGTGTGCGTTCACGATGGCAGCGGGACCGAAGTAGCTGCCGTCGCTCCAGTACACGGGGCACGACGTGGTGCAGCATGCGCAGAGGATGCACTTCGTCGTGTCGTCGAAACGAGCACGGTCGTGCTGGCTCTGGATGCGCTCACGAGTGGGCTCGTTGCCACTGGTGATGAGGAACGGCTTCACGGCGCGGAATGCGTCGAAGAAGGGCTCCATGTCGACAACCAGGTCCTTCTCGACGGGCAGGCCCTTGATGGGCTCGACCGTGATGGTGACCGGCTTGCCGTCCTTGGGCAGCATGTCCTTCATCAGCAGCTTGCAGGCCAGACGGTTCACACCGTTGATCCGCATCGCGTCCGATCCACAGACTCCGTGTGCGCAGCTGCGACGGAACGTGAGGGTGCCGTCGAGGTAACCCTTCACGTACAGGAGCAGGTTGAGCAGACGGTCGGTGGGCAGTGCCGGGACCTGGAAACTGTCCCAGTGCTGGCCCTCGCCCGATTCGGGGTTCATCCGCGCGATCTTGAGAGTGACCATGACGGCCCCCTCGGGAACAGCGGGGAGTTTGGGTGCATCTACAGCAGGCGCAGACATCAGTACTTACGCTCCATCGGCTCGTAGCGGGTCTGGATCACCGGCTTGTAGTCCAGACGGATGTCGGAGAGCAGGCCGTCACCCTCCTTGTACGCCATCGTGTGCTTCATGTACTCGGCGTCGTTGCGGTCCGGGAAGTCCTCGCGAGCGTGGCCGCCGCGCGATTCCTTGCGGTTGAGGGCGCCGACGACGGTGACCTCTGCCATTTCGAGGAGGAAGCCCAGCTCGATGGCCTCGAGCAGGTCGCTGTTGTAGCGCTTGCCCTTGTCCTGGACCGTGATGTGGTTGTAGCGCTCCTTGAGAGCACGCACATCCTTGAGTGCCTGTGTGAGGCGCTCTTCGGTGCGGAAGACGGAGGCATTGTTGTCCATCGACTGCTGCAGCTCGGTGCGGATGTCCGCAACGCGCTCGTGGCCGTGATCGGACAGGATGACGCCGACCCAGTCTTCGACCATGGCGGCCGGGGTTTCCGGCATGTCGACGAACTCGGTGGAGTTCGCGTACTCGGCGGCAGCGATGCCGGCGCGGCGGCCGAACACGTTGATGTCGAGGAGCGAGTTGGTACCGAGACGGTTTGCACCGTGTACGGAGACACAGGCGCATTCGCCGGCCGCGTACAGACCCTTGACGATCTCGTCGTTGTTGCGCAGCACCTCACCGTTGATCTTGGTGGGGATACCGCCCATGACGTAGTGACACGTCGGGTAGACGGGCACGGGCTCCTTGACGGGGTCCACGCCGAGGTAGGTGCGCGAGAACTCCATGATGTCGGGGAGCTTCTCGTCGAGAACTTCCTCGGGGATGTGCGTCACGTCGATGTAGACGTAGTCCTTGTTCGGGCCGGCGCCGCGGCCTTCGAGAACCTCGAGGACCATCGAACGAGCCACGATGTCACGCGGAGCGAGGTCCTTGATGGTGGGTGCGTAACGCTCCATGAAGCGTTCACCGTCGGCATTACGGAGAATGCCACCTTCACCGCGAACGGCTTCCGAGATCAGGATGCCGAGACCGGCGAGTCCTGTCGGGTGGAACTGGTGGAACTCCATGTCCTCGAGGGGCAGGCCCTTGCGGAAGATGATGCCCATGCCGTCACCGGTGAGGGTGTGCGCGTTGGACGTCGTCTTGTACATGCGTCCCGAGCCGCCGGTCGCGAAGACGATCGACTTGGCGTGGAAGATGTGCAGCTCGCCGGTCGAGAGCTCGTAGCAGATGACACCGGTGGCAACCGGGCCGTCCTCGGTCTCGGTGATGGCGATGTCGAGCGCGTAGAACTCGTTGAAGAACTCGACGTCGTGCTTGACGCAGTTCTGGTAGAGCGTCTGCAGGATCATGTGACCGGTGCGGTCGGCGGCGTAACACGCACGGCGGACGGGTGCCTTGCCGTGGTCGCGTGTGTGGCCACCGAATCGACGCTGGTCGATCTTGCCTTCGGGCGTGCGGTTGAACGGCAGACCCATCTTCTCGAGGTCGAGCACCGCATCGATGGCCTCCTTGGCCATGATCTCGACGGCGTCCTGGTCGGCGAGGTAGTCGCCGCCCTTGACGGTGTCGAAGGTGTGCCACTCCCAGTTGTCTTCCTCCACGTTCGCCAGTGCGGCACACATGCCGCCCTGGGCCGCGCCGGTGTGGCTGCGGGTGGGGTAGAGCTTGGTCAGTACGGCCGTGCGGGCACGGGGGCCAGCTTCGATTGCCGCACGCATGCCTGCGCCACCGGCGCCGACGATGACCACGTCATAACGATGTTCCTGCATGAAGTCTGTGCTCCCCTAGCTCGCCGAGATATTGGGGTCGAAGGTGAAGATGACGTACGTGCCCAGGCCCATGATCAGGATCATCGAGAGAACGAGGATCGTGGTCAGCCAGAAGCGCGTGGAGTCCTTGCGGGAGTAGTCCGCGATGACCGTGCGCAGACCGTTACCGCCGTGCAGCTGTGCCAGCCACAACATCGTCAGATCCCAGAACTGCCAGAACGGGCTGGACCAGCGACCTGCGACGAACGCGAAGTTCAAACGGTGAACGCCACCGTCGAGCATCAGCATGATGAACATGTGGCCCAGGACCAGAACGATCAGGGCGACGCCGGAGAAGCGCATGAAGAGCCATGCGTACAACTCGAAGTTGTTCCGAGCCTTCGCGCGCGGGGACCGCGGGTTGTCCAGGCTTGCGGGACGGTCGTATGAGGTGCCCAGGCTCTTGGCTTCGGGTCCGTGAGTAGTCGCCATGTCAGTGCTCCGCAAACATGTTGATGAGGATGCGTCCGGCGCCTGGGATCATCACCAGGAACCAGATCGTCAGAATGGTCCAGAGCATGACGCGCTGGTACTTCGGGCCCTTCGACCAGAAGTCCACCAACATCACGCGCACGCCGTTGAGGGCGTGGTAGAGGACTACGCCGACGAGGCCGATCTCCATGAGGCCGACGAGGGGGTTCTTGTACGTGTCGATGACGGCGTCGTACGTATCGGGATTGACCCGAACGAGTGCCGTATCGAGAACGTGTACGAATAGGAAGAAGAAAGTAGCGACGCCTGTGATCCGGTGTAGAACCCAGGACCACATTCCGGGGTCGCCCCGGTAAAGCGACCTCGTGCGCTCCTTCTGAGGAGCGGCTTCAGTCGTAGTACTCATCGAGTGCTGTGCCTCCAACGTCATTGGTGGACGCGTCGAGCCTGCAGAGAGCTTCGATGTACCTCAGCCCGGGCTCGACGGGATCCTGAACCGACTTGACTCAGACTCTAAACCTATGTGAAACCGGGAACTAATCAGATGCGGGATTCGTACGCGTACCAAACTCTTTGTAAGGTTTGCCTTTCCAATCTCGCCGAGACGGTTTCGGCGTGGTTTCTGCATCCATTCAGTCGGCGTGATTGGATAACGAACCATGGGTGACATCGACTGGAAGTTGTTGCGGCACAACGCGCAAGTGGTCATGCGGCAGGCTTATGCACCGTACTCGGGCTATGCAGTGGGTGCAGCTGCCCTGGTAGACGATGGTCGGATCGTCTCAGGATGCAATGTGGAAAATGTCTCATACGGTTTGAGCCTGTGTGCCGAATGTGGACTCGTCGGTAACTTGGCCGCCACCGGGGGCGGGCGGCTGATTGCCTTCACGTGCTGCGACGCGAAGGGCTCGATTCTGATGCCATGCGGCAGGTGCAGACAGCTTCTTCTCGAGCACGGCGGGGGTGAGATGCTTGTCGACACGAGCAGTGGGTTCAAGCCGCTGCTCGAGCTGTTGCCTGATGCTTTCGGGCCGGAACAAGCAGAGGGGCTCCGCCATGTTTGACGCAGTTTCCATCATCGGCGCCAAGCGTGACGGCCGCGAGCTGTCGGGAACCGAGATCGACTGGATAGTTCAGGCGTTCACACAGGGGATCGTCGGTGACGAGCAGATGTCGGCGCTCGCGATGGCGATCTACTTCCGCGGAATGTCGCGAGCAGAGACCGGTCGATGGACCGAGGCGATGATCGAATCCGGCGGGAGGATGGACTTTTCGGACTTGCCGCTGCCCACCGTCGACAAGCATTCGACCGGTGGAGTGGGGGACAAGATCACCCTTCCGCTTGCACCCCTCGTCGCTGCCTGTGGTCTTGCAGTCCCGCAGTTGTCGGGCCGCGGACTCGGCCACACCGGTGGAACTCTCGACAAGCTCGAGGCCATTCCAGGTTGGCGAGCCGAGCTCACGGCGACGGAGATGGTCGACATTCTCTCGGATCCGAAAATCGGCGCGGTGATCTGCGCTGCCGGAGCGAATCTGGCCCCCGCGGACAAGAAGCTCTACGCGCTGCGCGACGTGACCGGAACGGTGGAATCCATTCCGCTGATCGCAAGTTCGATCATGAGCAAGAAGATTGCCGAGGGAACCGGCGCCCTGGTGCTCGACGTCAAGGTCGGTTCCGGAGCGTTCATGAAGGACCTCGGCGACGCGCGAGAGTTGGCACGCACGATGGTCGAGCTTGGCAACGACGCCGGCGTGCGTACAAGCGCTCTCATCACCGGGATGGACACCCCGCTCGGATTGACGGCGGGCAACGCCCTCGAGGTACGTGAATCCGTCGAGGTGCTGGCAGGCGGCGGGCCGTCGGACGTCGTCGAGCTGACCCTGGTCCTGGCTCGGGAGATGCTGTCAGCGGCCGGGATCGACGGTATCGACCCCGCCGACAAACTGGCCGACGGCACGGCAATGGACCGGTGGCGCGCGATGATCGCCGCACAAGGTGGGGACCCACACGCGACGCTGCCGGTGGCCCGGCACAGCGACGTCGTCACCGCGGACCGAGACGGCGTACTGACCCGACTCGACGCCATGGCGGTGGGCATCGCGGCCTGGAAACTGGGAGCCGGACGCGAACGGCAGGGCGAAGCCGTTCAGGCCGGTGCCGGCATCGAGATGCATGCAAAGCCTGGCGACGTGGTCCGTGCCGGGCAGAAGCTGATGACATTGCACACCGACACTCCCGAGAGATTTGATGCAGCGCGACGAAGCCTCGGCGGTGGATGGTCGATCGGGACCGATTCCGACACCGTTTCGCGACCGTTGCTCATCGAGCGAATTGTGGGTGATTCGCGTTAGCGTTGGCGAATGAACGCACCGGAGTTGACCACGATCCGCAGCGCACCCAAAGTTCTTCTCCACGATCATCTCGACGGAGGACTCCGACCCGAGACCGTTCTCGAACTGGCCGAGCAATGTGGCTACGACGAGCTGCCGGCGAATACGGCATCCGAACTGGCGCAATGGTTCCGAACTGCCGCTGACAGTGGATCGCTCGAGCTCTACCTCGAAACGTTCGCGCACACAGTCGCCGTGATGCAGACCCCCGAAGGGCTCGCACGGGTGGCACGTGAGTGTGCCGAGGATCTGGCCGACGACAACGTCGTCTATGCCGAGATCCGTTTTGCGCCCGAGCAGCACCTGGAACAAGGCCTGAGTTTGGACGAGGTCGTCGAGCACGTTCTCGAAGGTTTCCGGGCCGGCGAATCCGCTGCCAGGGTCGCGGGACGGGAGATCCGCATCGGCTGTCTTCTCACGGCGATGAGGCATGCCGCGCGGTCGCGGGAGATCGCCGAACTCGCTGTGCGATTCCGGGACCGCGGGGTTGTCGGTTTCGACATCGCCGGCGCCGAGGCCGGAAACCCACCGAGCCGGCACCTCGACGCGTTCGAGTACATGCGTGACGCGAACGCCCACTTCACGATTCACGCGGGTGAGGCTTTCGGGTTGCCGTCGATCCACGAAGCCATCGCCTTCTGCGGAGCGGATCGGTTGGGCCACGGCGTGCGGATCGTTGACGACATCGACGTAGGCGTGCCAGGTGGGGCAGAGTTGGGTCGGCTCGCGAACTACGTCCGTGACATGCGCATTCCCCTGGAACTGTGCCCGAGTTCGAACGTGCAGACCGGAGCCGTAGCCGCCCTGGCGGACCATCCGTTCGGACTCTTGGCGGACTTGCGCTTCCGAGTGACCGTCAACACCGACAACAGGCTGATGAGCGACACCACCATGAGCCGGGAAATGGCCGCGTTGGTCGAGACCTTCGGTTACGGATGGACCGATCTCGAACGCTTCACCATCAACGCGATGAAGTCGGCCTTCATCCCGTTCGACGAGCGCCTCGCGTTGATCGACGACGTCATCAAGCCGGGCTACGCCGTGCTCATCGGCTAGATGACGTGCGCCCGACTACTCAGATCGAAGCCGGGCCTCGAACTCGCGTTCGAGTTCGCGCCAGGCCTCGGATTCCTTGGTGAACGGCGCACTCGGAGCCATCCGCGACGGATCGGGGTTGAGGAGGTACGAGACGTACCAACCCAGCTCGTTCGACGCGGACAGAGCCTCCTCGGTGGAGTCGTCGTCGGCGAAATCTGCTGCATCGGTGAACAATTCGACTGCGAGTTCCAGCTGCTCGGCATCTACGACGTCCGGGCCCTGGGCGAGGTCGTCGGCGATACCGGGCAGAACGTAGACGTTCTCGTCCGTGACCTCGATTTCGAGTGAACCGTCGACGGCCGCATTCTGAATTTCGCCGTACGTACTGACCTGCGAGAGATCGTGTTCGTGGTTGTCGGCGAGGTAGCGAGCGAGTGCGCGCTCGCTACGGAAGACGGTGATCAGTCCGTCCTTGCCGAGGAAGATCGCCTGATCTCCCATGTAGCAGCGCAGAGTGTAGAACGTCTCGGCCGAGGTGATGATGCGGATCGGGTCGACACCGACCTCGCCCCAGAAGGTCTCGACTTCGTCTTCGTCCTCTTCGAGGTCGTCTTCGTCGAATTCCTCGTCCTCGCCCTCCTCGGCGACATCGTCGGCGTCGACGGTGTTCTCGGCGGCAGCGAGCAGTTCAGCTTCGGCGACCGCGACGGCGGCTGCATCGACCTTCGGGGAGGTGACCACCTTGTCGATGGCGTCGAGAACGGCGTCCCAGTCCTTGACGATCGCAGCGCCGACCTGGTCCCACAGCTCCAGGCCTTCGCGGCCTTCGAAGGTGCCGGCGCCGGTGGCAAGCGCGCCGAGTACCGGATGGCCGCTGAAGAAGCGGATGACCGCGTCGAGTTCGCACACCTCACCGATGTTGCGAGCCATGTTCAGGGTGTCTTCGAGTTCCGAGACCACCAGTGCCTCAGGGTCACCTGCGGCCAGTTCCGGCACGCCGACGAAGTCGAACGTGAAGTTCTCTTCCGGTTCCAACTCGGCTGCCGACAGTCCGGAGACGACGGCCCACGCCGGATGCTCGACCAGGTCGTTGTCGGAGTCCGTTCGGATGAAGGCCGCGAGTTCCGCGACGGAGGAGAACCCGTAGAGGTCTTCCTCATGGCCGAGAAACGCTTCCCACTCGTCGTCGCCCTCGCGCCAGCGAGGTGCCCACAAAGTGACGAGGTCTCCGTCGGTGAGTCCGATTTCGATAGGGACGATGTCTCCAGCCATGGGCGGAAGCCTATCCACCGCAGCGCGAAAGGCATAGCGGGGGTTCGTCACGTTTGTTTCAGGGCTACTCGGAGCTCACTGACCAGTCGCTCGCGTTCGTCGTTGGACTGTTGAACTGCCTGGTGAATCGTGGCCACCGTCAATGCGGCCGCCGTCTGAGAATTCATCGCGGTGACTGCGTCGGTGATCCGTAGGTCGACCAGAGCGCCCAGCCCGTCGACAGTCGCCGTGACTATCCCACCCTCGCTCGAGACGACTACCCGAAGAGCGCCGACCCCGTCGACGGCGTCCTGCAAGAGTCCCGTCCGGTGTTTCGCCAGCTCCATGATTCGATCAATCTCGCTCATATCGAACGCATCCAGCTCGACGGAAGGTTCTGGCCCTCGGCGGCGTCGACATCGGCCAGTTCGTCTCGGGTCGGTAGACCGAGCCGATCGAGGATCGCTGCCGGGACTCCGGTCTCCTCGAGCTCCACACGATGGCGGGCGCCGGCTTCGATTGCTGCTTTCGAACACAGCGTGAGTATCTGTTGCGCCAACCGCTGCCCGCCGTACCGCAGTTCGTCCTGGCTGATCCGCAGGTCCACGGGCACGGCGTGCTCCGTGGCGCGGACCGCGATGGTTCCGGCGCGGTTGACGGCTACGGCTGTGATGATCGGCGGTGATTCGCGCTTGTTCTCGGGCATGATTCCCTGTCATTCCGTCGGACGGTAGAAGCCGTGAAAGTCCATGCCGCTGTTCGTGGTTCGGATGGCGCTGATCTCGACAGGATCGCCGGCTTCGACCATCTGACCGTTGCCGATCACCATGGCGACGTGTCCGTCCCAGACCGCGAGGTCGCCCGGCATCAGATTGTTCTGATCGACCTGGTTCCCGATTCCCTGTTCCTGAGCCAACCTCGGAATATCGACTCCGGCCTGGCCGTACGCCCATTGCGTCAGACCACTGCAGTCCAGACCGACTCCGGGTGTCGTGCCTCCCCAGGCGTACGGGACACCCTGTTGAGTGAGCGCGTTGCGTACGGCAGCAGCGGCCTCGGCGTTCGGTGCGGTGGCAATCGAACCGTCGGGAAGTTCGACCTCAACGCCACCGACGGAACCGGAACCACTTGCGGAACCGGAACCACTTGCGGAACCGGAACCACCGACGGAACCGGAACCACCCGCCGACTCGGAGACTCCAGGTGCGGGATCCGGTATCGGGACGGACGGGACGAGTGCGGACATCTTGTCGGTCGACCCGGCCAGCTCACCGCGTACCCGCTCGATAACCGATACCGCGCGTCCGAGGTGCTCCAACGCGGCCGACAACAACATCAATTGGCCCGTCGGTGTCATCAGCGTCGGCCCGGCCTTGATCGCGAGTGTCAGAAAGGACTGGAGAATCTCACCGAGTTCGGTCATTCCCGCGTACACGGACGTTGTCGCTTCGTCCACGACGCCGGCGATGTCGTTTCCGCGATCGGCGAGGTTTCGCGTCGACGTCTGCGTCTGCTCGGTTTTGGTCACCGCAGCAGTGAGTGCCGTGGACGAACTCTGAGAGGACGCCAGTTCGCTCAGTGCCGCGCTTCCCAGTTGGTAGGCGATCTCGAGGGCGTCCGTGGCGATTCGGATGCCGACATCAGGTCCATTTGTGCTGGGGACACCAGTCCCGACAGTGTCGACCAGGTCGATGATCGGTCGTGCGAGTGCGTCGACGTCGATCATGAGCGTGCGGCTTCAGCGAGAGTCCTTCTTACCGATTCCTCGGAGTCGAGATAGACGGCGTGAGCGTCGCGGGTGGCTGACTGGACGCTGGAGATCACAGCGGACAGTCGATCGATGTCGTCGATGTGCGCTTGC
Source organism: Rhodococcus sp. MEB032 (assembly GCF_030208925.1). Lineage (NCBI taxonomy): Bacteria > Bacillati > Actinomycetota > Actinomycetes > Mycobacteriales > Nocardiaceae > Rhodococcus > Rhodococcus sp. MEB032. Next base: position 213,798 of record NZ_JARVSY010000007.1, read on the forward strand.
TGTGCTCGGCTCGCGACATCGACGAAGTCGCCGCCGATCAGCCCCAGCACAGTGGACAGAGCCAAGTGATCGCCACCCGCCGCGTCCTGTCGAGCTTGCGCGACGTTGTCGGCAACAGTGCCCAACCGCGTGGCGAACTCCGCGATGCTTTCAGTGTCCAGATCCAGATTTGTCAACTTGTCTTCCCCCCGTTGCGCTTACTCCTTCTTGGACGCCGCGCGGGGTGCTCCGGTTCCCGAGGAACTATTCTGATGGTCATGCAAACGCACGTAGTCGACCATCCGCTCGCGGCGGCCCTCTTGACGACAATGCGTGACGCACGCAGTGAGAACGCGACTTTTCGTTCCGCACTTCGCAGGCTCACGCACATGCTGGTCTACGAGGCCATGCGTGACGCGGAGGTCGAGGAATTTCCGGTCGATACCCCGGTAGCAGCGACGACGGGCATCCGGCTCGCGAAGCCGCCGTTGTTGGTACCGGTGCTGCGGGCCGGTCTGGGCATGGTCGAACAGGCGAGTGCGCTGATTCCGTCGGCCGGCGTCGGCTTTGTCGGAATGGCACGTGACGAAGAGACTCATCAGCCGGTTCCGTACCTCGAATCCCTGCCGGCGGATCTGTCCGGGATCCCGGTGTTCGTGCTCGATCCGATGCTCGCCACCGGTGGTTCGATGGTGCACACCATCGACTTGCTGGTTGCGCGTGGCGCGACGGATGTCACGGCAGTGTGCGTCGTGGCCGCTCCGGCCGGCGTCGACGCGCTGGCAGCGTCCGGCCACCCGGTTCGTCTGGTCATCGCGAGCATCGACGACGGACTCGACGAGAACGCTTTCATCGTCCCCGGTCTCGGTGACGCCGGCGATCGGCAGTTCGGACCCCGCTAGAGCGAAAGGGCGAAGGTTCGGAGTTCGGCCAGCCGGGCCTTCGCCGGCTCTACTGCGTTCGCGAGGTCGTCGCGGTTCGCCACCGGGACGACAACTTCGAGATAGCACTTGAGCTTGGGCTCGGTTCCGGACGGTCGCACCACCACGCGGATCGACGGTCCGTCGAATATCACTGCGTCCGTGCGCATACCACCGCGAACCTCGGCCAAGTCCTCGACGGTGACCGGCTCGCCCGCGAGTTGGCTTGGCGGATCGGTGCGTAGTCGTTTCATCATTTCGGCGATGTCGCTCGAATCCTCGACGCGGCGGGATACTTGGTCCCCACGATGCAGTCCGAATTCGACGGCATAGTCGCCCAGAACGTCCAGCAGGGTTCTGTTGCTGACCGCGAGGGTGGCAGCCAAGTCGGCCACCAGCACGGCAGCCGAGATTCCGTCCTTGTCCCGCACCACATCCGGATCGACGCAGTGCCCGATCGCTTCCTCGTAGGCGTAGACGAGTCCGTCGCCGGCACGCGTGAGCCACTTGAAACCGGTGAGTGTCTGCGCAAACCTGGCTCCGCGGGCTCTCGCCAACTTCGAGAGCAGGGTCGAGGAGACGATCGTCGTCGCCACCAACGAATCTTCGGGCGCCGTGCTCAGTACGTGGTCGGCCAGGAGCACCCCGGTTTCGTCGCCGCGCAACATGCGCCACTGATCACCGTCGCGAATTCCGACGGCGCAGCGGTCGGCATCCGGGTCGAGTGCGATCGCCAGATCCGCGTCGACACGTCGGGCAAGGGCGAGCAGGCGGTCTGCGGCGCCGGGCTCTTCGGGATTGGGGAACTCGACGGTCGGAAACGTGGGGTCGGGATCGAACTGCTCCGCCACGACGTGCAGGTCCTCGAATCCTGCTGCTCGCAGAGTCGCGGCCGCAGTCTCGCCGCCGACGCCGTGCATTGCCGTGAGCGCAATCCGGATCGAGCGGGCGTCGCCGTGCGGGAGGGTCGCGATGCGGGCGATGTACTCCTCGACCAGAGAATCGTCGGCCGGAATCACCGATGCTCGCGCGACGTCGGCGGCACTACCGATGCGAGCGATCTCGCTCTCGATTTCACGATCGGCGGGGGAGACGAGTTGCGCTCCGCCCGAGAGATACACCTTGTAACCGTTGTCGGCGGCAGGATTGTGGGAGGCGGTGATCTGGATACCTGCCGCTGCCCCGAGCCTGCGCACCGCGAACGCCACCAGCGGTGTCGGCAGTGGGCGGGGGAGCAGGGTCACTTCGAACCCGGCGGCTGCCATGACCTCGGCGGCGGCCAGAGCAAATGCCTCTGAACCGAGCCGGGCGTCGCGGCCGACCACAACGCGGGACCCGCCCTGGCAGCGAGCTGTCAGCCAGGCCGCCAGACCGGCCGTGGTCCGGATGACGACCGCGAGGTTCATGCCGTTGGGTCCGCCGCGTACCGGCCCGCGAAGCCCAGCAGTGCCGAACGTCAGCGGTGAGGAAAAGCGTTCGGCCAGTTCATGTTCGGAAAGGGCGGCTAATTCTGCGCGGGTAACCGGGTCCGGATCGGCGTCGATCCACTCGTTGACGTTCAGCGGTGTCACAGCTGCTCGACCAGTTGGCGCAGCAGCACTCCCATCCGGGCCGCCGAAGCTTTGCCTGCCGCCAGCACCTCCTGATGGTCCAGTGGGGCGCCCGTGATTCCGGCGGCCAGATTGGTGACCATGGAGATGCCGAGAACGCGGGCGCCGAGCGCGCGGGCCGCGATGGTCTCGTGAACCGTCGACATGCCGACCAGATCGGCGCCGAGTGTACGAAGCATTCGAATCTCGGCTGGAGTCTCGTAGTGCGGACCGGGAAGCCCGGCGTAAACACCCTCGGCAAGGTCCGGGTCGATCGAGCGAGCCAGCGCACGCAGTTCCGGCGAGTAGGCGTCGACCAGGTCGACGAACTCTGCGCCGACGAGGGGAGAGCGGGCCGTGAGGTTCAGGTGGTCACTGATCAGCACCGGTTGACCGACTGTGTAGTTTTCAGCAATACCGCCGGCCGCGTTGGTGAGGATGACGGTGTCGGCGCCGGCAGCGATGGCCGTCCGGACCGGGTGGACGACGGTGGCGAGATCGTGGCCCTCGTACGCATGCGCGCGCCCGAGCAGCAGCAGGACTTCGGTATTCCCGACGCGCACCGAACGAATGGTGCCCGCGTGCCCGAGCGCCGACGGTGGGGCGAAGCCAGGAAGATCCGCCATCGAGACTTCGGCTGTCACGTCCGCACCGGCGTCGCCGAACACGTCTGCGGCATCGGTCCACCCCGACCCGAGCACGATGGCGACTGACGGTGACGAAGAGCCAGTCATGGCGGACAGAGCAGCGGCGGCGGCCTCGGCGATCGTTCCCATGTGAGCAACCCTACTGAGGAGTCGGGTCGGTTCGCCGGGTGAGTTGGCGGGCGTTACTCTCCCATCCATGCCTTATCTCGAACGCGACGGCGACGTATTCATCCTGTACCTCGGCAACGAGGGCGAAACGGACAACGAGAACCGCTTCGGCCCTGAGTGGATCGACGCTGTTCACAGCAAGTTGGACGAGATCGAAGCGCACGAGGGGCCCGCAGCCCTGGTGACGACGGCGACGGGCAAGTTCTACACGAACGGCCTGGACACGACGTGGATCTTCGGCAATCTCGACGGTCTGCCCGGCTACCTGGACAAGGTCCACACCATCTACAGCCGTTTGCTGACCTTCCCGATGGCCACGGTCGCGGCCGTGCAGGGGCACGCGTTCGGCGCCGGCGCCATGCTCGCGTCCTCGCACGATTTCCAGATCATGCGCGCGGACCGCGGCTTCTACTGCCTGCCCGAGGTGGGACTGAACATGCCGTTCACTGTCGGGATGTCTGCACTGCTGAACAGTCGTCTGCCCAAGCAGACGGCAGTCGATGCCATGACGACGGGGCGTCGCTTCGGCGGCGCCGACGCACTCGCTGCGGGCATCGTGCAGGAAACGGTCGATGGAGACGGAGTGCTCGCCGCTGCTGTGGCCAAGGCGTCGGCACTGACGTCGACTCACGGCAAGAACTTGGCGGGAATCAAGGCAGGCATCCACCGCGATGCTCTTGCAGACCTCGCTCAGGTGACTGACAAGAGCAACTTCTCCTTCGGGTGAGACAATGATCGCGTGAACCAGAATGTCGACAGCGCAGTCAGGTCCGTAGAGGCCGATCTGATTGCGCTGTCGCATTCGATTCACAGCGACCCGGAACTCGCCTTCGAGGAGTTCCGCAGCGCTGCCAAAGTGTCGGACCTGCTGGCGCAGCACGGTTTCGCGGTCACTCGCGGGATCGTCGATCTGCCGACGGCCTTCGATGCCACCTACGGCAGCGGAGAGTTGGTCATCGCGATCTGCGCCGAGTACGACGCGTTGCCCGAGATCGGTCATGCCTGTGGGCACAACATCATTGCCGCCGCCGCGGTCGGGGCCGGCATCGCGTTGGCTACCGTGGCCGACGGACTGGGGATCACCGTCCGAGTGATCGGTACTCCGGCGGAGGAAACCGGTGGCGGCAAGGTCCTGATGCTCGAGCGTGGTGCCTTCGACGGCGTCGGCGCGGCCATGATGGTTCATCCAGGGCCGATCGACATCATCGGTGCGACCTCGCTGGCCTTGGCGGACATCGCCGTGAGTTATCACGGTCGCGAGGCGCATGCGTCTGCTGCGCCGGAGTTCGGTCGTAACGCCGCCGACGCAGCGACGCTCGCTCAGGTGGCGGTCGGACTGTTGCGTCAGCACCTGCAGCCAGGTCAGCAGATTCACGGAATCGTCAGTGACGGCGGCACGGCTCCCAACATCGTTCCGGCTCGGTCCGAATTGCTCTACTACCTGCGTGCCGAAACGGCCGCGTCGTTGGCCAATCTGTCCGAGCGTGCCGACGCGTGCTTCGCCTCGGGTGCACTCGGCACCGGGTGCACCCACGAAATCCGCACGGTATCGCCTACTTACACCGAGCTGACCCCCGATCCGTGGCTGGCGGCGGCGTACCGTGAACAGATCGTCGATCTCGGGCGGGTGCCACTGGCAGCGGAATGGGAGCGCTCCCGTCCACTGGGTAGTACGGATATGGGTAATGTGACCAATGTGATTCCGGGAATTCACCCGGTCATAGGCTTGGATTCATCGGGGGCAGTGACACATCAGCCGGAGTTCGCGGCTGCGTGTATCACCACCTCCGCAGATCGAGCGGTAGTCGACGGTGCAATTGCGTTGGCCCGCACTGCTGTCCGGGTAGCGTCCGATCCAGAACAACGCGCCCGTCTGTTGGAAGGGGTAGATCGCCGGTGAACGCGGCAATCGACACGTGGATTCACGCGCACACCGACGACCTCGTCGCGTGGCGTCGACACATCCATGCCAACCCGGAGTTGGCTCGCCGCGAATACGCGACCACCGAATTCGTCGCCACCCGCCTCACTGCCGCTGGATTGTCGCCGAAGATCCTTCCCGGTGGCACCGGTCTCACGTGCGATATCGGACCGGAGGGTCCACGAATCGCACTGCGCGCCGACATGGACGCTTTGCCGATGCAGGAGGCGACCGGAGCGACGTACTCGTCCACGGTCCCCGGTGTGTCCCATGCGTGCGGCCACGACGCCCACACCACCATCTTGCTCGGCGCCGGACTGGCTCTGGCCACGCTGCCCGAACTTCCCGTCGGGGTTCGGCTGATATTCCAGCCCGCCGAGGAAGTCATGCCTGGCGGAGCACTCGACGTCATCGCCGCGGGCGCGCTCGACGGTGTGTCCAGAATCTTTGCTCTGCACTGCGATCCGCGACTCGAGGCAGGCCAGGTGGGAATGCGCCTGGGTGCGATCACCTCTGCTGCCGACACGATCGAGGTCGTCCTCGACTCTCCGGGTGGGCACACGTCGCGGCCGCATTTGACCACGGATCTGATCTACGCGCTCGGCACCGTCGTGACCGGGCTGCCGGGAATGCTCAGCCGTCGTATCGATCCGCGTACCGGAACCGTCATGGTGTGGGGCGCGGTCAGTGCAGGTCAGGCGCCCAACGCGATTCCGCAGACCGGCATGATGACGGGCACGGTACGTACCGGCGATCACGACACCTGGGAGTTGCTCGAACCGCTCGTGGAAGAAATCGTCCACGGACTGCTCGCACCCACCGGAGTTCGCTACCAACTCAACTATCGTCGCGGAGTGCCTCCGGTCGTCAACGACGAGGTGTCCACTCGGATGTTCGAGGACGCCATCGCGACCGTCGGACAAGATGCTTTGGCGGACACCCCGCAATCCGGTGGTGGCGAAGACTTTTCGTGGTACCTCGAAACCGTGCCGGGTGCCATGGCGCGGCTCGGCGTGTGGTCGGGTGAGGGCGATCAGCTCGACATCCACCAACCCACTTTCGATCTCGACGAGCGAGCACTCGGCGTCGGTGTGAAGGTTCTGACGAGCCTGGTTCTGGGATAGTTCCGGTTCCCGTCGGGGGTACCGTTTTTCGTGTCGTTCGAGTGAAGGTACGGGCATGTCCATAGGTGTGGGAGTGCGAATCGGCACATTGGTGTCGACGGCTGTCGTTGCGTCGAACGATCCGGGTTCGGCCGATCCGGTGGTATTGGTTCGGGACACGATCCTCAATCAACGCAAGGACGGAACGACGGTGCTCGGTGGCACCGAGCAACTGGGTGCCGGCCGTGAGTTCGCCGAGAGCTGGTCGGGCTTTGTCGGTCGCGTCGGGGACCCGAGTGGCGTCGCGGGAACTGCCGATACTCGTTACCGCGCCGAGGATTTGGTGGCGACCTCGATTCGCTGTCTGTTGCAGGAATGCGAGCCGCTGCCCGATCGTGGTGGTCGAAGCGGGGGAGCGCCCGACATCGTCGCGACCTACCCGTCACGCTGGGACTCGTCGACAGCGGCCCTCATGCAGGATTCGCTGGTCTACGCGGGCCTCGAACGGGTCACACTCGTCTCGGATGCCGAGGCCGTGTCGGCGTGGTTCGAGTCGGAAATCGCGGCACTCGCCGGCACGCTCATCGGCATCTATCACGTGGACGACACCGGGGCAGCGGTCACCCTCGTGCGTTCTGGTGTCGCGGCCGGCCGTGCATTCGGCTTTGCCGGCGACGGGAGTTCGCCGAGTTCACGCCTCGCGACGGCACTGGGTGCGTTCGGTTGGATGCCGGAGAACCTGGACGCCGTAGTCGTCACCGGTGACGGAGAACCGGCGACAGACAAAGCGGCCATGATGTCCATAGCGGCCGGAATCGCCGAAAAGCTCGGTGTCAGATGTGAACTCGGTCCCGGACCTGAGCAGTCGGCTGCGCTGGGAGCCGCAATTCTGGCTGCCGGATTCACCTCGACGTCGCACACTATCGTGCCGATCGGATTGCCGCCTTCACACGACGTGACCGAGGTGTTCGGCACCCTGGGACGCGAGAAGGTGGCGGCAGAAACCGCTGCCGGGGTGGCGACCGCCGAGCCGGAAACTGCAGTTGTCGCAGGCGAATCGGAGTCGCGCGGTTCCAAGCGTGTGCTCATCGGCGTGACGGTTGTGGTGGTGCTCGCAGCACTGGCAGTGCTCGCGTATTTCCTGCTGCTTTGAGCAGGACAGCTATCTAATCGGTAACACCGTTACCCGGACCGACATTGCGGCTGTTTCTCGTCCGCAACTCTCGTACGTACTCGGCCGGCGCTCCGGCAATCTCGGCGGCGTCGGCCATCACACCGATGTAGCGGGCCGACGGCAGTCCGCCTTCGTACGCATCCATGACGTAGAGCCACGCAAGTACCGCGTCGCCGGCGGTGTCGACCCGCACGCGGATCTTGCGGTGCAGACCCAGTTCGGCACCTTCCCAGCGGTCCAGACTCACTTCGTCCTCTTCCGGGACGTCGTAGAGCACCACGAAAACACTGGAATCGGGATCTTCGACCACGGTGGCGAGAGCACCCTCCCAGCCGAGGTCCTCGCCGCTGAAGGTCAGGCGCCAGCCTCGCAGCCACCCTGTCCCGGACATGGGGGAGTGTGGGCAGCGCAACAACATCTGCTCGGGATGCATGTTGGAACCGTAGGCGGCATAAATCGACACGGGCGCAAGCCTAAACCGTGGTCCGAGGGTGTGGCGAAGCGGACCACCGGACGCAAGTAATCTGGTACAAGCACTGCGCGACACGTGGTGCTCGAATAGCGTGACACTGGTCGACGGGAGACCCCTGCCGGCCACGCGAGGACTTGGAGGACACATGACCCGGATCGTGATCATCGGTGGCGGACCCGCCGGCTACGAGGCGGCACTGGTAGCCGCGCAGCACGGGGCCACGGTCACCCTGGTCGATTCGGACGGCGTCGGCGGTGCGTGTGTGCTGTTCGACTGTGTCCCGTCGAAGACGTTCATCGCGTCCACCGGAATCCGCACCGACATGCGTCGTGCATCCGACCTCGGCATCACTCTGGATCCGGAGCAGGCTTCGGTGTCACTGCCGAAGATCCACTCCCGAGTCAAGAGTCTCGCGTTGTCCCAGTCCTCGGACATTCGCGCACGGTTGCAGACGGTAGGCGTCGAGGTTCTCTCCGGCACCGCCGAACTGACCGATCCACTCCTCGGCATGGCAGCACACCAGGTTCGCGCGACGCTCGGAAGCGGCGAGCAGAAGACCATCGACGCAGACGTCGTGTTGATCGCCACCGGCGCCAGCCCCCGCATCATCCCGGGAGCCGAGCCCGACGGTGAGCGAATCATGACGTGGCGCCAGCTCTACGACTTGGACGAGCTTCCCGAGCACCTGGTCGTGGTCGGTTCCGGTGTCACCGGTGCCGAGTTCGTCTCCGCGTACACCGAGATGGGCGTCAAGGTCACGCTCGTGTCCAGTCGCGACCGTGTTCTGCCCGGCGAGGATGCCGATGCGGCGCTCGTGCTCGAGGACGCCCTCGCCGAGCGCGGTGTCACCCTCGTCAAGCACGCCCGCGCGGACGCCGTCGAGCGCACCGAGAAGGGCATCGTCGTCAAGCTCTCCGACGGCCGCACGGTCGAAGGAAGCCACGCTCTGATGACCGTCGGTTCCGTCCCCAACACCAACGGTCTCGGCCTGGAGCGGGTCGGCATCGAGTTGGACAAGGGTGGATACCTGCGTGTCGACCGGGTCTCGCGCACCACGGTTTCCGGTATCTACGCTGCCGGTGACTGCACCGGACTGCTCCCGCTCGCGTCGGTGGCTGCGATGCAGGGACGTATCGCGATGTACCACGCACTGGGTGAAGGCGTCAGCCCGATCAAGTTGAAGACCGTCGCGTCGGCCGTCTTCACACGCCCCGAAATTGCAACGGTGGGTGTTTCGCAGGCAGCGATCGACAACGGAGAGGTGCCTGCGCGCACCGTCATGTTGCCGCTCAACACCAACCCGCGCGCCAAGATGTCCGGTTTGCGTCGCGGATTCGTGAAGATTTTCTGCCGCCCGGCTACCGGCGTGGTCATCGGCGGTGTTGTGGTCGCACCCACTGCTTCGGAACTGATCCTGCCGATCGCGATCGCCGTACAGAACAACCTGACGGTCAACGACCTGGCGCAGACGTTCTCGGTGTACCCGTCGCTGACCGGATCGATCACCGAGGCTGCTCGTCAGCTCATGCGTCACGACGACCTGGACTGACAACCGACCAGAGTCTTCTTACAATGTGGGAACTCTGTTTCAGATACTGAAGTATTGGTGGGATAGTCGAGGTACCGACCGAATCAAGGGTCGGTATCTCGGCGCTCTCCCGCCCCGTTGACCCAGGACGGCTCAGGGTGTTTTTCCTCTGACCTTCATTCTGCGTGCCTGGGAGCTTCATATGACACACGCCGCGCTGTCCGCTCGCATGGACGGACTCCGTAGTTCTGCAATTCGCGATCTGCTCACCCTGACTGCCCGGCCCGACGTCATCAGCTTGGCCGGCGGACTGCCCGATCCCGATTTCATTCCGCGGGAGCGAATCTCGAAGGCAGCCCACGACGCACTCGGTGACCCCTCGTCCGTCCAGTACGGCGAGACGTCAGGCCTGCGGCGCCTCCGTGAGGTGATCGCCGAGCGCGAATCATCCAAGATCGGGCGGACACTCGACGTGTCCGAAGTCGTGATCACCCACGGTTCTCAGCAAGGTTTGAGCTTGCTCGCGCAGGTCCTCCTCGACGCCGGTGACGTCGTGGTCGTGGAGGAACCGGCATATACCGGTGCGCTGCAGGTCTTTCGAACGGCGCAGGCCCGTCTCGTTCCCGTCCAGCTCGACGAGGACGGAATGGACACCGACGCGCTCGAGGCGAAACTCGCCGCCGGTCTTCGGCCCAAAGTTGTTCACACCGTGAGCAATTTCCACAACCCGCGCGGCGCGGTGCTTTCGGCGCAGCGGCGAGCGCACTTGGCGGCACTGGCGGACCGATACGGGTTCTGGGTGCTCGAGGACGACCCGTACGGCGAACTGTACTTCGGCGAGAAACCGCCCGCACCGCTGGCGGCGTTGTCGGACAGGGTGATTCGGCTGTCCAGTGCTTCCAAAGTGTTGGCACCGGCGCTGCGCGTCGGCTGGCTGCACGGCGACCGAAAGGTCTGCGAGGCGGTCGAACTGATCAAGCAAGGCGCTGACCTGTGCGGGTCTTCGCTCACCCAGCAGATCGCCGCAGACCTCTTCTCCGACGTCGAATGGTTCGACGCGCATCTCGACGTGCTTCGAGCGGGGTACGGCGCGAGGGCGAAGACGTTGGTCACGGCCGCCGAGACGGAATTGAGTGGGCGTGCACGCTTTTCCGAGGTCCGCGGCGGGATGTTCTGTTGGATGGATTTCCTCGACGACGTCGACACCACCGAACTCCTGGGTGCCGCGCTCGCGCATGGCGTGGCATTTGTCCCAGGTTCGGCCTTCGCGGTCGAAGCGGACCTTGGTCGAAGCGCTCGACTGTGTTTCGCGACGTATCCCAAAGCGGTGCTGGTCGACGCCGTCGGCAGGCTCCGGGACAGTGTCACCGCAGGTACAGCCTGACTTTGTCGATAGTGTTGCGGAGCAGATCGATCTCCGTACCGGACGGCGGGGTGGTGACGGTGACGTGGTCGGCGACGGCCAGATCCCATCCCGTCGCCTCTCGCACCTGATCGACCGAGATGCCTTCGTGGACACTGGTCAGCTCCAACTCGCCGCCGGGGCCCTGGTGTGTCAGGACACCGAGGTTGGTGAACACCTTTGTCACCCCTGCACCTGCCGGCATGATGCCCTTTCCGCTGGCGTGGGCGCGGGCGGGGCTGGGTGAGGTGCAGAAGTCGAGCTCGGCCGGAAAGGAACTGAGGTCGTGGCGACGCATCACGACGAAGATCTCGGCGGCGTTCGCGATGATCTCGACGGCCCCGCCTGCGCCGGGCAGTCTGACCGTCGGGTTCTTCCAGTCACCGATGAAACTTGTGTTCAGGCTTCCCGTTCGATCGATTTGAGCGGCCCCGAGAAATCCGACGTCGACGTTGCCACCTTGCAGGACATAACCGAAGAGCGCGGCCATACTGAGCACGGATTCGGCACCGGAGACCACGACGGAGTCGGCGATACCTTCGGCCATCGCCGACGGATGCGCGCCGCACACTCCGGATTCGTAGATCAGTTCTACGTCCGGATTCGACGTGTGGCGCGCGAGATCGACTGCGAGCGTGGGGAGCCCGACTCCGGCGAAAACACGGCGCTTACCCGCCAACTCGCGTGCCGCGACGGCGACGATCGTTTCGGTGGAGGTGGTGTTACCGCTGACAATCGTGGTGGTCACAGTCTGCTCCCGTAGTCGACAGGTGTGGAGAGTTTTGATTCGACCTCGAGATCCGACCAGTAGTCAGCTCCGAGCTTGGCGAGATATTCGTCGTGATCGCCGAGTGTGTACACCCATTCGTCGAGCCAATTTCTCAGCAACGAAGGGTCTTTGGAAATCTCGGTCCAGCGTCGGTAGAAGCCGCAATCGCGGTCGTAGTATCCCTGTGCGTACGACGGGTGCGCGCCGCGCGGGCAGACGACAACCGCGTCGACTGCATGCGAGGGAATCAGAGTTCGGCTCGGATCTGACCTGATGACCTCGTCGTCGACCAGCTCTTCCACAACGACGATCGCCTTCTTCGCGGCGTAAACGGCTTCTTGCTGCACCCCGGCGATGCCCCAGATCTGTGCGTTCCCGGACGTGTCCGCTCGCTGTGCGCCGATGATCGTCACATCCGGATTCAACGGCGGCACAACGTAGACGCTCCCGCCGCCGTACGGATCCTCGACGAGTCTCAGTTGTGGGTTGAGTGCGGGTAGATCACTACCGGCGTACGACCGCAGCGGGAAGAAGGGAAGCCTGGCCGCTCCCGCCTGATACCGGCACACCATGCCGTAATGACTGTATTCCTCGACTTCGAGGGGGAGCGGGTCCTGGTTCTCGATGCGTCTGCGTAACTCGTACAGAGAACCTGCGGAGCCGCTGGCGAAGAACGAGGCAACCAGCTTTCGGACGCAGCCGGCGGCGACGAGTTGATCGGAAACGATGTCCGGCGTCATCCGGCAGAGCGTGAGGTCCTTTCTGCCCTGCCGGATGATCTCGTGTGCCGCGGCAAAAGGAATGAGATGTGAAAATCCCTCCAGCGCAACGGTCATCCCGTCTTCGACGTATCGGCCGACGGCCTCTTTCATCGAGAGGGTCTTGTCCACGTGTGTACCTCTTCTTGTTCTTTCGCGCACTCGGTCGGTTTCGGAACTTGACATGTTCGGCCGGTGTGGCGCAACAATGTCGGGTGGAAATTCATCAGATCAACGCATTTCTCGCGGTGGCTGAGGAGCTACATTTCGGCCGTGCGGCGCAGCGGCTTCGGATTGCGCAACCGCCGCTGAGTCGAACGATCAGGCAATTCGAGAAACAGCTCGGTTCGCCGTTGTTCGATCGGAGCACTCGAACTGTGCGGCTCACTGCTGCCGGTGAAGCGCTGCTGCTTCCGGCGCGCGAGATTCTGGACGCGTGCCGGATGGCCGAGATCGCGGTGTCTGCGGCAGGCAAGGGAACGACAGGTCGCGTTCGCCTGGGTTTCGCGGGGACTTCTTCGCATCTGCTCGTCGGGCGGTGGGCGAAATTGGTGAGAAAGACCAATCCCGGTATCGAATTCGTGCTCGACAGTTCTGCTTTCGCGAACGAGGCGTTGTTGATGCTGCTCGATCGACGACTCGACATCGGGATGGTGCGGTGGACCGTACCGCCGCTCGGGATCACGTCGAGATTGATCGCCGAGGAGAACTTTCTGGTGGCCATGTCCAAAGACCACCCGTTGGCGTCGAGGGACTCGGTTCGGTTGATCGAATTGGAGTCCGAGAATTGGGTGACGCTTCCGGCGGAGCCAGGTTCGATTCTGCGGGAGTCTCTGCTCACTGCCTCGAAGAACGCAGGGTTCCTGGCTCGCATCGTGCAGACGGCACCGGATTCGATGTCGTTGATCGCGCTGGTGTCCGCGGAAATCGGATGCTCGTTGACCATTTCCTCGGTGGCCCAGAGCATCGTGAATCCTGATGTTGTCTTTGTTCCGGTCATGGACCCACCTCCTCCTCTTCAACTGCGTATCGCCTGGCGAGAGGGAGACGACAGACCTGCACTTCTCGAAGTGTTGAAATTGTCCGAGCAGGCGCTGCCGTCCCTGGCCTAGACGGTTGCCCGACCGGTAGGAATCTCACCCGCTTCGGACTTCGGCGAGTTCGCAATATCGACAAGAGTGTTTTCGAGTTCGAGTTCGTCGTAGTCCGCTTGTTCGGCCGTCGAGAGTTCGCCCGCGTTGTAGCCGGTACGTCGGAGCAGGAGCAGGGTGCAGATCAGCGAGACAAGGGCGTACAGCCCGGATACGATCGCGACCCCGACGATATTGCCTGACGTGTTGAGCATCCACTGCGCCAGTACGGGAGTTCCGCCGCCGACGACAAGGGAACACAATTGGTACGCCGTCGACAGACCGGTATAACGGATGTTGGCGGGGAAGGCCCGAGCGAGAACGCCGGCGATGGCGCCGTAGAACATCGAGTGCGGGATCGTGGCCAGACACATCGCGACGACTGCGATGGTGAAGTTCCCGGTTCGGATCGCGAAGAACATGGCGGGCATGAGGACGAACTCCGGTATCACCATCAGGCACATGGCTTTTCGCATGTCGATCTTGGAGACCAGGACGGCACCGAAAGGTTGGACGATGAACTGCACGACGAGCGCGATCGCGATGGCGGCCAGGAAGGTTCCTCGATCGTATCCGAGTTCTTTTGTAGCCCAGGACAATGCGAAGGTGTTCTTGAAATAGGTGACCTGGGCGAGGGGAAGTGCGCCGGCGCCGAGGAGAACCAGTACCCAATGCTTGCGCAAGACTTCGGCGAGCGGAAGCTTGACGACCTTCTTGCGTGCGAGAACGGCCTTCATCTCGTCCGACTCTTCGAGTTTGAGGCGAATGATCATCCCGAGAATGACCAGCACCGCCGAGATGATGAACGGGATGCGCCATCCGTACAGGAGGAACGACGGCGTCGGCATCGAGGACAGAAGGAAGAACGCGATGGTGGCCAACAGATTTCCGGCGGGTGAGCCCTGTTGGGCGAACGCGGAGTAGAGGATGCTCTTGCCCTTCGGTGCATTTTCGCTGGCAATGAGCACTGCGCCGCCCCACTCGCCACCGACCGCGACTCCTTGGATGACGCGAAGGGTGACCAGACCGATCGGCGCCCAGATCCCGACCTGTGCGTAGGTGGGGAGGAGTCCGATGCCGACCGTGGCGACACCCATCATCATCAAGGTGATGACGAGAGTGTTCTTGCGTCCGATCCGGTCGCCGAGGTGTCCGAAGATGATCCCGCCGATCGGCCTGGCGAGGAAGCCTGCCCAGAGTGTGATGAAGGCGAGGAGAGTTCCGACTCCGTTCGGGAGAGTGTCGGAGAAGAAGATGTCGCCGAATACCAGGGCAGCGGCAGTGCCGTAGATGTAGAAGTCGTACCACTCGATAGTGGTTCCGATGAACGAAGCGATACCGGCTCTTCGCGCCTTGGCGTTGATCTCCTCGGAACTGCGAGTGGGTGAACTCATGCGTGGCGACCTTTCTCTGCAACATTCGCGGCGCCGAAACGTGGCGTGCCTGAATGAGATTCGCAGAGTGGTGTAGGTCACGTCCAATACCAACTTGGTCGCCTATTGATACCTCAGGAGTATCAATAGGCGACCATGATCAGCTCTTCCGGTATGGAAGGATCGGGGTGATTACTCGGACCAGTTGTACGTCCGCTCGACGGCCTTGTTCCACTCCGCGTACAGCCGTGACCTTTCGGACTCGTCCATCGCCGGTTCCCACGTCTTGCCGACGGCCCAGTTGTTGCGGATGTCTTCGGTATCGGCCCAATAACCGATGGCGAGGCCCGCTGCGTATGCAGCACCGAGAGCTGTCGTTTCGTTGACCACCGGACGGATGACGGGAACTCCGAGGATGTCCGACTGGAACTGCATCAGGGTTTCGTTGACCACCATGCCGCCGTCGACCTTCAGTGCGGACAGTTCGACTCCCGAATCCGCTCGCATGGCGTCGATGACCTCGCGGGTCTGGTATGCCGTCGCCTCGAGCGCTGCGCGGGCCAGGTGTCCCTTGTTGACGAAGCGCGTCAGGCCGACGATGACACCCCGGGCATCCGGTCGCCACCGAGGTGCGAACAGCCCGGAGAACGCGGGCACGAAGTAGGCGCCGCCGTTGTCATCGACACTTGCGGCGAGCGGCTCGATGTCCTTGGCGTTCTGAATGATTCCGAGATTGTCTCGAAGCCACTGGACCAAGGAACCCGTCACGGCGACGGAACCTTCGAGTGCGTACACGGCAGGGGCTTCGCCGAGTTTGTAGCAGACGGTCGTCAGTAGTCCGTGCTTGCTGTGCACCGGCTTCGTGCCCGTATTGAGAAGCATGAAATTGCCGGTGCCGTAGGTGTTCTTGGCTTCACCCTCGGAGAGGCAGGCCTGGCCGAATGTGGCTGCCTGCTGGTCACCGAGGATTCCGGCGACCGGCACACCGGCGAGATTGCCGCGTGGACGTCCTGTGCCGTAGACCTCTGAGGAACTACGGATTTCCGGGAGCATCGACATCGGGATTCCGAAGTCCGCACAGATCGATTCGTCCCACTGGAGGGTCTCGAGATCCATCAGCATCGTGCGTGACGCATTGGTGACATCTGTCACGTGGACGCCCTCGGTCAGGTTCCACACGATCCACGTGTCGACAGTGCCGAAGCACAATTCGCCGGCCTCCGCTTTTGCTTTCGCACCGTCGACGTTGTCGAGAATCCAGCGGATCTTCGGCCCGGCGAAGTAGGTCGAGAGTGGTAGTCCGGTCTTGTCTCGATACTTGTCCGGACCCTCGTCGCCGCCCAGTTCGACACACAGTTGATCCGTGCGCGTGTCCTGCCACACGATCGCGTTGTAGATCGGCTTACCCGTCGAACGTTCCCAAACGACGGTCGTCTCACGCTGATTCGTGATTCCGACGGCAGCGATGTCGGCCCGCGTGAGATCGACCTTCGCGAGAGCGCCGGCCACCACCTCCCGAGTGTTGATCCACAGCGCCACCGGATCGTGCTCGACCCAACCTGCTCGCGGGAAAATCTGCTCGTGTTCTTTCTGCGCAACGCTCACCACGGCGCCGTCGTGATCGAAGATCATGCAGCGGCTCGACGTCGTGCCTTGGTCGATGGCGGCGATGTATTGATTCACTGTGCTCCTAGGTTCGGGCGTGTTCGCAGTAATCCGTGCGCTGTCGCAGTATGTGGATCAAGCTACTAGCCTGTAAACGGATTCGTCGTCGACTTACAGGAGACCGGGTTGAGTAAGCAGCAAGGTGCGCAGTTTCTCGGCCCGCAGCAGCGCGAAGCTGCTTGGGAACAACTTCAGACCGAGCAATTCGACGTCGTCGTGGTGGGCGGTGGTGTCGTCGGTGTCGGAGCGGCCCTCGATGCGGCCACCCGCGGGCTGAAGGTTGCGTTGGTCGAGGCCCGTGACTACGCATCCGGTACGTCCAGTCGCTCGTCGAAGATGTTCCACGGCGGTCTCCGCTATCTCGAGCAACTAGAATTCGGCCTCGTTCGTGAGGCGTTGCGTGAGCGCGAACTCTCGCTGACCACGCTCGCTCCGCACCTGGTCAAGCCGCTGAAGTTTCTGTTCCCCTTGGCTCACCGAGTGTGGGAACGCCCGTACATGGCCGCGGGAATCTTCCTCTACGACCGGATGGGCGGCGCCAAATCGGTCCCCTCCCAGAAGCACTTGACGCGGGCGGGCGCACTGCGCATGTCGCCGAGCCTCAAGCGCAGTTCACTGACCGGTGGCATCCAGTACTACGACACCGTCGTCGACGACGCTCGGCACACCATGACCGTTGCACGGACCGCCGCCCACTACGGCGCGGTTGTCCGAACGTCGACGCAGGTCGTGGGATTTCTGCGTGAAGCGGACCGGGTCTCGGGAGTTCGTGTTCGCGACTGCGAAGACGGCCGTACCGCGGAGGTCAAGGGTCACGTCGTCATCAATGCAACCGGTGTCTGGACGGACGAAATCCAGGCCCTCTCACGTCAGCGCGGACGGTTCCGGGTGCGAGCGTCGAAGGGCGTACACATCGTCGTCCCGCGCGATCGCATCGTCAGTGAAGCCGCCATCATCCTGCGTACCGAGAAATCGGTGCTGTTCGTCATTCCGTGGGGCAGTCACTGGATCATCGGCACCACGGACACCGACTGGAACTTGGATCTCGCTCACCCAGCGGCAACCAAAGCAGATATCGACTACATCCTCGGCCACGTGAACTCCGTTCTGGTCACGCCGCTGACGCACGCCGACATCGACGGTGTCTACGCTGGCCTGCGTCCGCTGCTTGCCGGTGAGAGCGACGAGACGTCGAAGCTCTCGCGCGAGCACGCCGTTGCCCGTGTGGCTCCAGGCCTGGTCGCCATCGCCGGTGGAAAGTACACGACGTATCGGGTCATGGCGGAAGACGCCGTCGATGTCGCAGCAGAAGACATTCCGGCGCGAGTGGCGTCGTCGATCACGGAGAAGGTGCCGCTCGTCGGCGCCGACGGATACTTCGCGTTGATCAATCAGACTGTGCAACTGGGCGAGCAGTACGGCTTGCATCCGTATCGCGTCAAGCACTTGCTCGACCGCTACGGTTCACTCATCACGGAGGTCCTCGAACTCGGCCGACAGACGCTGGAGTTGTTGCAGCCCATCACAGATGCCCCCGATTACCTTCAGGTCGAGGCTGTGTACGCCGCCGCGGCCGAGGGTGCATTGCACCTCGACGACATCCTGGCTCGTCGCATGCGCATCGCAATCGAGTACCCGCATCGTGGTGTCAACTGTGCGCAACAGGTTGCCGGATTGGTTGCCCCGATTCTCGGTTGGGATGCCGCCACCGTCGAGCGCGAGGTCGACACGTACCGAGCGCGCGTCGAAGCGGAGATCGAGTCGCAGACCCAGCCGGACGACGAGTCGGCCGACGCCTTGCGCGCCGCAGCGCCGGAGTCTCGGGCCGAGATCCTCGAACCCGTCGTCGTGGTGCCGGATCGGGTCTGAGTCGCCCGTCGTTTGTTCTCGGTCTGTCGCGGGTAGGCGGATGTCGAATCACCACCCGTGTCAGCACAGACCGGTCGAGCGTCGCCCAGGAGGATCCCAATGTTCGGTAGTCGGTCGAGATCTGCTGAGGAACACATAGCCACTGCTTATCTGGTCACTCACCTGTGCGGAGCGATGGTAGGGCTGCAACTCTCGCGGTCACTCTCGGACTCGTACGGCGCGTGGGCCGACGGTGAGCTGGACTCGTTGCCGGGTGAGCTCGAGTACGAGATCGAGCAGCTGCTGCAACTGATCGAGGACACCCAGGGCATATCTCTGCCGCGGTACTCCAAGATCGACGCGACGGTCAATCGGATCAGGCGCCTCGTCCATGTCGACGCCATCTGGCGCAACCGTCTCGTGAAGCTGGCAACTCTCGAGATCATGCGGACGGCTCTGTGCGGCAAGAGTGCGATGTGGGAGGTCCTGAGAGACATTCCGGCCGGGGAGACGGAGGAGCAGTACCGCGAGCTCAACGACCTGGTGTCCAAGCAGATCACCACCGTCACGGCTCTGCATCACCGCGCGGCTACGGAAGCTTTTCAGGGGACGGACGGGCGGGAATCGGCGAGCGGCGGCGACCCCATCCGCTCGAGTAAGTAAGGTTTGTACCGTTCGGTGAAGAATTCGATGAACGGTAGACCCCGAGGTGTATGGAGATGGCTGAGCGCGACCAAGCACTGACAGAACCCACGGCAGTGTTCGCGGCGTTGGCGGAGATCCTCTACTCCGCCGCAGACAGCGCCGAGGTGTACTCCGCGATCTGTTCGGCGGCTGTCGAGTTGATTCCCGGTTGCGATCACGCAAGCCTGATGCTGCGACGGGGAAACACCAACGTCACGGTAGCGGCAAGCGATGAGATCGCCGAGCATGCAGACGATCTCGAACGTGCGACTGGTGAGGGGCCGTGCATCGACGCCCTCGACACGGAGGCGCCGCAGCTCGAGTCAGATCTTCGCACTCCGAATCAGTGGCCCGAGTTCGCTCGGAAAGTAGTGGCAGAGACACCCATTCGTGGCTCGATGGGGTTCCGACTGATGGTCGATCGTCAGAAGTTCGGTGCCCTCAACCTCTTCTCCGACACTCCGGGAGCATTCACGGAAACTGTTGCCGACCACGCGATCATGTTGGCATCGTTTGCATCCGTGGCCGTCACCGCGCTGAACCGAGGAGAGGATGCCGACTCGCTGCGGCGAGGTCTGGCGAGCAGTCGCGAAATCGGTCAGGCCGTCGGTCTGCTGATGGCATTGCATCGGGTGTCCGACGACGAGGCCTTCGACATTCTGGTGCGAACCTCGCAGAACATGAACGTCAAGATCGCCGAGTTGGCGCGCAAGGTCATCGTCCAGCATCGTTCGACTCTGGACTGAGCGCTTCGTTCGCCCCGGGAGAGCCGAGGAGTTGAGATCGCTTGCGATCCACCGTCTCTCGAAGTGCCGTCACCACCGCTGCGACTTCCGGTCGGCGCAAGGATTCAGAACGAGCCACCAACCAGTACGAAAGTCTGACTTC
Source organism: Rhodococcus sp. MEB032 (assembly GCF_030208925.1). Lineage (NCBI taxonomy): Bacteria > Bacillati > Actinomycetota > Actinomycetes > Mycobacteriales > Nocardiaceae > Rhodococcus > Rhodococcus sp. MEB032. Next base: position 233,816 of record NZ_JARVSY010000007.1, read on the forward strand.
GATGTGAGCCGGCAGCACGCGAATCAGATCGTCGTGCTGCTCGGCCATGAAGCAGGGGAGCAGGCCGATGCCGGCACCCGCGCGCGTTGCCTCGATGTGGACGAACACGTTGGTGGACGTGACGGCCTCGCGCATGGAAACCGTGAGCTTGCGGGCCAGATCGAGTTCGTCGACCTGCAGCATCGAGTCGATGAAATACACGAGCGAGTGTTCGGCCAGCTCTTCGGCACTTTCGGGCACTGCATTCTGACGTAGATACTCTCGGGAGGCGTACAAACCCAGCGCGTAGTCGGCCAGATGGACGGCCTCGGCGCGGTGAACTTGAGGTTTGCCGACAACAACCTCGATGTCGAGCCCCGAGCGTATCTGCGACGCCTTTCTGGTCGCGACGACTATCTCCACGCTCACGCGAGGATGGCGTCTGCGAACCGCTGCGCCGGCGGGGGCCGCGATGTATGCGCTGAAGCCGTCGGTGGCCGAGACCCGCACGACGCCGTCGAGTTGCTGCTGACCGGTGGAGTCGAGTGCCAGTTCGTTCACCGCGGCCTCGATGCGCTCGGCCGCGCTGAGGGCTTGTCTGCCCAGGTCGGTCAACTCCCAGCCGCCGGACGAGCGGACCAGTACACGGCCGCCGAGGCTCTTCTCGAGCGAGGCGATGCGGCGCGAAATGGTGGTGTGGTTGAGGCCCAGGTCGTCGGCGGCGGTGTTGAAGCGGCCGGTGCGGCCGACCGCGAGAAGCACCAGTAGGTCGTCCGGGCTCAGTCCGAGTGTCATATCTGCATTTTTGCACCTGTATGGTGCGAGATTTGTCATTGTCGTGCCAAGAATCTGCACCGATACTCATCGAGTCACAAAAAATGTGCGAGCGGTCACATTCCTGATCGTGAAGAGCAGGCGAATCGCGAACTGAAGACGAGGGAGTCCACGATGAGCGTCGACAACATGCCGAAACCCGAGAGCCAAGCCCCACCATCGGGGCTGAAGAAGGTGGTCGGCGCCTCGATGGCGGGCACCGTGGTCGAGTGGTACGAGTTCTTTCTGTACGGCACGGCGGCCACTCTGGTCTTCAGCAAAGTCTTCTTTCCTGGCGGCGGCAACGAGCTGGATGCGATCATCGCGGCTTTCATCACCTACGCCGTCGGATTCGCCGCCCGGCCACTCGGCGGAATCGTCTTCGGATATTTCGGAGACAAGTTCGGCCGGAAGCAGTTGTTGCAGTTCAGTTTGCTGCTGGTCGGTGCCGCGACCTTCCTGATGGGCTGTCTACCGACATACGGTCAGATCGGCTACTGGGCGCCGGCACTGCTGGTCACGCTGCGCTTCATCCAAGGATTTGCTGTCGGCGGCGAATGGGGTGGGGCGGTACTCCTTGTCGCCGAGCACAGCCCGAATCGATCTCGCGGGTTCTGGTCGTCCTGGCCTCAGGCCGGCGTGCCGATGGGCAACCTGGTGGCCACTGTCGTGCTGTTGATCCTGACGTCGACGCTCTCGGACGAATCCTTCATGAGTTGGGGCTGGCGCGTTGCCTTCTGGCTCTCCGCGGTGATCGTTCTGGTCGGGTACTACGTTCGGACCAAGGTCACCGACGCTCCCATTTTCATTGCGGCGCAGAAGGAAGCAGAACTGGTCAAGGCAACCTCGTACAGCGTTTTCGAGGTGGTCAAGCGTTACCCGCGCGGAGTGTTGACCGCGATGGGCCTGCGTTTCGCCGAAAACGTCATGTACTACCTCGTGGTGACCTTCTCTATCACCTACCTCAAGGTCGTCGTTCATGCGGACACGGCGCACATCCTCTGGTGGATGCTGATGGCACATGCCGTGCACTTCGCAGTGATTCCGTTGGTAGGCAAACTGTCCGACACGATCGGTCGACGCCCGGTGTACATGATCGGCGCCGTCACCGCTGGAACATGGGGATTTTTCGCCTTTCCGATGATGAACAGCGGGCACAATGCAGTCATCTTGTCGGCAATCATCATCGGGCTTGTGTTCCACGCGTTCATGTACGCCGGCCAACCCGCGATCATGGCCGAGATGTTCCCGACCCGGATGCGCTATTCCGGTGTCTCCCTGGGATATCAGGTCACGTCGATCGTGGCAGGTTCACTTGCTCCGATCATCGCGACCGGACTGCTGAGCAAGTTCGACTCCTCGGTCCCCATCGCGATCTATCTCCTGCTGGCATCCCTGGTCACTATCGTCGCAGTCGTTTTCGCGCGGGAGACCAAGGGAATCTCGCTCGAGTCCGTCGATGCTGCCGACGCACGAGTGCTCGCCGACGAGCGGGCCGGTGTTTCCGCATGACGCTCTCCGGCAAAACGGCACTGGTCACCGGTGGTGCCAGCGGTATCGGCGAGGCGTGTGCTCGACTCCTTGCCGCCCGCGGCGCCCACGTCACCGTCGCTGATCTCGACGACGTCGCTGCGAAGGCGCTGGCCGACGAGATCGACGGCACTGCGTGGGCCGTCGATCTCCTCGACACCGACCAACTCGTGGATCTGGCACTCGAGACGGACGTACTTGTCAACAACGCCGGCATTCAACGGGTCAGTCCCATCGAGGATTTCGACGTCGAGGACTTCCGGAAGATTCAACGCCTCATGGTCGAAGCGCCGTTCCTCCTGGTCAGAGCGGCCCTGCCGTACATGTACCGCAAAGGATTCGGGCGCATCGTCAACATTTCCTCGGTCCACGGGCTCCGCGCTTCGGCATTCAAGAGTGCGTACGTCACGGCAAAGCACGGACTCGAAGGCCTGTCGAAAGTTGTTGCGCTCGAGGGTGCCCCACACGGTGTCACCAGTAACTGTGTCAATCCGGGCTACGTCCTGACACCACTCGTGCGATCCCAGATCTCCGACCAGGCAAAGGTTCACGGAATCAGTGAATCCGAGGTTGTCGAGAAGGTGATGCTCACTGAGAGCGCGATCAAACGGATGGTCGAGCCCGCAGAAGTGGCATCGCTGGTGGGGTGGCTGGCATCGACCGAGGCGTCGATGGTGACGGGGGCTTCGTACACCATCGACGGCGGGTGGAGCGCCAGCTAGATCACTGGGGCTGCTGTGTTGTTCAAGCTGCCGGGTTCAGGCTTCGGGAATCTCGATTCCGAACCTCTCGCGGGTGATGACCTCGGGTTCGGGACCGCCGCGAACTCCGGTGTCGAGTGCGTCGATTGCGGAGAGTTCTTCGGCGGTGAGTTCGAAGTCGAACACGTCGAAGTTCTCCGCGATCCGCGAGGGAGTCACCGACTTGGGGATCACCTGGCGGCCCTGCTGGAGGTGCCAGCGCAGCATCACCTGTGCAGGCGACTTGCCGTGAGCGGTCGCGATGGCGCCGATGGTGGCGTCCTCGAGGGTCGAGCCGTGGGAGCCGTCGCGGTAGAACGTGATTCCGCCGATCGGTGACCATGCCTGAGACAGAATCCCGTGATCGGCGTCGGCCTCGAGCAAAGTCGACTGCCTGAAGTACGGATGAACCTCGATCTGGTTGACCGCCGGCACCACGGACGTTGCGTCCAGGAGTCGGGTGAGGTGATCCGGCATGAAGTTACTGACTCCGATGGCGCGGACCTTGCCGTCGGCCAGAAGCGTTTCCAACGCCCTGTACGCGTCGATCGTGCGCTCGAACTCGCTCGGCAACGCCTGGTGGAGGATCAGGAGGTCGAGTTGTTCGACACCGAGTTTGCCTGCGCTCTTGTCGAAGGCATGCAGAGTCTCGTCGTATCCGTAGTCGGTGATCCAGACCTTCGACTCGACGAAGATGTCCGCGCGATCGAGTCCGGATCGCCGGATCGCCTCACCGACGCCCTTCTCGTTGCCGTAGGCCGCCGCAGTGTCGATATGGCGATAACCCGTCGACAGCGCGGACTCGACGGCGGCGACTGTTTCGTCCGGCGGCGTCTGGTACACGCCGAAACCCAGCGCGGGGATGTCGACGCCGTTGTTCAGTTTCAGACTCGGGATGCTCATGTCGTCCACGGTAGCGGCGGCCGGGGGTTCGGCGGGAGTGACTGCTCAGCCGGGTAACGGCAGTACCTCCCTCGACCGGCAGTACTTCAGCTCGGTTGGCAGGTGCCGCCGATGGGTAAAGCCAGCGCTCGTTCGCCTACCCAGCGGCCGATGTCGCTGAGCATCGCAGTACCGTCGGCGAAAGTGCCCGAGTCCGGCTTGGCTGCGATGGCGACAGCGAGTTGTCCGGTGCCGCTGCTGATGATCCCGAATTGGCGGACCAGATAGCCGCCGTCGTCGTCCGGCCCCCACCCACCTTTGAATCGAGCGGCTTTGATCACTCCCAGGCCCCACTGTTGGTCGGGGCTGATGCTGCCCATGAGCCCGAAGACTTCGGTGGCGTCGCTCCGGCATGGCAGGGTGGCGGCGAATTGCGCTTGGACGGCAAGTGGCCATTGTGTTTGACCGAACGAGCTGAATTCTGGTCGTAGCGTGCGTGATTCCACGGTGGTGGACATATCGCCGGAGGCCACGAGGACTGACTCGACCTTCGCTGCGGCAGTGGTCGGATCGCCGAGGCCTCGCCACAGTTCTTCGGCTGATTCGTTGTCGGAGGTGGTGATCGCCTGCTTGACCGTTGTGAGTTCTGTGTTGTCGGTTTCGTGGAGGGCTGCGATGGACAGTGGGACTTTGATGGTGGACCAGGCGACTCCGTTCTGCCACTCGCCGGCAACGAGTGACTGACCTCCGCCGACGGGCACGAGTGCGACACCCACGGCGCCGCCGAGGGTGTTGCCCAGGGCCTCGAATCCGGCGAGCGGGCCGACACCGTTGCCCGGGGCGGCAGGAGTCTCTGTCGGCTCCGGTGGAACGACGACGATCTCGGTGATCGTCTCGACCTTCTCCGACGACTCGTCTCGCGTCGGAATCGTGCAGCCCGCGAGGGCTGCTGCAGAAGCAGTGGCGAGTGCAACCGCCAGGAGTCGTCGGCGCGTCCCGCTACGAGCCTCGACGCACTGCTCAATAGACATAGACCACCGCGTTGTTTCCGCCGGTACACGTGACGACTTTGTTGCCGGCGCAGTTCATCGAGTACCGAGTTCCCGTGACCGGACTGACCGCGCTGATGGAGCCAGGGCCGCCGCGTCGACCCTGGCTCACGTACTGGTAGCGCACTTCTTCGGCGAACTCACAAGACGTCACGCTGGTGCCGACGGCGGACGTCGTGAATTCGTTGTTCGAGAACACCGATCCACAACGCGCTGCGCTGGCAGGGACCGACTCGTTGGGCGCGGGTGTGACGACGCCGTTCTGCGGCGCGGCCGCAGGTGAGGTGATCACCACGGTTTCCGTGCGTGCGGTGTTCTCGTCGGAATTGTCGTTCAAGACGAGAGGGAGAACCCATACGTAGACCACGACGGCGACGAGTGCGACTGTGACAACTCCCAGTAGGACCCACAGCCATGCATACGATTTCGGCGGGCGGGGAGGCATCGGCGAATATCCAGTGCCTTGACCGTATGGGGGCCGGGGCGGGGTGTAAGCAGGCTGATGTCCCGAGTACGGAGCCTGACCGGGTGTGATGCCCGGCGGCGGAGGAGGGGCGGAGGGAGAGGCGTCGTGTGGTTGGGGTCGTTGTTCCAGGGATACGGCGACTGTGGTGTTGTCATTGCGGGCTGCTCCTCTGCCTACTTGATAGAAGTGGGCCGAGTTAGTCGTCGATCACCGCACATCGAAATTACCGATTGTTAGGTTTCTGCGAATTGCCCGTCTTAGTTATATACGACCGGTCTGACTTCTTTTGCACTTGTGGCTCGTCAATGAGTGAGCACTATCTTCAACCCGACTATGAGGGTGGCGACGGCAGCGAGGCCGAAGGCTGCCAGATGTGTGTTCGTACTGACTTTCTCGCCGTGCAGTCGGCTGATCACGTAACTGGTGGAACCGATCCGCAGGATCAAGACGATTTCCGCGATCAACTGCGCCGTCCGTGGTTCCAGGAAGTTGAACCACGCCGTCGCGAGAATGACGACAGGAACAACCGCAGAGGTGAGGATCGGGACGGAATCGCGAAGAGAGTCGATTCTCTCCGCGGTCGTCAGTCGGCGATCGTTGCGAATGCTCTCGCCGACGCCCTCGGCAAATGTGTGGGCGATGTATGTCGACAATGCCGTGCCGACCACAATCGCGGCGCCGAGCGATTCCTGAGATTTCGTCACCGGTATGAGTGCGGCGAGGACAAGAATGTTGCCGTAGATGTACGCGGTGGTCCTCGCCGCCACACGTTCTTGTCCCAGCGGCGCACCGTGAGACGTGATCGGACGGTTCAGCAGGGTTCGCAGGTCCCACTCCATGTTCAGAGCATGGCAGATCAGACCCTGGGGCTGTAGTGCATCGGGTTATCTCGCTGCTCGAGCGGGGGCAGGTTGCGCGCCGGTGTGTGGACCAGTGGTGCATCGGCGGGGATTCGGCCGTCAGCTCGATCCCATCCCGCGCGAGCACGTGGCTGATACCGGTATCGCCACGGCACCAGACGGAAGACGGCGTTGACGGTGCGGCCGACAGCGTTGTGAATTTTCTGATCGCGACTGGTCCACGAGTAGCCGAGTAGGTCTCGAACCGGTTGGTCGTACATTCCGACCGTCAGCCACACGAATCCGCGGGCGAGGGGGATTCGGGCGAGCCGCCACAACGGATCGGGTAGCCACGTCATGTACGGGGGCTTGCCGAGTCCCGACAGGTCGAGGACGTCGCGGGTCGCCTTGTTGTCTTCGAGTACGTTGCGGCACATGTGGTCCCAGTACTCCTGAAATGCTTCCCAGGTCTCGGGAACAGGGCGCATGCTCATCCCGTACAGGCGGTACCACTGAATGTGCTCGGTGAAGAGCTGACGTTTCTGGGCCTCGGTCAAGCCACCGGAGAAGTTCTCGGCAGTGACGATGGTGCCCATGAAGAATGTTGCGTGCGCCCAGTAGAAGGTGTCGGGATCAAGTGCGTGGTACCGGCGTCCCAGCTTGTCGACGCCCTTGATTCGTGTGTGATAGCCGCGGACTTCTTCGGCTGTCTGCTGCGCGCGATCGCCGTCGAAGACCACGCCTGCAATGGGATACAGCGAGCGGTACAGCCGTTCCCACCGCTCGTCGAAGAATTGCGAATGCTCCTCGACTCCGGCGCCGAGGCCGGGGTGCATGTTCTGCATCGAACCGGCCCAGACGCCTTGCAGCATCCCGCGCCAGTCGCCGAAATACTTCCACGTCAGGGAATCCGGACCGAGGGGAACCGGGGTGCTGCTGTCGTCAAGTTGACTACGCATGTTGTCAGATTAGGATCGACAACAGCGGTAGTCAAGGATCGAATGCCGGGTGCATTGAAGATCAAGTGTCGGCGAAGTGGGGAAGTTGTGAGCATCGAAGAACGCAGGGCCACTCGAAAGGCGACGTTGTTCGACGTCGGAGTGACACTGCTCGGTGCGGTCGACGGTCCGGCCGTCAACGTGCGTGCGGTCTGCAAGGCTGCCGGTCTGACCGAGCGGTACTTCTACGAAAGCTTCACCGATCGCGATCAGTACGTTGTCGCGGTCCACACGTTTGTCGCCGAGCGCGCGCAGTCGGCGCTTGCGTCGGCAGTGGAGTCGGAGACGACATCCGAGGCCGTCGCCACCGCTGCGGTCGACGCTTTCGTCAAGCTCATGGTCGACGATCCGGCGATGGGGAGAGTGCTCCTGATCGCCCCGCTGTCGGAACCCGTCCTGAGCGGCCGCGGTATCGAATCGATGCCGGCGTTCGTCGACCTGGTGTACGACCAGTTGTCCGAGATCGCTGATCCCGTGGACAAGCAACTGGTGGCAGTCGGACTGGTCGGGGCGTTGTTCACACTGTTCATCGGTTATCTGGACGGCACGATCGCCGTGGACCGTGATCGATTTGTCCGCCACTGCGTCAGGCTGCTGATCAACGCTAACCAGGCGTGAAGGGCTGGCAGGCCGGGCAGAAGAAGATATTTCGCTCGGTGAGCTGATCCGGTCCGAGGGTGTCTTCTCTGATGCGAGTTCCGCAACGGCGGCATGGTTTTCCGCGTCTGCCGTACACCCATGTCTGCCTACCGGGGCGGGTGTCGCCGGTGGTGACCCGGATGCGACGTGACTTGTTGACGTTGATGGTGCGAAAAGACAGATCCACTATCGCGTCGAGATTCCCCGCGAGATGTGTCGGCGTTTTCGGGTGAATACCTCGTAGGAAGCAGATCTCGTTTCGGTACACGTTGCCCAGTCCGGCCATCACCCGCTGATCCAGGAGCGCGATTCCGATCGGTACGGAGTCGGCGGCCCGTAGATTTCGGGCGGCCACGGAACTGTCCCAATCGGTCCCGAGCAGATCCGGTCCGAGATGTCCGACGGCCTCCTGTTCCTGCCCGAGTTCGAGGATCTCGGTGATTCCCAGTGAAAAGCCAACTGCTACAGAGTCTTCGGTGGCCAAGATGATGCGCGCTTGATGGGCGGGTCGGCGCCAGCGCTCGCCGGGGCGATAAATCTGCCACTGACCTTCCATCTTCAGATGCGTGTGAATGGACGCTTCGCCCACTCGGATCAGGAGATGTTTTCCGCGGCTGGCGACGGAATCCACGCGGTGGCCCGAGAGATCAACCGTGGCGTGACGAGGAACGCGGACGTCGCAGGTGGTGAGTACCTTCTCGGCCAGGGCAGCGCGCAGTTCATTGGCGGCCCGCCACACGGTATCGCCCTCAGGCATGGTCGCCGCACCCACACTTCAGGATCTCAACTTCCACGATCTCAATCATCATGACCCCAATCCTCATGACCGCAACCGGAATCCGCGAGGGGTGGCCGCGAAGCCGGCTTCGACCAGGACCGGAGCAAAATCGTTGCCGTGGATGGTCTCTCCGTCGACCTTCTCCACTACCAACTTGTCGATGGCGCGAGAAGTCACCTTCTGAGCAAGTGACAGTGCTGCCAGGCGCAACGTTCCGCCGTCGTCGGTGAATGTCAGGATCGTGCGACCGCCGCGCTCGACGAACAGAACCAACTCACCCTCCACCAGAACTACCAGTGCGCCGGCTTTTCGTCCGGGTCGGTGTCCTGGTGACTCTTCGCCCCCCGACGCCGGCCACGGCAGCGCCGCGCCGTACGGGTTTGCCGGGTCGCACGCCGCGAGAGTGACTGCAGCCGAGGAGGTGTGGCGCCCCTCGATGGAATCACCGAACGTCCGCAAGCGGTCCACCACGGGAGGCGTGGAGAATTGAGCGCCGCCCAGGGTGTCCACGAAGTATCCGCGTCGAGCGCGCCCGTTGTCCTCGAACGTGCTCAGTACCTTGTAGATCAACGCGAAACCGCCCGGCACGTTCTCGCTCATCACCGAACCGCGGGTGACGACGCCGTATCGTTCGAGCAGCAGATCAGCCGTGGCGTGCGCCCGGATAGTGGGGTCAGGTTCGATACCTGGCAGCTGGAACCACCGACCGGAGGCAGTTGCCGGTCCCGTGCGCGCGGGCGTGGAAGCGCGGGCCATTCCGCGGTACGGACGGGCCCGCGGAACACGGCGAGGCGATCGGTGACTGGTTGTTGTTCTGGTGGTGTCGGAGAGAAGTGCGCGCAGCGGTGCAACGGTGTCGTTACCGATGTGTCCGAGCCACACCAACTCCCACAGTGCCGTCGTCACCGCACTGTCGACCGTGTCCGCAGCCGACTCCGTAGTTCGCAACGCGTCGACCAACTGGCGGAAGAAGTAGGCACCGCCGCCGGACAGCAGGTCGAGGATGCGCTTCTGCAATTCCGAGACGTCGGTGTCGGCGGGCGAATTGAGCGTGATCGGTGCCAGGTCGGCGGGGTGCAGCACTACCCACCCGTCCTTGCCCGAGATAGCTCCCGATCCGGACCACAGGACTTCACCCGTCGACGTGAGTTCGTCCAACATCGCGGGAGAGTAGTCGGCAACTCGGCTCGGCAGGATCAACGATTCGAGAGCGGACGCCGGAATCGGGACGCCGGCAAGTTGATCGACCACCGTTGCAACACCGTCGATTCCTCGCAGCGTGCCGCCCACGTGCTGCCAACTGGGAAGGAATCGCCCGAGGGTCGCGGTGCTGACCGGCTCGACCTCCTGCCGTGCCGCGGCGAGCGAGCGACGCCGCAAGCGACGCAGGACCTCGGCGTCGCACCATTCGCTTCCGGTTGCAGACGGGCGGAATTCACCTTCCAGGACCCGCTTTTCGAGCGCGAGCCGACCGAGAACGTCACGCGCGACTGATACTCCGAGACCGAAGCGTGCAGCCGCGTCGGCGAGAGTGAAGGGACCGTGGGTGCGGGCGTACCGGCTCAGGAGGTCGTCGAGTGGTTGATCGACCGGCTCGATGAACGCGGCCGGAACGCCGATGGGTAGGGGAACGCCGAGTCCATCGCGAAGCCGCGCTGCATCTTCGACGACGGTCCACCAGCTCTCGCCCGCATACGAGACGTGGAGGGCGCGTTTGTCCGTAACCAACTTCTCGAGCCATGAGACCGGGTCCTCGAGACAGCGTTCGGTGACTTCTTCGGTGGTCAGCGGGCCGAGCATGCGGAGGAGGTCGGCAACACCCTCGAGGTCTTTGGCCTTTCGGTCAGGGACGAGCCGTTGCAGTTCACGTTCGGCCTGCTCGATCACTCCGGCGTCGAGGAGCTCGCGCAGTTCGACGCGGCCGAGGAGTTCGGCCAACAGCGTGGAGTCCAAGGACAAAGCGGCGGCGCGTCGCTCGGCGAGGGGGCTGTCGCCCTCGTACATGAACGCACCCACGTAGTTGAACAGGAGCGCACTGGCGAACGGAGACGGAGAGGCCGTCTCCACCTCGACGATTCGAATCTGCCTTTTCTCGATCTTGCCGAACAATTCCTTCAGTGCAGGCAGGTCGTAAACGTCCTGCAAGCACTCGCGTACGGTCTCGAGCAGGATCGGGAAGGTCGGGAACTTGCGGGCGACGTCCAGCAGTTGCGCCGACCGCTGACGCTGCTGCCACAGTGGTGCACGTTTTCCGGGATTGCGGCGGGGGAGAAGCAGTGCGCGGGCGGCACATTCGCGGAATCGGGAAGCGAAGAGCGCGGAGCCGCCCACCTCTTGGGTGACCAGATCTTCGATGTCCTCGACGTCGAAGGTGAACAGTTCGGCGCCGGGAGGTTCGTTCTCGGTGTCGGGGAGACGGATGATGATGCCGTCGTCGGAGGCCGTCGGACTGGAATCGACGCCGTATCGTTCCTGCAGGCGCGCCCCGATGGCGAGGGCCCACGGTGCGTGAACCCGTTGGCCGTACGGGGAATGCAGCACCAGACGCCAGTCACCGAGTTCGTCGCGGAAGCGTTCGACCACCAGGGTTCGATCCGACGGCACCTGCCCGGTGGCATTTTTCTGCTCACCGACGAGTTGGATCAGATTGGTTGTGGCGTTGTGATCGAGCCCGCCCACGCGACAACGCTCGACGACGTCGGCTTCGTTACCCAGCGCGGTCTCTCGAACGAATTGTCCCAACGCCTGTCCGAGTTCGGCGGGGCGACCGAGTCCGTCGCCGTGCCAGAAGGGCAAACGACCCGGCATGCCGTAGGCGGGGCTGACCAGAACCCGATCGAAGGTGATCTCCTCGATCCGCCAACTGGTGGCGCCGAGCGCAAAGACGTCGCCGACCCGGGATTCGTAGACCATTTCCTCGTCGAGTTCGCCGACGCGGGACGCTTTCTCGCCAACCATGTAGACGGTGAAGAGGCCGCGGTCGGGGATTGCGCCGCCGGAAGTGACGGCCAAACGCTGCGAACCCGGGCGGCCCGTGAGCGTGTTGGACTCACGATCCCAGACAAGGCGAGGACGTAATTCGGCGAACTCGTCCGAGGGGTACCGCCCCGCCAGCAAGTCCAGAGTCGATTCGTACGCCGAACGGGGAAGCGTTGCAAAGGAACCGCTTCGGCGCACCGTCTCGAACCAGTCGTCGACGTCGATCGGTTCGAGAGCGGTGGCCGCAACAGTTTGCTGAGCGAGGATGTCGAGGGGATTGGCCGGAACGGCCATCGCTTCGATCTTGCCTTCGACCATGCGCTCGACCGTCACCGCGCAATGAATAAGGTCGGTGCGATGCTTGGGGAAGACGACGCCTCGCGATATCTCACCGACCTGGTGGCCGGCGCGGCCGACACGTTGCAGGCCGCTGGCAACCGAAGGCGGTGCCTCCACCTGGATGACCAAGTCGACGGCGCCCATGTCGATTCCGAGTTCGAGGCTGCTGGTGGCGACGACGCATCGCAATCGACCCGATTTGAGGTCGTCTTCGATGAGGGCTCGCTGGTCTTTGCTGACCGATCCGTGGTGGGCGCGAGCAAGGAGGGGTTCTGCGCCGTAGTTGACCTCGGTGGGAGCCCCGATCTGCGCGGGCGGGCGAGATGTTTTCTCGACGGCCAGACCGATGCGTTCTGCATGAATCTCGTTGAGCCTGGCTGTCAATCGTTCCGCGAGGCGGCGAGAGTTGGCGAACACGATGGACGATCGGTGGTCGAGAACGAGGTCGACGATCTGTTCCTCGACGTGGGGCCAGATCGAACCGGCTTGCGGGGTGGGAGATTCGGAACCGTCGTCCGGCGTCGCGATCCCCAGTTCGGTCATGTCCTCGACGGGAACACGGACCGTGAGGTCGAAGGTCTTGGCGGCAGGCGGTGCCACGATCCGGATGGGTGCCGAACCGGCGAGGAACCGCCCGATCTCCTCGTGCGGACGGACAGTGGCCGACAATCCGATGCGTTGCGCCGGACGCTCGAGCAAGCCGTCCAGGCGTTCCAGTGAGAGCGCGAGGTGAGAGCCGCGCTTGGTGCCCGCCACCGCGTGAACCTCGTCGACGATCACGGTGTCGACACCGACCAGTGTTTCCCGGGCAGCGGAGGTGAGCATCAGGAACAACGACTCAGGCGTGGTGATCAGGATGTCCGGGGGTCGTTTGATCAACGAGCGCCGATCGGCCTGGGACGTATCACCGGAACGGACACCGACGGTGATCTCGGGCGGAGTGAGGCCTAGACGCTTCGCCGTCTGCGTGATGCCGACCAGCGGCGCGCGAAGGTTCCGCTCGACGTCCACACCCAGCGCTTTGAGCGGCGATATGTAGAGGACTTTGGTGGCGCGTTCGCCTTCGTCCTTGGCGGCGAGTTGATCGAGGGCCCACAGGAACGCCGACAATGTCTTGCCGGAGCCGGTGGGTGCGACGACAAGTGTGTGAGAGCCACTCGCGATGGATTCCCAGGCGCCGAGCTGCGCAGCAGTCGGAGCGCTGAAAGCGCCGCCGAACCACTCGCGTGTGGCGGGTGAGAACCTACCGAGGACGTTGGTCACGACCACCATATTGCACCTTCCCACCGACAGCGTGTTCGTGCCTGCAGCCGAAGTGCAGAGCATACTATTTGCCCTGTTATAGCGATTCTCTTGTTATCGAGAAGGCGAGTGCCTGATGGAAGCAGTCAAGATTGTCCTCGAGCTGGCGGTAGTGCTCGGGGCGATTGTCATGGGTACCAGATCGAGCGGTGTCGCTCTCGGTCTGTGGGGCGGCGCAGGTGTTGCCGTCCTCGTGTTCGTCTTCGGAGAGGATGTCGGCAGTCCGCCGGTCGACGCTCTCCTCATCGTCCTGTCCGTCGTCCTCGCGTCGTCGATGATGCAGGCGGCCGGTGGTATCGACTGGATGGTCACCATCGCGGCCAAGTTGATCGAATCTCGCCCGAAACAGATCACGCTGATCGCGCCGTTGGTGTCATTCCTGTTCTCGGTCGGTGCCGGCACGTCCAACATCCTCTACCCGCTGCTCCCCGTCATCTACGACGTCTCGTACAAGAACGGTGTGCGGCCGTCACGACCGCTGTCGCTGTCAGTTGTCTCGACCGGTGTGGCGCTGGCGTGTAGTCCGGTGTCCGCGGCAATGGCGGCAATGGTCACGCTGACCGACGTGCCGCCCTACGATTTCGAACTCATCGACATCATCAAGATCACCTTCCCGGCTGCTGTTGTCGGCATCGTCCTTTCCTCAATCGCGGTCAACCGACTCGGCAAAGATCTCGACGACGACCCGGAGATACAGGCGAAGATGAAGTCGGGCGAATTGGCCGGACCTGGTGCAGCCTCCAAGACCGAACTCGTCTCGACGAAGACCGGACGAAACGCGGCACTGATCTTCCTGGCCGGCGTCCTGGCTATCGTGATCTTCGGCCTGTTCAAGGGGATTCGTCCCGAAGCTGCCGACGGTACTCCGATGGGGATGACACCGATCATCGAAATGCTGATGTTCGTCGTGGGTACGTTGATCCTGCTGGTGTGCCGCCCGAATGTCGCCGACGTGCCGTCGTCGACGGTGTTCCGTGCCGGTATGGTCTCGGCCATCGCGCTGTTCGGTCTGGCATGGCTGACGGACACGTTCATCAGCGCCCATTCCGAGCTGATCACGAGCACCGTCGGCGACTGGGTCAACGCCGCGCCGTGGATCTTCGCGCTCGGTGTCTTCCTGGTCTGTGTACTGACGACCAGTCAGTCGACCGCTACGAGGACCATCGTGCCGATCGGTCTCGCTGCCGGGATTGCACCCGGTCTGGTGAGCGGAATGTGGGCCGGAGCGTTTGCCGGCGTCTATCTGTTGCCGACAAACGGTTCGCAGATCGCGGCTGCGAACTTCGACCTCTCGGGCAGCACGAAGCTCGGTTCCAAGCTCGTCGACCACTCGTTCTTCCTGCCGACCATCATCTTGGCCGTCACGACGATTGCGGCCGGCGCGTTGTTCGGAGTGGTGCTCGGTTGAGTATTGCGGCTGAGTCAGCCCTGAGTGACAGCGCTGAGTCAGCTGTTGCGGTAGTGGTCCCAGCTCGCCTTGCACGCGTGGGCGAGCTGGTCCACCCGTTCGGCGTCGGGTGTAGGCCAGTCGACGCCGGGTTCCATGATGTAGGCGGCCAGCTCGTCTCCCAATAGGAATTCTCGTTTGAATTCGGCCTGAACCGCGCTCAACGTGATCCCGGCTTCGGCGGCGCGGGCGCTCAATTCGGCGAATCTGGCTCCGGCTCGAATGATTTCGAAACTGCCGAGGTACGGCTGATTGAGAGCGACGGCATCCGGATCGTCGACCTGAAATCCCTTGCGATGTGAGATCGCAAGTGTGCGTATGAGCTCCGGATCCATCGTCACGGGATTGTCGCCGCGTCGATTGCCGTCGTGGTCGCCACGATTGGAGAGCGCGACGACGTCGGGGAGCCGATCTGCTTCCGGCCGTTCGACATTGACGGCGCCGTCCTGCCGGGTGGTGTGGTTCATCGTGTCGTGGAACGACAAGGTCGTGAACGATCGACCGAGTTCGAAGCTCTTCGCCACCATGGCTTCGATCAGTGCGTCGCGAGTTCTCTCGTAGACGCCCAAACCGTGTTCAGCTGTCTCGGTGAAGGTCTCGGCGAGGTCCTTCCAACCCGCGTCGTCGGTAGGCTCGAGCAGCAGGGGGTAGAACGAGAAGGTGACAGGGCGAACTGCGTCGACACCGGCGAGGTCCGCTTTGTTGCCGGCACCGGCCTCGTGGACGCGGGCGAAGGCCTCGCGCAGTGACGCTTCCAGGTTTTCGGGCTTCGCACGGTTGGGATCGCGAATCATGCGAGGGTGCGGATTCTCGACGTACACGATGCGCGAATCGATTTCGGCCCAACGGCGCACGATGGGACTGGTGGACATGTCGGTGAAGTCGAACTGCAGCCGCTGTGTGAACTCGGGTGCGAGAAAGCGTGAGAGTTCTGCTGGAATCGCGGAACCCGAGTGTGGGCAACTGACAAGAAGGTCGGCGTCGGCGATGGCGTCGTCGAGACTGCGGGAGTCACGATCGGCATAGAACGTCAGGTCCTCCGCCGTGAACACGGTTCCGGCCGGGATGAGTACTGGTTCTCCACTGGTCATGAATCCCAGCGTAATCGAGTACAACCGTGCGTACTCAGTATCCGGTGAGTCGTTCCACGAGAGCCGTTTTGATCTCCGGGCGACCAGCCGCGACAAGAGTGAAGGTGGCTTCACGCATGAGCCGCTCGGGGGTGTTGCTGCCGACCAGAGCGCGGCTTCCGGTCGCAGTCACGAGTGCGGCCGACGCGCGTATCGCAAGTTCCGACGCTCGGGCGCGGGCGGCCGACATGTCGCCGCCGTCGCGCAGTGCTGCATCGAGATCGGCGCGCGCCCGGGTGGCTTGTTCCTCGAACGCGTCGGTGTCGACTCCCAGATCCGCGAGTTCGGTGACAGCACGGCGGGTGATGCCCATGGCCATCGCGCCGTTGAGCCACAAGCCGGGGAGTTGGGTGCTCTGGAATTGTTCGTCGCTGACGACAGCACAGACGTCGGTATCGGGAATTTCGAAAGCGTCGAACACGATTCGGACGGTGTTGCTTCCGCGCGCCGCGATCAGTGGAAGCTCCTCGATCGTCAGACCCGGGGCCTCGCCCACCGGTACGACGGAATGAACGATGGAATTGTCGAACTCGTCGCGCGCCGACACCAAGAGAACATCGACGATGCCCCAACCGGTGACGAAGGGGGCGATCCCGTCGAGGACGTAGCCGTCGTTCACCCGCTTCGCCCACAGGAGCGGTGGGCGGGGGATGGCGCCGGCATAGGCAACCCCACCGCGAATCATGCCGGAAACCAGACCGTCCCAGTATTGTTCGCGCAGAGGTGCATTGGGACTCGCCGCCAGGGCTCCGACGACGCCGTGATGCTGCATCCAGGTGAACGTCGTCGCGAGGCAACCGCCGCACAAGGTTTCGAGGACCTCGACCAGTTCTTCGCTGCTGGGGCCACCCTCACCGAGGGCGGCGATGCCGTAGAAGCCGTCGGCGGCGAGCGCGTCGAAATGGCTGCTGGGGATTTCTCCGTCGGCGTCGACGCTGTCGGCGACGGGAAACAGAACGGTATCGGCGATTTCGCGCGCAAGTTCCGGCCACATGGTCACGCTGTCAGGGTAAGCCGTGAGCGGGGGGTTGTGGTGTGGAACTACAGCCGCGCATCTAGAACGAGGGCGGCGAACTCACGATGAGGAACCTCGCGACCGCATCGGTGCGATTGAACCACCGGTGCGGGATGGTCGAGGTGTAGAGGAGGGTGTCGCCTACGTGAAGAACGTGATGCTCGTCCAGTCCCACCTCGACCTCGACAGATCCTTCGAGAACATGAATGAACTCTTCGCCGGCGTGCTCGGTGTGCTCACCTGCCTCGGAATGAGGTGCTGCCGTGATCTCGTTGGGTTCCATGGTCCGTGAGCCGGTGGAGCAGAATCGAATCACCGAATCGTGTGCCAGTTCGAAGGTTCGCCCCTCGCCGGCGCGGACGAGGCTGGACGGAGTTCGCTCACCCTGTGCCAAGAGTGCGTGCGCCGTGGTGCCGAGCGATTGCGCGAGGCGATGAAGGTTCATGACACTGGGTACTGCGTGGCCGTTTTCGGTCTGGCTCAGGAAGGGCTGGGACAAGCCCGACTTCACGGCAACCTCGCGCAACGTCAGTCCGGCTTCTTTTCGCGCCGTCCGCACGGCAGCCCCGATTGCGGTCGCTATCGCCTTCTGGTCGTCGTCCATGTGCCGAAGATAGCAGTGATCTGGTGAAAGTTTTGATTACACAGACGAAACAAATTCGACCACGGTAAGAAATTATCGACGTGCTGAATAGTCCCGTACACGAAACACTTCCAGCTTCGGACGGAGATCGGCGCATGGCCATCCATCCTGTCGACCAGCGGCTCCCATTTGCCCGCCAGTCTGCTTTTGCTCTTCAGCACGTCCTCATCATGTACACCGGCTGCATCACGGTTCCGCTGGTTTTCGGTGCCGCCGTAGGGCTGGACCGCAGCACAGTCGCGATGCTGATCAGCGCGGACTTGCTCGTTGCAGGCATCATCACGATCATTCAGAGCCTGGGCGTCGGGAAGGTCGCCGGTGTCCGGCTGCCGATCGTCTGCGGGGCGACCTTCGCCGGGCTGACGCCGATGATTCTGATCGCCAAGGAGTACGGCCTGCAGGCGGTGTACGGGTCCATGCTGGTCGGTGGCGTAGTCGGCATTGCGTTGGCCGTGCCGTTCGCCAAGATCGTCCGATACTTCCCACCCCTGGTTACCGGCGTCGTCCTCACAGTGATCGGCATCTCGTTGATCGGTGTCGCAGGAGGACTGATCGTCGGAAACGACCCCACCTCCCCGTCGTTCGCCGACCCGAAGAATCTGGCGCTGGCTGCCGCAGTCGTTGTGGTCGCGGTGGCCTTCATCTGCCTCGGCCGCGGGATGTGGACGCAGCTCGGTGTACTGATGGCGCTTGTGATCGGCACCGTGATCGCCATCCCGATGGGCCTGATCGATCTGAGTGGCGTCGGCGGCTCGGCCTGGGTGGGCTTCCCGATGCCGTTCCACTTCGGCGCTCCGGAGTTTCCCGTCACCGCCGTGGTGGCGATGAGTATCGTCATGGCAGTCGTCTTCGCAGAGTCGACGGCGAGCATGCTGGCGGTCAGCGAGATCACCGGAAAGCCTTTGAAGAAAGCAGATCTCGCACGAGGGCTGGTGGCCGACGGGATGTCGGGAGTTCTGGGCGGAATCTTCAATGCCTTTGTCGACACCGTTTTCTCGCAGAATGTCGGCGCCGTTGCCACGACCCGGGTGTACAGCCGGTACGTGACCGCTACCAGCGGTGCCATTCTGATCGTCCTCGGCCTCATCCCGCGAATGGGTGAAGTGGTTGCAGCCCTGCCTGATCCGGTGGTCGGCGGTGTCGGAATCATCTTGTTCTCCACTGTCGCCGTGGTCGGAATCAACACGCTGCGCAAGGTCGATCTCAGCGACCCGATCAACACCACGATCGCCGCTGTATCGGTGGGGATCGGTATTCTTCCGGAATTTGCGGAGGGGATGTTCGAGCGATTCCCCTCCTCGGCTCAGATCCTCCTCGGTAGCGGCATCACCTTGGCTGCGGCCTCGGCCTTTTCGCTCAATCTGCTGTTCAATCACACCCGACTCGGTGAACTCGCGAGGCGATCGCGAGAGAGCCTCCATGCCACTGCAAAATCTGAACCCGCCACCAGCTCTGCAGGAGACGCCAGTGTCACAGTCCCAGTCTGATCCCTTCGAAGTGCCCGTCGTCGACATCTCGCCTTACGTGCTCGGTGGTGCCGACCAGGACAAGGCGCGAGTGGCTGCCGAAGTCGACCATGCTTGTCGGACTGTAGGTTTCATGCAGATTCGGGGCCACGGTGTTCCGGCCGCTGTTTCTTCCGGCCTCGCCGAAGCGATGGACGACTTCTTCGGGCTGCCGATGGAGACGAAGTCGGGCTACCGAATCGAGGGCGCGAATCGTGGGTACAGCCCGCCCAAGAGTGAGTCGCTGAGCCTGAGCCTCGGCGTCGAATCCGCGACCAGAATGAACGACTTTTTCGAGGCCTTCAACGTCGGAACCGAAGCCCGATCATTCACCGAACTCGAACTGTCGGAGGACGATTACGGAATCAACCTGTGGCCCGCAGTGTCTGGTTTCACGGCGCGGGTGGAGAATTACTACGCCCATGGCGAGCGGGTGGCACGCACACTGACCGCCATTTTCGAAGATGCGCTCGGGCTGACCCCAGGATTCTTCGAGTCGATCACCGACCACTCCATCGACGTACTGCGGATGAACAACTACGCGTTACCCGAAGGGACGGTGACGTTGGACGGTGAGTTGAAGGGGATGGGTGAACATACCGATTTCGGGCTGGTCACCGTGCTGTGGGCGGATCAGGTCGAAGGTTTGCAAGTGCTCGGGACCGACCGACGCTGGCACGATGTCTGGCCGCACGACGGCGCGCTACTGGTCAACCTCGGGGATCTCACCGCGCGACTGACCAACGACAGGTGGATGTCCACGCTGCACCGAGTTGCGCCTCCGGTGGTGAACGGCACCATCAAGCGCCGGCGATCGGCGGCCTTCTTCCATGACGGAAACGTCGACGCGGTGATTGCGACCTTGCCGATTTTTCAGGACGACTCCGGCTTGGAGTACGAACCCATTACCGTTCGCGATCACATCAAGGCCAAGTTGGCCGGGTCGAGGCAGGGGAAGTCCAACGCCGCCGCAGGTCGTGAGGCGGCTCGGGTACTTTCGGCTGCAGAGCTCGAGGTCAAGCAGTGAGTGCACGGAACATCGTCCTGATCCACGGAGCGTGGGCCGGCGGTTGGGTCTGGGATCGTGTGTGTGGCCCACTGAAATCGGCCGGCTTCAATCCCGTTGTGGTGGAGCTTCCCGGCTCGGGAAGTTGGAACCCAGACGACGTGATCGATCTCGATGTCGTTGCCGAACATGTTGTGGCAGTTGTCGAGTCCTTGGACGGACAGTGCGCCCTCGTCGGTCACTCCGGCGGTGGCATCGTGGCCTCACAGGTGGCTGAGTTGCTGCCTTCGCGGGTAACGGGTCTTGTGTACGTCGCAGGGATGATGCTTCCATCGCAGACGGACTTCGGGATGCTCTGCGTCGAACTCGGTCTGGAAAGTCCGGTCGGGATCTCACGTTGGTTGGTCCCCGCCGACGACGGGGATGCGACGGCTGTTCCGCCCGAAGCCGGTGCCGCTGTGTTCTTCCACGAAGCGCCGGAGGCTGATGCGATCTTCGCCGCGCGCATGCTCGTTCCACAACTGGAGTCAGCCCGCCTGATGGCACCTGTCTGGACGGAAGAGCGATTCGGAACCGTGCCGAGGTTGTATGTCGAATGCACGCTGGATCGAACCGTGCCGATCGAGGCTCAACGCGCCATGCAGAGACTTGTCCCCGGTGCCCAGGTGGTCAGCCTGGGCACCGACCATGCACCGCAGTTTTCGGCGCTCCCGGAGTTGATCGACGCGATCATCGATTTCGCCCGGCAGGTGTTCAGCCGAACTCGACCCCTTGAGCCAGCGGAAGCTGGTCCGAGTAATTGACGGTATTGGTGGCTCGGCGCATGTATGCCTTCCACGAATCCGAACCCGACTCGCGTCCGCCGCCAGTCTCCTTCTCCCCGCCGAATGCGCCGCCGATCTCCGCACCGGACGTTCCGATGTTCACGTTCGCGATGCCGCAATCGGAGCCGTCGGCGGCGAGGAAGCGCTCTGCTTCTCGCTGATCGAGTGTGAAGATCGAGGACGAAAGTCCTTGAGGCACGCCGTTGTGCAGCGCAATGGCGTCGTCGAAGTCGGTGTAGGTCAAGACGTAGAGGATGGGTGCAAAAGTCTCCGCCCGCACCACCTCGGTCTGTGCGGGCATACGAACGAGGGCAGGTGTCACGAAGAACCCGGAATCGCCGACGCGGTCCCCGCCACACACCACAGTTCCGCCGTCCGCGCGTGCGGCCGAGAGCGATTTCTGCATCGTCTCGAACGCGGCTTCGTTGATCAGCGGCCCGACCAGAACACCGGAATCGAAGGGACTGCCGACCTCGAGCTGTGCGTACGCGGCCGCAACGCGCTCGACGACGTGATCGGCGATCGACTCGTGCACGATGAGCCGACGAAGTGAGGTGCACCGCTGCCCCGCAGTTCCGGCGGCGGAGAACACGATTCCGCGTACGGCAAGCTCGAGATCTGCCGACGGTGTGACGACTGCGGCGTTGTTGCCACCCAACTCGAGGAGGCTTCGCCCGAAGCGTTCGGCGACCCGCGGAGCCACCGCGCGGCCCATCCGCACGGAACCGGTGGCGCTGACCAAGGCCACCAGTGGGTTGACCACCAAGGCCTCACCGACATCGCGTTCGCCGATGATCAACTGGTGCACGTCGATCGGTGCATCACAGTCGGCGAGGGCGCGTCGGAGGAGGGCGTCACATGCCAGCGCAGTCAGCGGCGTGGTCTCCGAAGGCTTCCAGACGACGGCGTCACCGCACACGAGAGCGATGGCGGTATTCCACGACCACACCGCGACGGGAAAGTTGAACGCGGAGATGACTCCGACAACGCCGAGAGGGTGCCACGTTTCCGTCAACCGGTGTCCGGGACGCTCGGACGGCATGGTGCGTCCGTAGAGCTGCCGGGAGAGACCGACGGCGAACTCGCAGATATCGATCATCTCCTGTACCTCGCCGAGAGCCTCCGAGGTGACCTTCCCGGCCTCCAACGTCACGATTTCCGCGAGGTCATCCTTGTGCTCGGTCAGTAGGCTGCCCAGCCGGCGCACGACCGCGCCGCGCGCCGGAGCGGGGACGGTGCGCCAGGTGAGGAACGCGCGATGCGCCGCGTCGACGGCGTCGTCGACTTCTCTACCGGAGTGCTGCCGAACGGTACGCAGTTGCGTACCGGTGATGGGGGTTCGTGCGCTCAGGTCGCCGGCGGGCCACTCGACACCGCACGCGGCAAGGGCGCTTTCGGCGCGATCGGCGAGGCTCGAAGAATCAGGCAGGTTCACTGGGGAGTCCTCTGTTGTTGTGGGCGGGAGGCAGCACGGCACGTGACGCCTCTTGTTGTGCGCGGTACAGCTCGAACGGATCTTCGATGGTGCGGTCGATGGCGCCCTCCAATCGATCCTGCCCGTATTCGGCGCCGGGCGCATCGGAAACGAATCCGGTCACGGAATCGAGATTGGATGCGAAGATCCCGGCCGCGGAGGCAGGTAGGAAGTCCTCGTAGACGATCGGGTCGCGGACGACAACAGTTCCTTCGTTTCGGTACGTGAAGTACGCCAACCCCGCGGCATCGAGTTCGCTTTCGGAGTGCGGAAATTCGCTGTCCCAATCGGCGTCCTCGGGCGTGGCGATCAGTCGGTCGTAGATCGCTCGCCCGCTGCGGGTCAACGCGATTCCGCGTGCCTCCACCTCGCCGAATCTGACGCGGACGGGCTCAGTGGTGACCGATCCGTCGTGCTGACGGAAGAGTCTGTCTTCGGCCAATGCACGAAACGACGTCTGCCGCAGAAGTAGTGGTGGTCCGCTCCATCTCGGCGGGCCTTGGATGCGGTCGATCATGGTGATACCGCGCTCGGTCATGCGGCGGTACAACTCGTCGATGTCGAGCACTCGCGGGGTGAGGTGATTGACGTGGGTCGAGCCCTGCCCCGCAATGTCTGCAGCGACCGGCGAGATTGCGGCGAGTTCGCGGTACCAGCCCGCGTCGATGGGATCGGTGCCGAGCCGAAACGCCGAGGTCGCTGCATCGACGAACTGTGTCGCCTCGGGCTCCGTCAGCCCGCCCTCGCGACTCGATTGCCGTGCCCACTGCAGAAGTTCGGGAGAGAACAGGGTCCGGCGACGCAGGAACCTGGTGATCCGACGCTCGAGGTCGGTGTCGAAGAACCTGGAATCGGAACTGGTCAGCACCGAGGTGAAAACGCGGAACGGGTTCCGGGCGAGTTCGGCGGGATCGGTGGGGCGAAATGCCGTCGAGACAACGGGAATGGGGGAGTCGGTGAGCCGGAGGTCGTAATAGCCGACCGGAAACATACCGAATCCGCCGAAGACGGTGGCTACGTCACGTAGTTCGTCGAGAGTCCCCAGTCTGATGGCGCCGTGACGCTCGGCGCTGACTCTCGCCAGGCTGCCCAGGCGCTCCGCAGAATCCGGATGGTCGGCGGCAAAATCACGGTTCACCTGCATCGTTACATCTACCAAGGTGTTGTAAGCGGGGACCTCGTCGCCATACATCTTGGCGAGGGCCGCTGCGAACCGTGCACGTAGCTCCCAGGTTTCAACCATACGAATGTCCGATTGCGTTAGCCTGCGCAGGTGCGAGAAACAGAAACCAGTGACGTTGCCGGTGTTCCGGTCGACGAAACCGATCGACTTTTGATGCGTGAATTGGTCTTGGACGGCCGTGCCACTCTCGCGAGTCTTGCTGAGAAGGCTGGACTCTCGATCTCCGCAGTCCAATCGCGAGTGCGTCGTTTGGAATCTCGCAAGGTGATCCGTGGGTACTCCGCGAAGATCGATCCGGAGGCACTCGGTCACAATCTGTCAGCATTTGTCGCCATCACTCCTCTCGATCCCTCGCAGCCCGACGATGCGCCTGCCCGCTTGCGTCATCTGCCGGCGGTCGTCTCGTGTCACTCGGTAGCCGGGAGCGAAAGCTACGTCCTCCTGGTCCGGGTGGCGTCACCTCGGGCGTTGGAGCGATTGCTGCAGGAGATCCGTACGGCAGCCAACGTCAACACACGAAGCACCATCATCCTACAAACTTTTTACGACGAATGACGCTTGTTCAATAACTTTTACGGTCCTCTATCGACACTCCCGGAAAATTGACATAGCCTTCGCGTATGAGTACTGCGATGCGAGACTTCGGTGACAGTGCGCTCTTTCCGGTCTACGACGTGTTGAAGGCCAGCATCCTCGTCGACGGATTCGATCTGATTCTCGACGTCGAAGGGTCGCGGGGTTCCTATCTCCGTGACCTGCGAGACGGAACCGAGTATCTGGACATGTTCGGTTTCTTCGGCTCTTCGGCCCTGGGTATGAATCACCCTGCGATCGCAGGCGACGAGGAGTTTCAACAGGAGTTGGCTGTCGTGGCCTCCAACAAGCCGAGTAACTCCGACATCTACACCGAACCCATGGCGCGCTTCGTTGCGGCTTTCGCTCGGGTACTGGGGGATTCGGCACTCCCACACTTGTTCTTCGTCGACGGCGGAGCCCTGGCGGTGGAAAATGCACTCAAGGTTGCCTTCGACTGGAAGAGTCGGTGGAACGAAAGCCGCGGGTTGTCAGCAGATCTGGGGACAAAGGTCCTGCACCTGACCGAGGCTTTTCACGGCCGCAGTGGTTACACGATGTCGCTCACCAACACCGAACCGGGCAAGGTCGCGCGATTCCCCAAGTTCGACTGGCCACGTATCGACTCGCCGTACCTGGCAGACGGCCGCGATGTCGAAGCTGCGGAGAGGCAAGCTCTCGATCAAGCGCGCCGAGCTTTCGCCGACAACCCCGACGACATTGCCTGTTTCATCGCCGAGCCGATCCAGGGCGAGGGCGGCGACCATCACCTCAGGCCGGAATTTCTGCAGGCGATGCAGGAGTTGTGCCACGAAAACGACGCCCTCTTCATTCTCGACGAAGTACAGACCGGTTGCGGAATCACCGGAACTGCCTGGGCCTACCAACAATTGGGTCTGAGTCCGGATGTGGTGGCGTTCGGCAAGAAAACGCAGGTGTGCGGAATCATGGCCGGCGGGCGCGTGGATGAAGTGCATGACAACGTGTTTCACGTCAGTTCTCGGATCAATTCGACGTGGGGTGGCAACCTCACCGACATGGTTCGTGCCCGGCGGATACTCGAAGTCGTCGAGCAGGACCGACTGATCGACCGCGTGCGATTCACGGGTGCGCATCTCCTTGCCCGGTTGACCGAAGTCTGCGGGCGGTACGCGGCGGCAACCGAGCCGCGCGGTCGTGGCCTCATGTGCGCGATCACTCTGGAAGACAGTGACCTTCGCGATCGCGTCGTACAGCGACTGCGTGAAGACGAGCACGTGATGATACTGCCCACCGGGAAGAGGGGAATCAGATTCCGGCCCGCGCTGACGGTGACCACCAGTGAGCTGGACGACGCGGTCGACGCGGTCGAGCGCGTGCTCGCACGCGAGACCTAGGGCCTCTGTAGCTGTTCCCACACTCGATCCGGTGTCATCGGTGTGGAGTACATACGCACTCCACACGCGTTGGCAATCGCGTTTGCCAACGCCGGTGCTACAGGATTGAAGGGGGCCTCACTCATCGATTTCGCGCCGAAAGGCCCGAGCTTGTCGTACGTGTCGGCAAACAGTACTTCGGTGATCGGCAGATCCCCGATCTGGGGAACGTGATAATTGCGCAACTGCGGATTGATCACCCGACCTTCTTCGATGACGATCTCCTCCGACAGCGCAGCGCCGAGCGCTTGTCCCACACCGCCTTCCACCTGCCCTCGCAGTTGTGCCGGGTTCATGACGGTGCCGGCATCGGCGGCCTGAACCGACTGCAGGATCTTCACCCGGCCGGTGTTCGTGTCGACGGCAACGCGAAAACCGTGAACGTTGAACGAGACCGAGCGCGGTGTACCGTCGTGGCGACCGTCAGCGGCGAGCGGGCCACCTTCGAGTAGCGTCGCGAAATCGAGGCAACCGTGGGATGTTTCGACACCGTCCGGCGAAAGGTCGTCGATCTGCGCGCCGCGACCGCTCGATCGCACCGCACGGGTCAGTATCCGCTCGCGAAGGCGCTCGCAGGCGATCAGGAGCGCCTTTCCGGCGACCACCGTTCCCGTCGACCCGAACGCTCCGGTGTCGTATCCGCCGGCATCGGTGTCGGATTGAACAATCGTGATGCGATCGACTGTCGTCCGCAATTCGGTGGCCGCGATCTGTTGGTGAATCGTAGTGGTTCCGTTGCCGAACTCAGCGGTGCCGATGTTCACGACGTACCGACCGTCGGCCTCGAGCGCGACGGTGGTGTCGGAGAAGTGACCACGCGGCGGGATCGTCGCGATCATGGCAATTGCCATGCCCCGACCGATCCGCCAACGCGACCCAGTCGGTGCAGCCTCTCCGCGTCCGCTTGACAGTGCACTGTCGACGAGGTCGATGCACTGGTCCAGCCCGTAGCTGCCGAACTCGAGATCACCGTCCTCGACGTGCCAGTCGACAAAATCGTCTCCGGGAACGACGACGTTGCGCCGCCGAAACTCGAAGGGGTCCATGCCGAGACGATCCGCGAGCTGATCCATGGCCGACTCGACGGCGAAGATGATCTGACCGAGCCCGTAACCACGAAAGGCCCCGGAG
Organism: Rhodococcus sp. MEB032; assembly: GCF_030208925.1. Lineage (NCBI taxonomy): Bacteria > Bacillati > Actinomycetota > Actinomycetes > Mycobacteriales > Nocardiaceae > Rhodococcus > Rhodococcus sp. MEB032. Next base: position 260,495 of record NZ_JARVSY010000007.1, read on the forward strand.
GGAACGTTGTTCGTGTAGACCGCTTCGGCGTCGACGCGTTTGGTCGCAGCGCGATAGACCGCCATGGATTCGGCGCACCCATGGAACATGACTCCGATCGAATGGTTCCCGTACGCCCCCGCGTCGGAAAGCACGTCGATAGCGAGCGCAGTGAGAGTTCCGTCGGCGTCGGCTCCCGCACGCACCGATACTCGCATCGGATGCCGTGACGGTGCGATGGTGAACTGATCGCTTCGGCTGAACTCGTAGGCTACGGGCTTGCCGGTCTTCAAGACGGCCAGTGCGACCAGATCCTCGGTGAGTAGTTCCTGCTTCCCGCCGAAACCCCCGCCTACCCGTTTTGCGAACACCCGGATTCGGCTGCGATCGAGATCGAAGATGTGGGCCAATTCGTCCCGAACCAGAAACGGCACCTGTGTGCTGCTTCTGATGACGAGACGGCCCTCCTCGTCGAGCCACCCCACTGCGCCGTGAGTTTCCAAGGCCACGTGCTGGACTCGCGCAGTTTTCCACGTACCTTCGACGACTGCAGTCGCATCCGCGAGCGCACGGTCCAGATCGCCGACGCCATCGTGAAGCGCGGCAACCACGTTGCGAGGGGCCTCGGCGATCCGCGAGCTCTCGTCTTTGTCGCCGTGCAGGAGTGGAGCGCCGGGGGAACGCGCCAGATCTGGTTCGAATACCGCGTCGAGTACCTCGTAGTCGACTTCGATCAGCGAGAGTGCACGTTCCGCCTGCGTCGGGGTTTCGGCGATGACCGCGGCTACGCGCTGGCCGCGGAAACGGAGGGTGCTGTCGAACACGCGCGTGTCGTCCGGATCGTCGTTGCGGTCCTCGTGCCGGGCGGTCGAGAACAGCACGTCCGGACTGTCATGAAAGGTGAGGACCGCGGCGACGCCCGGCGCCGCTTCGGCTGCTGCCGTGTCTATCCGCGTTATGTGTGCGTGTGCGTGCGGACTGCCGAGTACTGCGACGTGAAGCAGGTCGACCGGCTTCTCATCCGGGGAGAAGTCCATGGTGTACTGCTCGGTTCCCGTGACGATGCGCGCGGACGCCGGTGCTGCGATCGAACGCCCTTGTGCCCCGCCTATTTTGGCAGTCTCCGTATTGGATGTACCGGCGAGAGCGTCACGAATGGACCGATAACCGGTGCAGCGGCACAGGTTACCTTTCATCGAGCACGCGAGATCGGATTTTTGCTCGACCGACAACGCTGATGCGGTGACTACCATTCCCGCTGTACAGAAACCGCATTGGAATCCGCCCGCGTCCACGAATGCCTGTTGAATGGGGTGAAGTTTCTCCGGTGTTCCGAGACCGGAGGCGGTGACGACGTCGCGGCCGTCGATGCGATGGGCGGGAAATATGCACGAATGGGTGGGGTGTCCGTCGACCAGCACCGAGCAGGCGCCGCAGTCTCCGGCATCGCACCCCTTCTTGACGGAGTTCGCTCCGTGCTCGCGGAGGAAAGTTCGCAGGCACTGTCCTGGGCGGGGCTGGTCGTCGCGCGGAACTCCGTCCACCGAGTACTTCATTCCAGTTCACCTCGGATTTCTTCGGCAAGAAGCTCGGTCATCGCCTTCCGCCACGGCGCAGTTCCATGGACATCGGTGAAGTAGGCGTCTTCCGGAATCCTGCTGCGCAACGCATCCGCAAGTGCTGTGGCGTCGGGGAGTTCGTCGAATTTGAGAGCGTACGGACGGCGGGTCGCGGCGGTGATCGCCAGCGTGAAACCGTCGGCGCCGCAGCGTCCGGCCACGGCTACGGCCGATCGCCCGAGTGACGTCTGAGCCAGCTTTCGCATCGCGGTACGTGCAGTCAATGCATGCACGGGAATCCGGATACTGCGGATGATCTCGCCGGACCTGAGTACGTTTCGAGAATCGTCGATAACGAAATCGACTACGGGGAACGAGTATTCGGTACCGTCCGGACGCCAGATCGTCAGTTCGGCATCGAGAGCGGTACACAGAGTCGTCATCGCTCCGGCCGGGAAGGAGAGCGCGATGTTGCCGCCGACTGTCGCGTATCGCAACACCTTCCACGATGCGAGTAGTGCGTCAGCGCAGTGTTGGAACAGCGCTGCGGCGCGCCAGGATGCGGGAAGTTCGGCGCGGCACAGTTCCTCGATGGTGCAGGTGGCCGCGATCTCGAGACCGAGATCGCCGACCGCCACAGCTTCCCAGTCGAAGCCCGCAAGGTCGACAAGGGTGGTCAGGTGCGGCTGCGGTTCCGAGTACAGCCAGGTGCCGCCACCGATGAACCCGATGCCGGGTGATGCACAGGGGAGTTCGGCGCGGGTCCGCGGCACCAGAACTTCGTCGACGCTGTGCAGGTCCATCGCGACCTCAAGCCTTTCCGAGTAGATCGCGGTGTGCGCGTGCGACATCCGAGGCCACGACGTCCTCGTCGACGGTGGTGACTCGTCCGTCGGCAACTACGATTCGCCCGTTGACGAGCAGTAACTTCAGCGGGGGAGTCGAGCCGAGTACGAGCGCCGCCACCGGATCGGTGATGCCGGCATGCGCGACGGTGTCGAGTTTCCACACCGCCAGGTCGGCAAGTTTTCCGACCTCGATCGATCCGATTTCGCCCTCGCGGCCCAGAACTCGTGCGCCGGCGATCGTTCCCAATTCCAAGGCTTTTCGCACCGTCATCGTCTGCGGTCCGCCCTTCGCGCGAGCAAACAGAAGTGCATGACGAGACTCCTCGATCAGGCTGCAAGCTTCATTGCTCGCCGCGCCGTCCACGCCGAGCCCCACGGTGACCCCGCCGTTCACCAGATCGGCGGCACGGGCGATACCGGCTCCCAGGCGCGCGTTGGAGGTCGGGCAGTGCGCCGCCGCAGTTCCGGTTCGCGCCATCGTCTCGATACCGGCGTCGTCGAGATGGACTGCGTGGGCGTACCAGACGTCCGGGCCCACCCAGCCGACTCGTTCCATGTATTCGACCGGCGTGCAACCGAAATGCTCGCGGCAGAATCTCTCCTCGTCCAGTGTCTCGGCCAGATGCGTGTGCATACGCACGCCGTTTTCGCGGGCCAGCGTCGCGGACTCGCGGAGCAATGCCTCCGTCACCGAGAAGGGTGAGCAGGGAGCTACCGCGATCTGCAGCATCGATCCGGGATTCGGGTCGTGCCAACGGTCGATCACCGACTGCGTGCCGGTCAGGATGTCATCGAGTTTTTCCACGACGTGATCCGGTGGCAGGCCGCCGGAACTCTGGCCGAGATCCATCGACCCACGACAGGGGTGGAATCGAAGGCCGACCTGCGCAGCCGCGGTGATCTCGGCCTCGAAAACGTCGCCGGCGTCGCGGGGAACGACGTAGTGGTGGTCGGTGGTGGTCGTACATCCGGTTTTCGCCAACCACGTGAGGCCGCCGGTGGCCGCCACGTGGACGGCGTCGGCGTCGATACCTGCCCAGACGGGGTACAGGGTGGTCAGCCACTCGAAAAGCGTCGAGTCCGCGGCCAGGCCTCGGGTGATCCATTGGTAGAGATGATGATGTGTGTTGACCAGACCCGGCGTGATCAGGCAACCACTCCCGTCGATCACTTGCGCACCCGGGTATTCGGGTGGCGTTCCGGCGCCGACGTCGACGATCTTGTTGCCCGAGATCACCACATAGCCGTCGGAGTACTCGGAGCGGTCGCCGTCCATCGTGACCACATGAGCGCCCGCCACGACGAGTGTTGCCCCGAGAGCTGATTCGGTCACGACAACCAACCGGCGTAGGTGGTCCACGACGGTCCCGCGTCTGGTGCGTCGGATCGGCTGACCGCAGCTTGGATCAGGCCGTACGGACGATCCGCAGCGTGGAACACCTCGTTGTCGTTCTCCACTCCGAAGCGGCCGAGTGCATATTCGAAATGATGCTTGTTGGGTGCGGACAGTCGAACCTCCGCGATGATCGGGAATTCCTCGAGGATTGCCTTGCCGATGTGGAAGAGCGTCTGCTGCAGGGCAAGTGAATGTACCTGTGCGAACTGCTTGACGATCTGTGCCTTGATGCCCGCGTAGACCGATTCCCAGTCGACGTCGGTGGTGACGAATCGCCACTGGGCGACCAACGTCGTCGCCATGACGCGGTCGTCGGTCGGCTCGAGAACGGTGTACGGATCTTCGAGAAAACCCGAGAACTCACTACCGGTCGATTTGAGGATCACCAGGTCCTTCAGGCCGCCGATCACCCATGTCCCGGTATCGGCGATGGTGATCGACGCCGTCCGAACTTCCTGACCCTTCCGAATCCAGGTGTAGTCGTGCTCGCTGCCGTCGACAATCGCACGCTCCCAGGCGTATTCCTCGATCTCGATCCGCGCGCCACTGACCGGTTCGATGTCGTCGACGAAATGACGGGCGAGTTCGAGTCCGTACGTCTCGATCGAGATCAGACCCTTTTCCTTGGCGTAGGAGTAGGCCGTTTGTTTCTGCGTGTCGGTCGGCAGAACCTTTGATTGATCACCGGTGAGGTATGCGTCGGCGAAATCCCCACGCAGGCAGGTGGAGACGTTGATGTCGTGAATTTCGTGACGGGGGGTGTCTCGATAGATTCGGACTACTCGATTTTCCGCTTTGCCGTACTGGTGACCCGATAGTTCGATCGATCCGCTCAACCGTTCGGTGTTCGTACTGCCGGTTGTGATGTTGCCGGTCGTGATGTTTTCGGTAGTCACGTGTTCAGCTCCCGCGATAGGTGGAATAAGCAAAGGGCGACAGCAACAGTGGGACGTGATAGCCCCGTGCCGTGTCGTCCACCCGGAAGGTCACTGTCACTTCCGGGTAGAAGTTTTCTTGTCCGTTGGTCTCGAAATACGTTCCGGTGTCGAAAGTCAGGGTGTAGTGACCGGCGGTCAGGCCACCGGGAGCAAGTTCGGGGATGCGGCCGTCGGAGTCGGTCTCCGCAGTGGTGACGGAGGCGCCGTCTCGATCACGAAGTTCGACGCGAATCCCCGCCGCGGGGTTGCCCGTCGTCGCGTCGAGAACGTGCGTGCTGAGGGTCTTGCTCATGCTGTGCCTCCGGCGAGTGCATCGATCAGACGGGCGAGTCTGATCCGATTGATGGCGGCCAATTCGGTTCGAAGCATGGAACGCTCGGTCGCCGGGTCGTTTCGGAGACGACCTCGAAGGATGTCGAGGAGCTCCGTTCCCGATTTCCCCGACGCGCAGACCAGGTAAACATGGCCGAATGTCTCTTCGTACTCGGCGTTCTTCCGTCGAAGTTCCGCGAGTACGTCTTCTGTCGCCGACGAGACTCCCGACTGTTCACGGGTAGAGGCCGCGCTCTCGCTTCGCTCACCGATTCGTGGGTGGCCGGAGAGAGCGTCGTCGATCTCGGACTCGGGAAGCTCGGCCAGCACCGCATCTGCTTTGTCGAACAGAGCTTCCAGATCGGCGAACGGGCGAGACGAGGCGATTTCCTGTGCCCACACGGCGGAATGGCAACACTCGAGCAGCGCCGCGACTGCCTGGTGGTCACCGAGCGCATCGAAGGCTCCGAGACCACTGGAATTCGTTGTAGGCATGTCCACAGGATTACTTGAGCATGTTACGGATCTGTAGCGCAGCAATTACGGGAGATGATGTGTCTCGATCTTATTTCTCCGGCTGCTCTTCCCCGATCACGGTTTCTCGGCGACCGATACATTCTCAGGTATGACCGATACTCCGAAGCTGTCTTCCGTCGTACCGTCCCTGGCGAACCTCCGAGACATCGGTGGCCCCGAATCGAGCTTCGGTGGCACCGTCCGCACCGGGAGCGTGTTTCGTTCCACCGATCTGGCATCGCTCAGTGCGGACGGCGCACAGACCCTCGCCGATCTGGGCATCGTCACGATCTACGATCTGCGCACCGAATCCGAACGCGAGACGGCACCGGATCTGACGCCGGACGGTATCCGAGAAATCGGCCTGGACGTATTGGCGGACAAGCAGTATCGCGCCATTCCGGCTCAGATGCAGCAGATGATCGCCGACCCGGCGTTTGCTGCCGAAGCGTTGGGCAGCGGCCAGGCGCTCGAGTACTTTCAGGGAAGTTACCGCGATTTCGTGACCTTGCCGAGTGCGGTCGCGTCGTACCGGCAACTGTTCGTCGACTTGGCGCAGCCGCCCAGCTCGCCGGCACTCATTCACTGCACCACGGGCAAGGATCGCACGGGTTGGGCAGCGGCCGCGTTACTGCTGTTCCTGGGTGCCTCCGAGGACGCGGTCTTCGCGGACTACCTCGAAACCAACAAGATTTTGTTGCCGATGTTCGCGCCGCTCCTCGAGCGATTCGAGGCCAAGGGGATCGACCCGACCCTGCTCGAGGGTGTCCTCGGTGTCAGGCGCGAGTACCTGGAGGCGTCGATGGCAGAGCTCGCGCAGGTACACGGATCCATCGAGGCCTACTTCACCGACGGCTTGAAGATCGACGCGTCGACCCAGGACCAATTGCGGAGCAACCTGCTCAGCTGATCAGGACCTGCTCGGCTCGTCTCGGCGGGAAGTTCGTCGCCTCGTCACGAGGCTGACGATACCGATCCCGATGGCGATGCCGAGCAGGTCGGCGCTGCCGTCCCAGATCGAACCGGAACGCGAAATGGGCAGCGCTGCTTGAAGAACCTCGGACGTCGCAGCAAAAATCACGAGCCACACCGCGGTGAGCCACGCAGGGATCCGGGCGTGCAACGAGGTGATCGCCAATACCGCGAACATCAATGTGTGAGTGATCTTGTCGGTGTTCTCCGGGCTCGACGGGACGGTGGAACCCGGGGAGAAGAGCATGATCAGGGCAATGACCACGGCGATCGCCAACGGCCAGTATCGGTTGTTCTTCAATTCGTCTGCCCCTCGACGACGACGAGTCCGAGTGCACCTTCGGCGAACCTGGTGACGGCGTCGGCGGCCGTCGTGAGCGCCTCGGTGTGCCCGTCGCGGGCCCAGCCGGTGAGCAGGGCGGTGGAGTCGAGAGGCGTCAGAACGACCTCGGCGAGAAGCTCACCGGTGTTGGGTTGGCACACTGCCCAGGAGTAGACGCTGTTTTCGTGCCACTGAGCGCTTCGCTGACTCACGTAATCGGGGTCGGTGATACCACCATCGGCAAGGGCGGGGCGGTCGTCCACACGCTCGTCTGCGCGTAGTGCGCGTAGATACCAGCCGCCTGCGTTGATCTCGATCGGCTCCATCAGTCGGAGTCCCGCTCGCGGCGGCGCTTGGCTTTGCGTTCCCGGTCGGTACCGAACAGCAGTGCACCGGCCAGGGGAATCGCGAGGAACCACAACCAGGTACCGGTGACGAAGAACAGGATCACCGCGAGAATCGGGACGACGGCCATGACGCGACCGGACCAGTCGGGGTTGAAGCCTCGCTCCGCCGGTGCGTCGGGAGGCGTCACCATCGACAGGGGAGCGGTGCCGGGGGCTTGGTAGTTGCCCGGAAGATCGGCGAACACCGGAACGAGTTCACTGCGAGTTGTTGCGGCACTGATGATTCCGCTTCTCTCGTCGAACTCGGTGACGGTGAGGCGGCCTGCGGCGAAGTGCTCGCTCAGGAGATCGAGTGCCTGCTCGCGTTCTGCAGTGCCGATGCGAATGTCGGGGACGTCAGCCATCGTTACAGCCTACTCAAACGACTGTGCGCCTTTCCGGTAGTGGGGACTACCGGAAAGGCGCACGGGGCCGGAGGCCCTACTTCAGTTCTGCGAGAACCGTTCCCTGCGTGATTGCTGCACCCGGCTCGACGGACAGTCCGGTGACGACACCGGCCTTGTGCGCGTTGACGGGGTTTTCCATCTTCATGGCTTCGAGAACGGCGATCAGATCGCCTTCTGCGACTTCCTGGCCTTCGGTCACTGCAACCTTGACGACGGTGCCCTGCATCGGAGCCGTGACAGCGTCACCCGATGCTGCACCTCCGCCGGCGCCGCCGCGCTTGCGCGCCTTCGGCTTCTTGCGGATCGCACCGGAGGCAGCGCCGCCGCCGTTGCCGAGCGAGAACTGGCCCGGGAGGGAAACCTCGACGCGACGTCCACCGACCTCGACGACGACGTTCTGACGCGGCAGAGCCTCGTCCTCGTCGTCTACGGGAGCACCGGCGCCTGCGTACGGCTCGATGGGGTTGACCCAGTCGGTTTCGATCCACTTGGTGTAGATGTCGAACTTCTCGCCGTCACCGATGAACGCCGGGTTCTCGACGATGTGGCGGTGGAACGGGAGAACGGTCGCGAGGCCGTCGATCTCGAACTCGGCCAGAGCGCGCGATGCCCGCTGGAGGGCTTCTTCGCGGGTGGCGCCGGTGACGATGAGCTTGGCGAGCATGGAGTCGAACTGTCCGCCGATGACGTCGCCGGCAACGACACCGGAATCGACGCGAACGCCGGGGCCCGTGGGCTCACGGTAGACGGAGACCGGGCCGGGGGCAGGCATGAAGCCGCGGCCGGCGTCTTCGCCGTTGATGCGGAACTCGAAGGAGTGTCCACGCGGGGTGGGATCTTCCTTGATGGAGAGTTCTTCGCCGTTGGCGATGAGGAACTGCTGACGCACGAGGTCGATGCCCGCGGTCTCTTCCGTGACGGGGTGCTCGACCTGCAGGCGGGTGTTGACCTCGAGGAAGGAGATGGTGTCGCCCTGAACCAGGTACTCGACCGTTCCGGCGCCGTAGTAGCCGGCTTCCTTGCAGATGGCCTTGGCGGATGCGTGGATGCGTGCACGCTGGTCGTCCGTCAGGAAGGGAGCGGGAGCCTCTTCGACGAGCTTCTGGAAGCGACGCTGCAGCGAGCAGTCGCGGGTACCGGCGACGACGACGTTGCCGTGCTGGTCGGCGATGACCTGAGCCTCGACGTGGCGGGCCTTGTCCAGGTACTGCTCGACGAAGCACTCGCCGCGACCGAAGGCTGCGATGGCCTCACGGGTGGCCGACTCGAACAGCTCGGGGATTTCCTCAATGGTCTGGGCGACCTTCATGCCGCGTCCACCGCCACCGAAGGCAGCCTTGATCGCAACCGGGACGCCGTATTCCTTGGCGAATGCGACGACCTCGTCGGCGCCCTTGACGGGATCCTTGGTGCCTGCTGCCATCGGCGCCTTCGCGCGTTCTGCGATATGGCGTGCTGTGACCTTGTCGCCGAGGTCGCGGATGGACTGCGGTGACGGACCGATCCAGATGAGGTTCGCGTCGATGACGGCCTGGGCGAAGTCGGCGTTCTCGGAGAGGAAACCGTAGCCGGGGTGGATGGCGTCGGCGCCGGACTTCTTGGCTGCGTCGAGGATCTTGTCGAACACGAGGTAGGACTCGGCGGACGTCTGTCCACCGAGGGCAAATGCCTCGTCTGCGAGCTTCACGAACTGCGCGTCTGCATCGGGCTCGGCGTAAACGGCAACGCTGCCGTAGCCGGCATCCTTGGCCGCCCGGATGACCCGTACCGCGATTTCACCGCGGTTCGCGACAAGCACCTTCGTAATGTGCGCGCTGGCATGACTGGGCACTGAGCCTCCTGTGGTTCGCATAGTCTGTCTCCGCGGTGTATTCCTCTGGGATTTCACCATCGGGGGATTGGCATCACTTCGGAGTGTATGCATCGCTTCGGCGCTGGTTGTAACCGGATCGCTAAAGCCCACTCCGGCTTAGGAAACGGTTTCGAAAACTACCGATGAGTAGCTGTCGGAGGCGGCGGCGTCCGGTTCGGTGACGATTTCTTCGATGGTCCGGCGCAGTGCGGCCACGTAGGCGTGAACCGCGGCGTTCGCCGTCTCGTTGCCTGGGTACCTGACCGCGAGGTTGAGTCCCTGGGGTGTGCGGTTGATCCAGATGTAGACGTCGTGCGTATATGCCTTGCTTCGAAGTGCTCTGGCGTTCCATTCGGGCCACTGTGCGGCTTCGGGCACGAAGCGAACGTCCATGTAGGACACGACGAATCGCGGTCGGATCGGGGTTTCGAGGTGCTCACCGATCCGATCGAACGGGACAGCTGCGGCAGGCTTGACCGAAGCGATGGATTCGGCGGCGCGTGTCGCGAGGTCGCCGAACGAACAGTCCGATCCAACGGCGAACTCGACCGGGCACAGTCCGACGAACCAGCCGAGCGCACCCGCCCACTCCTGAGCGCTGCGGGTGTGAACTGGCGTCACGACCTCGAATCGATCGGATCCCGCGACTTCGCGACCTACAGCGGCAAGTCCGCCGAGAAGTCCGGCGAAGTACCCCACGCCGGTGGCTGCACACGTCGAACTGAAGGCCTTGGACTGGTCGGCGTCGAGCAGCCAGGTCGACAGGCCGTTCTGAGAATCGGTTCCACGGTCACCGATCGGTAGCGGGAACTGGGGTAGACCGTCCGTGCCGAGAGCCTTTCGCCAGATCTCGACCGCAGCCTTCTCGGCTTCCATGTCGGCCATCTGCTCGCGTTCGACGGCACCGAAATCGACGTAGCTGCCCACCGGAAACAGATTTGCAGCACTACCGGTCGAGGCCTCGCGGTACAGAGCAGCGATCTCGTGAGCGACCAGCACGATCGAGAACCCGTCGATGATCGAGTGGTCCGCCGCGAAGAACACGGTGAACGGACCGTCGCCACCGCGGGGCGTCAACGTCGCGAAGACGTACGACGGCCAACTGTGCGGGGACGCGTAATCGTCGAACAGGCGGTGAAGGTGGTCGAAGTTGTCCTGGCTGGACGCGTCGTAGCCGTGGCTGACGACCCCGATGTCGATTCCGCCGAGCGGGACCGTGTGCCGGGTGATCTCGCCGCTCGAGGGCTCGAGGACGGTATGCGAGCGCAGAACTTCGTGACGGTCGATCCACCGGCCGAGAGCGACTCGGAACGCATCGACGTCGAGCGGGCCGGAAATCTCGAAAGCTGTTCCCAGCCAAGACTTGTCGCCTGCGCCTGCAGCGGAACGGTTGAGATGTGCCTCGTGAATGTAGGAGACGGGCCGCGGATCCGGAACCCAGGGCCCGGTTGCGCACGGCAACCATTCGACGAGTGCGCCGGCCGGAATCGCATAGTCGGCCAGTTCGGTGAACTCCATGTTTTCAGCCCCGCAAGTGCCGCTTGATGCGCGCGAGCATGGCCGACATTCCGCGCAGACGGAGCGGGCTCACGGCTTCTGCGAGACCGAGCGCCGAATAGAAGTCGTCGGGTACACCGAGGATCTCGTCGGCGCTGTGGCCGTCGAGCCCCTGCGCGAGGATCGATGCGAAACCACGCGTCGTGGGAGCCTCGGGGGGAGCGCTGAAGTACAGACGGACGTTGTCGCGATCCGAATCGTCGACCGAGAGGAAGAGCGGCGACTGACATTCGGGGACCGGCTCCATCGCGCTCTGCTCGAGCTCCGCCGGCAACGGCGGCAGCTCTCGGCTGAACTCGAGAAGAAGGGTGAGCTTGTCCGAGGCGCCGACGGCCGCGAAGTCGTCGACGATCTCGGCCAGAGCCGAAGGAAGAGCGCTCATGACGCCGATACGGAGGAAGGAACGGCTCCGGGCTCTTCGCCCTGGACGATCGGGACGCGCACGGCATTGCCCCACTCGGTCCATGAACCGTCGTAGTTACGAACGTTCGGGTAGCCGAGAAGATGAGTCAACACGAACCAGGTGTGACTGGAACGCTCACCGATGCGGCAGTACGCGACGATGTTGTCGTCGGCCGACAGGTCGCCGTAGATCTCGCCGAGTTCGGTACGGGTGCGGAAGCGGCTGTCCGGTGCCGCTGCCTTCGCCCACGGGATGCTGAGCGCGCTGGGAATGTGTCCACCACGCAACGCACCCTCTTCGGGGTAGTCGGGCATGTGGGTGCGCTCGCCGGTGTACTCCTGCGGAGATCGCACGTCGATGAGCGGCCCGTCGCCCAAGTGCGCGAGAACGTCGTCCTTGAACGCGCGGATGGGAGCGTCGTTGCGCTCGACGACCGGGTAATCCGTTGACGTGATGTCGGGAACGTCGAAAGCGGTGTCGCGGTTCTCGGCGATCCACGCATCGCGGCCACCGTCGAGAAGACGGACGTCCTCGTGGCCGAACAGAGTGAAGACCCACAGTGCGTAGGCCGCCCACCAGTTGCTCTTGTCGCCGTAGATGACCACGGTGTCGTCGCGGCCGATGCCCTTGCGGTTCATCAACTCTGCAAACTTCGCACCGTCGATGTAGTCGCGGGTGACCGGATCGTTGAGGTCGAGATGCCAGTCGATCTTCACGGCTCCGGGGATGTGGCCGACGTCGTACAACAACACGTCTTCGTCGGATTCGACAACCTTGAGGCCCGGCGCACCGAGATTCGCCGAGAGCCATTCCGTCGAGACCAACCGGTCGGGATGCGCGAACTCGGCAAACGCGGTTGAGGGATCGGGGGCAACGGGCACGGGCGTACTCCTGAAGACGAATCGTTCGGTTCGAACACGGACTTGATCGATTCTATGCGCTGTGCGCAAGGTGAGACGTCCGGAAGCAGGTTCTGCCTGCTCGTGCCCGTTACCGACCCTAAATCCTCGGTGTTCCTGCTCCGACGCTCGAATCTCTCAATTGTTCGGTGACACTTCCGATCGGCGTCACGCCCCGGGCGCAGACTTCCCTCAGAATCCGGTCGAGTTCGGTGAGGAAATTCACCATGGTGTCGTTTGCCGTCTCGGTGTCGGGAAAGCGTGAACGCAGCGAGAGACCACGGTTCGTTCGCGAAATCCAGAACTGGGCATCGTCGGCGACCGTCACATTGCTGATGTGATGGGCGTTGAGCAGATCATGATCGTCTGTGCCGGGTAGTTTGCGGTAATCGATGTACGACACCATGAAGACGTCGGTGCGCGTGCGTCGAATCTTGTCGCCCAAAGCATCTCGAACCTGGGCCATGGTGACGCCCTCGAGCGTCAACGCAACTCGGAACGACGCGTGCGTATGTGCAAGGGATGCACCGAAATCCGCGTCGGGAGTGATCTGGACCGTGATCGGCGCGCTCGTGGTGAGCCAGCCGATCGCGTCGGCCCAACGTGGATCTTTGCGAATGTGAAGCGGAAATTGCAGCGGAAGCGTCGACTGCCCGGTGTACGAGTGGACGGAAAGTCCCATCGCAGTGAGGATTCCGGTGAACACGCTACCGCCGGCGGATAGGCAGATCTCGTCGAACGTCGCCGTCAGCTCCTCGTCGAGCAGCACGCGCACATCGGCGCCCTGCGGCGCGGGCTTTCCGCCCTCGACGCCGAGATCCAAGGGGAAACTCGGTGATGTGCCACCGCAGATCTCGTAGAACCTTGCCCACTCGCGGATTCGAGGGTCGTTGTCGACTGGAAGCAGAGCGTCTGCCTCCAGTTCGCAGTACCGCACGAAACTTCCCGGGTCACCCAGTCGGCTCATCACTGCGTCGACGGCCTCGTGGTCGGTCAGATCGGGTAGGGCGATCAGTCCCTCGTAGATCTGTCGCAGTTCCCCGAGAGCGATGACCAACGAGTAGCCGTCGACGAGTGTGTGATCGAACGCGCTCAGGACCGTGTAGTGCTCTTCGCGTTCGACCGTGGCAAACGTGTACGCAGGGAAGGTCAGTGGATCGCATACCGTCGTGAATCGCTTCTTGAGATGCGCTCGGAGGTCTTCGGTCGAATCGAATTTCAGAGGTTCCGAAGTCTCGATGTGTGTGCCGTCGGGATCGAGTCCCATTCGGGTGGTGGTGAACTCGCCCACCTCGAATCCTGTGTGCAGAGTGTCATGGCGACTGATGAACAGGCGCAGCGCGAGATCGAGTGCAGGCCGATTCAGTTCTCCGGGAAGGTCGAATGCGGCTGCCATCCACACACTCCGGCCCATGCCGTGTGTTCGCGCAGTCTCGAGGTGAAAATGCTGGTTGTACGACGGTGGTACTTCCGACTCGGTGACGGCGCCGTCCGCGGGCTGGAGCGACCATTCGGTGACGATTCCGGGCTCGAGTCCGTATCGATCGATCGAGGTGACATGCATCAGGCCGCTCCCTCTGGTGCCGCGAACGAGTAGTCGCCCTGAGCTGCAACAGTTTTGATGATCTTGGAGACGTGCTCGGCGAAGCGGGTGGCCGATTCGTGGGCAATGGGGGTGTCAGGGTGGGACACGGCGATCCAGGTTCCGGTGTGCATCCGGTTGATCCACATCGACGCGATCTGAGTCTCTTTGCCGCCGACGATTCCCGTTGCCTTCGTCTCGGCATAACTGTACGGATCCGGCATGCGGCGGCCGTCGATGTACGAGACGATCGGCGGCGGGGTGAGCGTCTTCGACAATCCGCCGGGTGCGGAATCCGACTCGGCCAAGCTCGACAGAACCAGATCGATGACCTGCTGCACGGAGACATCGAGGAGTGCCTTGCCGTCGTGGTACCCCTGCTGCCCGAGCTTTGCCAACTCGGTGAAGCGTCGCTTGTCGTCGACGTCGATGCCGACCGGGATCAGGTTGATGTACCAGCCCTGTGCAAACGAGTCGGCCTCGGTTCGTGTGCTGACCGGCGAGAGGGCGATGTACTTGTCGCGCCCGGCCAGTTCGAATTCCGCAATCGCGAGCGCGGTGAATATTCCACCGATGAAGTTGGCGCCGTTGGCTTTACAGACCGCACCGAACTTCTCGCACTCGATGTCATCGGCCAGGTCGAAGCGTGAACCGATTGCCGGTTTGGGCGCGTCTTCGGCCCCGAGCGGGAGCGGAAATCCGGGGAACGAGCCGCCGCTGCGCATGAGGTAACCGAGCCACTGGTGCACTTCGGGTGACTGCATCGTCAGTTCGGTTGTTCGCTCGCGTTCGACGCGACCGAACTGTGCGTAACTTCCCGCGGGGCCCAGTTCGGGATGTGACCCGGTCGTTTCCGCTGCGTAGAGCTGACGCAATTCCGCGTACATCAACACCATCGAGTTCATGTCCGAATGGGCGTGGTCGACCGCATGGAACAGGGTGAAGCTCGGATCGGCTTCGAGGTCGGCATGGTGGTGCTCGACGGCACCGAACACGAAGGCCGGCCACTGCAGCGCGCTGGTTTCGGTGGCGAACTTGGTCGCGACGAGCGCGCGGATCGCCTCGGATTCGGAGACGTCGTCGCCCACGCGGTACTCGAGTTCGATGCTTTCGACCGGCACCACGTGTCGACGGACCTCGAACGAGGTGTCCGCAGCGTCGGTGGTTGCTTCGTCGAACGAGAACCAGCTGTGCAGCGTGTCGTGGCGACGGATGTAGCGCTGAAGGGCTCGCGTCATGGCGTCGCGGTCCAGTGTTCCTGCAAAATCGAAGGCGATACCGATCCACGGAGACTGCGGATCGCCCTTCTCCGCGGTGACGCGGGCGCGTCGCAGGTGGCGATCCTGCATCGTGGTCGGGGGTAGTTCTCGGTCGATCTCGGCTTCGGCGGCTCGTTGAGCGGAAGCATGCGTGACGCCCCATTCGATTACCCGCCCAGGAAGCGGGTGCCAATGGGTGATCAAGTTCAGATCCATCGAGTAGAACTCCTGCGTGTGTCGTCGAGAAGCCTGCTCTGAAAATGGGCAGACGACGAACTATCCCATCTGGGGGACTGAATTGTCCGAAATACTACAATCTAAACAAGAACAGGTTCTAGAAGCGTTGTGTTCGATTAGGATCATTCGGTGCTTCCGGACCCTTTAGGTGACGCTGTCGGCGCCGACCACAAGGGCGGGCGGCGAGCTGGTTCTCTGACGCCCTGGCTCGGGTTGGCGACGAGTCTGGCGGCGGCATTCATGCAATTGCTCGACGCGACCATCGTCAACGTCGCGCTTCCGAGTATCGCCGTCGATCTTCAAGCAGGCGTATCGGCGCAGTTGCTCATGGTCAGCGTGTACATCCTGGCTTTCGCGTGTTCGTTGATCACTGCAGCGCGGCTGGGGGACCTGTTCGGCCGTAGAGTTGTTTTTCTGACCGCCCTGTCCGTATTCGTGGTTGCCTCGTTGCTGTGCGGGCTCGCGCAGAGCGCGACGATGTTGATCGTCTTCCGGGGTCTGCAAGGATTGGCGGCCGGTTCGATGTCCGCCCAGACGTTTGCCATCATCTCGGGCCTGTTTCCGAAGGCCAGGCATCCGCGAGTCTTCGGGATCTACGGTGCGACCATCGGGCTCGCAACGGTCAGCGGGCCTCTGATCGGTGGGCTGCTGATCGAGTGGAATCTGTTCGACTGGGGCTGGCGCCTGATCTTCTTCGTCAACATCCCGATCGGCATCGCCGCCTTGATTCTCGGATATTTCCATCTCGTCGATGCTCGCGCTGAGCATGTGCGCTCACTGGACCTCATCGGCGCCGCACTGTCATCACTGGCGCTGTTCCTGCTGATCCTTCCCCTGGCCGAGGGAAGGGCGCGCGGATGGCCCACAGGTCTTGTCGTAATGCTCGCGATGTCGGCGCCGGTGGCAGTGGCGTTTGTGCTCTACGAATCGCGTTTGGCGAAACGAGGCGGCGATCCGGTCCTTCGTCTCGAGCTTTTCCGCGACCGAGCCTTCACAATCGGCGCGGTTCTTGCGTTCGTTTTCTTCGGAACCCTGACTTCCTTGATCTTCACCATCAGTCTCACCCTTCAGTTCGGCTTCGGGTTCTCCGCATTGCGAGCGGGCGTCATGACGCTGCCGTGGGCCGTCGGAATGGGCGTGGCGGCGGTTCTCTCATCGGCGGTGTACCGGATGCTCGGAAACCGTGTTCTGATCCTGGGGATGGTCGTCTTTGCCGGCTCGCTGATCGCGCTGTCGATCATCCTCGAACGCGAAGGAACCGATCCACGCTGGCTCGCGCTCGCCGGTCCGCTGCTTCTCGGTGGCGCAGGTCTCGGACTGTTCGTGGCACCACTGCAAACCGCGATCCTTGCGACGGTCGAACCCGCGCACGCGGGTTCGGTGTCGGGACTGCTTCCTACCGTTCAGCAGGTTGGCAGCTCCATCGGACTGGCCTTGATCGGAGTGGTGTTCTTCTCGCTCGTCGCGGGGCAAGCTCCGCAAGCAGTGCAGGGGGAGCGGCCAGAGTACGTTGCGAACCTTGAAGCTGCCGGCGTTGGTCCCGGCCTGATCGACATCGCCGAAAAGGCCTTTGTCGATTGCGCAACAAGCCAATTGGCATCCGGAACACCGATGGAGGTGGCGCCGGAATGTCGCCGGGACGGCTCCGCCGGTGCCGGGGGTCAATCCGTTCAGGTGGCAGTTGATGCCGCGTACGCATCGACTCGCGCGGCGGCCGGCGAAGCATTTCTCGAAGCGCAGCGCCGTGTGCTCGCGATCATCGCAGCAATTGCGCTCGGTATCGGATTGGCGTCGACTGCTCTGCCGCGGGTCAATTCGCCGGTCTGAAAATTGCCCTTGACTCGAACGGGTGTTCGAGTACCCTGTATCCAGGGGATCGGGGGGTTCAATGAGTGTCTTGTTGTCGGATGTGGTGTCTGGTTCTGCGGTGGGGTTACGCGGACGGTTGTGGCAGTTGTCTGCTTCTGAGTTGCGTGCTGCTGCTGCTGTCGAGGCGAGTGCGGAGATTCTGCGCCTCGAGGCGGTGCGTGTGGCGGTGGTGGACGAGTTGTCGTTGCGCCCGGATGATCAGGTGATTGCCAGCCGCGGTGTCGGTTCGTGGTTGGCGGCGAACACGATGCTGCAGGTTCGGGACGGGAAGAAGATCGCCGCGTTGGGTGCGGCTTTGCGGCCGTTTCCGGCGGTGGCTGCTCGGTTCGATGGCGGGGATTGCTCGTTCGAGCATGCCGTGTTGATCGTGGCGTTCTGTGAGTCACCGCCGAAGGGGATGCCGGAGGAGGCGCTACCGAAGTGCATCGATTTGTTGTTGGCTGCTGCGTCGGGTGTGGAGGCGACGACGACGAAGGTGCGGAACGTGATTGCGACGTTGGAGAGGTTGTTCGAATCGGATGAGATCCCGCCCGCCGAGGATGTCGATCTCAATGAGTTGCGGATTGCTTCGACGCTCAATGGCCGGGTGGTGGTGCGTGGGGATTTCGATGCCCTGACCGGTGAAATGCTGCTGTCGGCGTTGTCGAATCTGACGATGCCGACCCCGGCACCGGATGGGACGCCGGATTCTCGGTCGGCGGCGAAACGGACCGCGGACGGGTTCACGGAACTGATCCGCCGGTATCTGGACTGCGCGAAAACCGGTACCGATGGTGGCCAACGCCCGCACGTGAACGTGCACATCAACGCTCGGGATCTCGCTGAGCATCGGGACTGCGCCGCAACACCCTCCATGGCTGATGGTGGAGTGGCTGTGTCTGATCTTGATGTCGGGCACATGCCGTGGCTGGGGCCGCTGTCGGTGTCGCAGACCAGGCTTCTCGGGTGTGATTGTTTCCTGTCCACCGTTCTGCTCGACGATCACGGCGCGCCGTTGGATGCGAAACCCGGGAAACGGGTGGTCACCGCGGAGCAGCGAGTGGCGTTGATCGCCCGAGACAAAGGCTGCGCGTTCCCCGGCTGCACGTGTGTGCCCGCGTGGACGGATGCGCACCATATCCGGCACTGGGCGAACGGTGGCCCGACGGTGATGAACAATCTGGTCCTGCTGTGCCGTTCGCATCATCGGTTGATGCACCGGAAATCCGGGTTCGTCGGGAAGTGGGAGATTCGGATCGGGGTCGACAACAAGCCGTTGTTCATTCCGCCGCCCTCGATCGACCCGCAGCAGCACCCGCGGCCGGCCAACACCACCTTCAAAACCTGAAGGGTCAAACCTTTTCGGTGACAACAAAAACGACCAGCTTCGCATCGGCATGGACCCGATGCGGGGCTGGTCAGTGGTGCTTAGAGAAAACGTGCCTGGAGAAAACGCGTCAGAAGATGCTCTGCGTGCGCCAGAGATCCGAGACGGAAACCCCGACACGCTCGAGAAGTGTTCGTACCAAAGGTAATCCGATACCGATGACACTCGAGGGATCACCCTCGATTCTCTCCACGAACCAGCCGCCGAGACTGTCGAGCGTGAATGCTCCGGCAACTTGGAGCGGCTCGCCCGTTGCCAGGTATGCCTCGAGATCCTCGGTGGACGGTTGCGCGAAATGAACGACTGTTGCGCTGTGATCCGAGGCCATGCGGACGATGCGGCCGTCGGCGACGCGTAGGACACAGTGCCCGGTCAAGAGAGTGGCGCTGCGTCCGGCCATTGCGGCCCATCGCTTTCGGGCGATATCGACGCTGCCCGGCTTGCCTTGAAGTTGCCCGTCGATCAGGAGCATCGAATCGCACCCGACGACGACTACGTCGGTGAGATTGTCGGCGGCGAGGCCGGGGACGATTTCGGCGGCCTTGGCCTCCGCCAGCACCGTCACGACTTTTTCGGGGGCGGCGTCGGGTCCGAGGTTGTCGGCGATCTTGTCCTCGTCGACGCCGGAGACACGCACAAGCGGCGAAACCCCGGCCGCCCGCAGAACTGCGAGGCGAGCCGGGGACGCTGAAGCTAGAACCAGTTGAGTCACGTCAGCAGAGTGATCGTCAGCTGCGACGGATCGCGGGGTTCAGGTACGCGTACGGCGAGAACGGCGCACGCGTGCGGTGGAACTGAGTCGGATCGCCCCAGGTCTCCGCGGGAACGTTCGACTCGGGAGCTTGACCGCTGCCGGCAGCCGCAGCAAGCACGCTGACCAGTGCCGCGATCTCGACGTCCGTGGGCGAACCCTTGACGATCTTGATGACCGACGCGTCGGAGGTCGACGTCTCGGTCAGCTCCGTGAGCGAAGCATCCGTCGCGGTTCCCTCGACGACCGCACCGTTGGTCGGTGCAGTCTCCGCCAGTGCGACATCTTCGCTGAGAATGTCCTCGGTGGTTGCGGTCATAGGGGAATGTTCCCATGCTTCTTGGGCGGAAGGGAAACGGCCTTGCGCTCTAGCAGTCGCAATGCGGAAACGATTTGTCCGCGGGTGTGCGACGGAGGAATGACAGCGTCGACGTATCCGCGCTCAGCGGCGACGTACGGGTTGACGAGGGTGTCCTCGTACTCGTTCTGCAGCTTGAGGCGCAATGCATCGACGTCTTCGCCGTTCTTCGCGGCTTCGAGAAGCTGCTTGCGGTAGACGAATCCGACTGCTCCGGATGCACCCATGACGGCGATCTGAGCGGTCGGCCATGCCAGGTTCACGTCGGCGCCCATGTGCTTGGAGCCCATGACGTCGTACGCTCCGCCGTAAGCCTTGCGGGTGATGACCGTGATTTTGCCGACCGTTGCTTCTCCGTATGCGTAGAGGAGCTTCGCGCCGCGACGGATGATGCCGTTGTATTCCTGCTCGGTTCCGGGGAGGAAACCGGGAACGTCGACGAGGGTGATGATCGGGACGTTGAACGCGTCGCAGGTACGCACGAAGCGAGCGGCCTTCTCCGAGGCGTCGATGTCGAGGCAGCCCGCGAACTGGGTGGGCTGGTTGGCGACGATGCCGACCGAGCGTCCGTCGACGCGACCGAAACCGACGATGATGTTCATCGCGCGCTCGGCCTGGACCTCGAGGAACTCGTCGTCGTCGAGGATGCGACGGATGACCTCGTGCATGTCGTACGGCTGGTTGGCCGAGTCCGGGATGAGGGTGTCGAGTTCGATGTCCTCGGCGGTCAGGCTGTCTTCGATCGAACCGACGATGGGGTCGGTGATCTCGCCGCGGGGAGCCGCTGCCTGGTTGTTGGACGGCAGGTAGCTGAGCAGGTCCTTGACGTAGTCGAGTGCGTCCTGCTCGCCGGAAGCGACGTAGTGGGCGACTCCGGACTTGACCATGTGGGTGCGAGCACCACCGAGGTCTTCCATCGTGACGTCTTCACCAGTGACTGTCTTGATGACGTCGGGGCCGGTGACGAACATCTGGGAAGTCTCGTCGACCATCACGACGAAGTCGGTCAGTGCGGGGGAGTAGACGTGGCCGCCGGCGGCGGGTCCCATGATCAGTGAGATCTGGGGGATGACACCCGAGGCCTGGACGTTGCGGTGGAAGATCTCGCCGTAGAGGCCGAGCGAGACGACGCCTTCCTGAATGCGCGCGCCTGCACCTTCGTTGATGCCGACGAGGGGCCGTCCGGTGCGGATCGCGAGGTCCATGACCTTGACGATCTTCTCACCGTAGATTTCGCCGAGCGATCCGCCGAAAACGGTGGCGTCCTGTGAGAAGACACAGACGTCGCGGCCGTCGATGGTGCCGTAACCGGTGACGACGCCGTCGCCGACCGGGCGGTTGTCAGCGAGACCGAAGTTCACACTTCGGTGCCGTGCCAGTGCGTCGAGTTCGACGAAGGAGCCCTCGTCGAGGAGGGCGGTGATGCGCTCGCGGGCGGTCAGCTTGCCTTTGGCGTGCACCTTGTCGATGGCGGCTTCGCCGCTCGGTGCCTGCGCCTGGGCTTGGCGATTCCGCAGGTCCGCGAGCTTTCCCGCGGTCGTGTGGATATCGGGTGCGGCCGCCGCCTCCGGCGCGTTCGGCTCTTGGACAGTGGTCATGGACGTGAGCTTAACGAGAGTGCGTGGGGGGCTTCGAAGGCAGGTCCGATTGTCGCTGTCTTGCAGGCTCAAGCTACTGACCAGTACATTCTCGCCGTCGTCATAGGCTGGGGCTATGTGGACCGACTTGAACCGACCGCCCCTCGACGGCAATGCCCTACGACGCGCACTCGTGCGCAGTGACAACGACGACGCGCGCGTTTTCTGGAACCGCCTCGACGTTGTCGAGGAGACCGGTTCGACGAACGCGGATCTCCTTGCGCGAGCGGCAGATCCGGATGCCGACCGTCACGTTCTGATCGCCGAATATCAGGCGAGTGCCCGTGGCCGTCATTCGCGCACGTGGGTGAGTCCGCCGCAAGCGCAGATCTCGATGTCGGTTCTGCTGTCGATGCCCGGAATGAATCTCGCGGACATGGGTTGGCTCCCGCTACTGTCGGGAATCGCGGTCGTCGACGCGCTGCGCAACGTGGCCGAAGTGCCCGCAGAACTCAAGTGGCCGAACGACGTTCTCATCGGTGACAAGAAGGTCGCCGGCATTCTGGCCGAGGTGGCGAGGACGGCGCCCGATCCCGCGGTGGTGGTGGGGATCGGGCTGAACGTGAGCCTCGGCGTCGAGGAGTTGCCCGTCCCGACCGCTACGTCACTGCTGATCGAAGAAGCATCGACTGTCGACCGCGACACTCTCGTTCGCGCAATCGCCCGTGAATTGGCGACGCAATTCCGTGCTTGGGAATCGTCGAAATGGGATACATCTGTGTTGGCTGCCGAATACCGGCAGCGCTGCGGGACGCTGGGCAAACGAGTCCGCGCGGTCTTGCCGGGCGACAAGGAGGTGTTCGGTATCGCGACCGACGTCGACACTTCCGGACGCGTCGTCATCGAAATCGAGGGAACAGATGGGGAGACCTTTGCGGTCGCAGCGGGTGATATCACGCACCTTCGCGCCGCCCCGGTCACCGAATCGTGAACGTTGCCGGATTTTCTGGCACCAAAGTGCTAATTTTTGGCCCGGACCGGTTTTCGAACCAACCGTCCGTCCTTCATTTCACTCAACTGCGGGATTTACCGAGCTGCCTAGGGGCGTCATGACCACACCGATCGTTGTTCCGACCGAAGCCGAGACGGCCGAGAGCGCTCGCCGCGTACTCACCGGCGTGACGGTGCTGCTCGGTGTCCTCACATTGGGACTGGGTATCGCGGTACTCGCGTGGCCGGATGCCACCCTGTTCGTGGTCGCGGTTGTCATTGCGATCCAGCTGTTCGGATTCGGAATCGTCCAGATCATCCGTTCGTTCGCGGACGTGACGGCTTCGGGTGGAACTCGCACGCTCGTCGCGATCTCCGGCGCGTTGGCAGTGCTCCTCGGATTCCTGGTTCTCCGTAGCCCTTTGCAGACGGTGGTTCTGATCGCGTTGGTGATCGGTGCCTGGTGGGTATTCCGTGGCGTTCTCGATCTGGTCGACGCGGCGTCCGGGCACACCGTCGATCGCGGTCTGTCGATCGTGCTCGGAGTCATCAGCATCGTCGCGGGTGCAATCGTCCTTCTGCAGCCCGAACTCTCGCTCGACGTCTTCCGCATCGTGGTCGGCGTGTGGATGGTGCTGTACGGCATCATCATCGTCGTGACCCCGTTGGTGCTGCGAAAGCTCGCGCAGCCCTGAGCGTTGCCCTGAAGGCGGGTGTGCCTGAAAGTCGGTATGCCTGAAAGTCGGTGCGGGGTGGCAGACTTCCCGTCATGGGATATCCCGAAGACGCCCTCGCTCAGGACGAGGAACTGATACTGCATCGCCATCCTCATTGGAAGATGTTGGTGCTTCCGGCGCTGACGTTCGTGCTTGCGACGGCCGTCGCCGGGTTCTTGCTGGGCCTCGCACAGACGAGATTGGACGGCACGGCTCGCACCGTGTCGTCCATTGCCGTCGGAATCATCTGGCTCGGTGTCGTGGCCTGGCGGTCGGTTGCGCCCTTCACGGTTTGGAAGTTCACGCATTTCATCGTCACCGATCGGCGAGTGCTCATCCGCCACGGAGTGCTCACGCACACGGGTATCGACATTCCCATGGGACGGATCAGCAATGTTCAGTTCCGTCACGGCCTGATCGATCGAATGCTCAAGACCGGAACTCTGGTCATCGCATCTGCCAGTGACGATCCGCTCGAGTTCGACGACATTCCTGACGTCGAGCACGTTCACGCTCTGCTGTATCACCAGGTTTTCGATTCCATGCAGCAGCCACCATCGCAGGTACCGCAGTGGCCGTCAGGTGAAAACGACGACCCGAATGATCGAAATGGCTGGTAATCAACGTGCAAAGGCGTGTTGTCCGTAGTCTGTTCGTGTGACTGCCGTATTGCTAGCCGAAGACGACGAGGCCATTGCTGCACCCCTTTCCCGCGCCTTGGGGCGTGAAGGGTATTCGGTGACGGTCGAACCGACCGGACCCGCTGCGTTGCAGCAGGCGCTCGAAGGTGATTTCGACCTGTTGATTCTCGATCTCGGCCTTCCGGGCATGGACGGCCTCGAGGTCTGCCGACAGATTCGTGCGCATCGCACCTCGCTCGCCGTGCTGATGTTGACCGCCAGGACCGACGAAGTCGACTTCGTGGTCGGGTTGGACGCGGGCGCCGACGACTACGTCAGCAAGCCGTTTCGTCTCGCCGAGTTGATGGCACGTGTGCGAGCACTCCTGCGTCGCCACGGTGGCCGCGAGGACACGATCGTCGAGGTCGGTGGCATCAGGCTCGAGCCCGCGGCACGACGCGTACTCGTCAACGGCTCCGAAATCGCCTTGGCCAACAAGGAATACGAGCTTCTGCGGGTCCTCCTCGAGCACGCCGGGGAAGTGGTCTCGCGCGATACGATCCTTCGTGAGGTGTGGGGCGACGTCGAGCTTCGTGGATCGAAGACGCTCGACATGCACATGTCGTGGCTGCGCCGCAAGATCGGCGACGAGGGCCCCGCCGTGGAACGCAGGATTGCCACCGTCCGCGGTGTCGGTTTCCGAATCAACACCGACTAACTTCTCGAGAATCAGGAACTGCCGGCATGCGGCGTCGCATATTGCAGTCGATTCTCGCTGTCGTGATCATGACGGCGTTGCTGCTGGGGGTTCCGCTGATCTACACGGCGTGGCTCTGGGTGGAGGACGTGACGCGAAGTGATCTCCGGGTGCGCCTCGACCGGATGGCCGCTGAGGTCATCGCGCAAGAGGGGACGAACGGACTCGTCGAAGGTGCGTTGAACACAGATTCGCTCAAGGTTCTCACCCCGAACGACGGGCGCCTCGTCGTCGTGTATCCGACTGTCGTCGACGGCGCTGCACGCGTCGACGTCGGTGAGGCGACGGTCAAGAACGCACTCGTCGAATCGCTCGCGATGGGAACGTCCGGCTCGTTGCGCCTCGAGGTGCCGTCGGAGAACCTGCGCACCCAGCAGAAACAGGCGGTGATGGCTGTCGGCGTGCTCGTGCTTCTGTCCATCACGGCAGGCACCGTGGTTGCTGTGGTCACTGCGCGTCGGCTTGCCGATCCGCTGCAGGATGTGGCCGACCGGGCGGCGCGCCTCGCCGAAGGCGACTTCCGGCCGGATCCTCGTCGGCACGACATCCCCGAACTCGACCGCGTGTCCGACGTCCTCGATGCGGCAACCGTGGAGATTTCGGTGCGGCTGCAACGAGAGCGCGCGCTGGTTGCGGACGTCTCGCATCAACTGCGCAGTCGACTGACTGCAGTGCGGCTGCGCCTGGACGAGTTGTCCGTTCACGAAGATCCTGACGTCGTGAACGAGGCCGAGGAAGCCATGGCGCAAGTGGACAGGCTCACCGACGGAATCGACGACCTGATTCGCTCGTCGCGCACCAGTGGGTCATCGGCGAGTCTGGTGTCGGTAGTCGGCGAGCTGGAACAGGTGACTCGCGACTGGCAGGCTCAGTTCGACGGAGAGGGACGCAGGCTGCGCCTACGCGGCGATCGCACGGTGATGGCTGCGACCACAGGTTCGCGTCTGCGTGAAGCTGTTTCCGTTCTGGTCGACAATTCGTTCGAACACGGTGAAGGCACGTGCACGGTGTCGGTGCGATTGATCGACGGTACGGGTCGCAGTTCGTCTCGCCGTGACTCGATGGTGTGCGTCGAGGTCACCGACGAAGGCTCCGGTGTGGAGAACGATCTGGCGCCGCACATCTTCGACAGAGGATTTTCGGGGGCGGGGTCCACCGGCGTCGGGTTGGCGCTCGCACGTGCACTGATCGAAGCCGACGGGGGCCGCCTGGAACTGCAGAGGCGTAAGCCTGCCTTGTTCGCCGTCTTCCTGCCGGTGGCCAACACGGCGCCGACCGCGGACGTCGTTCCGCACCGCGAACCGCGCTGACCGAAAGGTCGGCGCAGACGGAAAACTCAGGAGTGCCCGAGCTCCTCTTCGGCATCAGGAATTACCGGGTCAGGCGCCGTGGTTTCGGATAACGCTGTGGTTTCGGACAATCCTGTGGTGTCGGACAGCTCGAGCGGTTCCGGATTCTCGTCGGGAAACACGAACTTGCGGAAGGCCCAGAATCGGAACGCCATCTGCAGCAGGTTGCCGATGACATATGCACTGATGAAGTCGGCGATGTTCTCCGTCGCCAGGCTGACTTCGGGTACGCGCAGGTTGAAGACGTAACTGGAGATGTACAGCGGGATGAAGCTGATGACGACACCGATGGCGCTGATGATGAAGAACAGCGCAGCTTCGTGCGCTGGTTCACGGCCACCACGGTTCTTGAACGACCACTCGCGGTTGAGAATGTACGACGCGATCACCGCGACGACGCCGGCGATGATCTTGGCCGTGATCGGCTTGGATTCGAGGATCGACAGCTTGAGTGTGTAGAAGATGCCCGAGTCGATGAGGAAGGTCGTTCCGCCGACGATCGCGAATTTGATCAGCTCGCTGTGACGCAGAGCGATGTCACGAAACGGTTGGGGTATGCGGGCAATGACCCCGTCGACAAATGGCACAACAGATGAGTTTACGAAACGAAACCGCGTTACCACCAATTTGCCGCGGATTCATCAGCAGAATCACAGATTGGGAACGCTGAATGAACGGGCGAACGCGGCACATGACAACATAGAGAGCCGTGACCGGCAACAACGATCCCGCGCAGATCCCCGCCCGCCCGACCACCCCTCGACCGGCAAAAGCATCCATGCCCGTCGTCACCATGATCGGTGGCGGACAGTTGGCCAGGATGACTCACCAGGCGGCGGTGGCCCTGGGCCAGACGCTCCGAGTGCTCTCCGGGACTTCGGACGAGCCGGCAGCTCAGGTCAGCCCCGACGTCGTGCTCGGCAGCCACACCGACCTCGATGCTCTCCGCCGTGCAGCGGTCGGTTCCAATGCACTGACCTTCGACCACGAGCACGTGCCGACCGAGCACCTCGAGGTTCTTGTTGCCGAAGGCGTGAACGTTCAGCCGCCGCCGCAGGCTCTGATCTTCGCTCAGGACAAACTGCTCATGCGTCGCAAACTTGCCGAACTGGGCGCACCCGTACCCGCGTACGCCGAAGTGACGTGGGCGGAAGACGTCGTGCGTTTCGGTGCGCAACACGGTTGGCCGCTTGTCATCAAGGCAACACGCGGAGGCTACGACGGCCGCGGCGTCTGGATCACCGACGATCAGGACGAAGCAGAAGCCATCGTCACCGAGCAGCTGAACAAGGGTGTTCCGCTGATCGTCGAGGAAATGGTCTCGATGCGTCGGGAGCTGTCCGCCATGGTGGCGCGGTCGCCGTTCGGACAGGGCGCTACTTGGCCGGTCGTGGAAACGGTTCAGCGCAACGGCCAGTGTGCCGTCGTGATCGCACCTGCCCCCGAGCTTTCGAGTGCCGTTGCCGAGGAAGCTGAACAGTTGGCGCTGCGCATCGCGTCGGAGCTCGGTGTGGTCGGCTCCATGGCCGTCGAACTGTTCGAGACGACCGACGGCACTCTCGTGGTCAACGAGTTGGCGATGCGCCCGCACAACTCCGGTCACTGGACGATGGACGGCGCCCGCACCTCTCAGTTCGAGCAGCACCTGCGCGCGGTTCTCGACTACCCGCTCGGAGATACGTCGCCGATCGCGCCGGTCACCGTGATGGCCAACGTTCTCGGTGCGCCGGAAGCTCCCGAGATGACGATGGACGAGCGCGTCCATCACCTGTTCGCGCGGATGCCTGACGCGAAGATCCACCTGTACGGCAAGGGTGAGCGCAAGGATCGCAAGATCGGACACGTCAACATCGTGGGCGTCGCCGGATCCATCGACGATCCGAATTACGTTGCCGCAGTTCGGGAACGCGCCGAGCGCGCAGCACATTGGCTTTCGTACGCAGTTTGGACCGACGGATGGGATGTACACGGTGAGTGAGAGCGCGCAGGTCGGCCTGATCATGGGCAGCGATTCGGATTGGCCGACCATGGAAGCTGCAGCCGAAGCTTTGGCCGAGTTCGGTATCCGCTTCGAGGTCGGTGTCGTCTCGGCGCACCGCACGCCTCAGCGGATGCTCGACTACGCCAAGGAAGCTTCCGGCCGCGGAATCAAGGTCATCATCGCCGGTGCCGGTGGCGCCGCGCATCTTCCGGGCATGGTTGCCTCGGCCACGCCGTTGCCCGTCATCGGTGTTCCGGTGCCGCTCAAGTACCTCGACGGTATGGATTCGCTGCTTTCGATCGTCCAGATGCCGGCCGGCGTCCCGGTGGCGACAGTGTCGATCGGCGGCGCTCGCAACGCCGGTCTGCTGGCTGCTCGGATTCTCGGTGCTTCGGATCCCGCACTGCAGCGGCGGATGGTGGCGTTCCAGGAGAGCCTCGAGTCGATGGTGCTCGACAAGGACAAGGCGCTCCGCGAAAAACTGCTGGGCTGATCTTCTCGTGTGTGCACGACGCGGGCTGCCGCTGATCCGAGCGAGTCGGGGCAGCGCGCAGTCCGCGTTCGTCACCCGCGTCGCCCTGCTGTACGCCAGGATTCTCGGCGCGGACATCCGCTTCGACGACGAGTCCGGAATCTTTGTCGCCTCCGGACTGCGCTGCGGGTTCGCCAGAGGCGGAACAACTCTCGGTGGTGTATATCTCACCCGGCGGAACACGACTCGATCCGTCCTTCGTCACGAGGCCGTTCATGCAGACCAATGGGCCAGGTACGGAATCATATTCGGGTTGTTGTACCTGCGTGAGGAACTGCGTCATCGCGGGCCGCGCAACCGCTTCGAAATCGAGGCCGGTCTCGAAGACGGCGGTTACCGCACCTGAGTGAAAGCTCGTCAGTAAAAGCTACTCTTGGCGGCATGGCTCGTTTTCCGACTAGTGAACGCTTCGTCCGCTGGAGCGCGGAACATGCTCGCGGTGTGGACATCTGCATTGCGACGGTTGCCGCACTGTTCAGCGTTGTCGTGGCGGTCGAGGCGAGTCCGCTGGCGGTGTTCATCTCGCTGGGTATGACCGTTCCGTTGGCGTGGCGACGCTCGCGCCCCGAACTCTCCGGCATGGTGATCGCAGGATTCGCGGTTCTACACGTGATCTTCATCGGCAACACACTGCTCGCATCGGCCGTTGTCGTACCCATCTCCCTGTACGCGCTGGCCGCCTATGGTGCTCGGTGGAGTTCACTCACCGGGCTGGTGCTCGCGTTGCTCGGCTCGATTGCCGGGACTGTTCGATACTTCGGCTACGACGGAATCCCGGTGTCCTCGCAGGTCATGCAGTCCGTGGCCGTCATGATCTTCATGCTCGCGGTCTGGGCGTTCGGTGATTTGCGTCGAGTTCGCACCAAACAATTGGAAGGTCTGACCGAGCGCGCACGGTTGCTCGAACTCGAGCGTGCGCAGGAAGCGGAAATCGCGACGATCAGCGAACGCTCGAGGATTGCGCGCGAGATGCACGACATCGTCGCGCATTCGTTGACCGTTGTCATCGCTCAGGCCGACGGTGGACGCTACAGCGCGGCCAAGGATCCTCAGGCTGCAATTCAGGCACTCGAAACAATTGCCTCCACCGGCCGCCAAGCGTTGACCGACATGCGATCGCTGCTGTCCGTCCTGCGTGAGGACACGCCCCGTGATTTCTCGGTGATCCCGGGCGCCGGCGACATCGACAGTCTCTTCCACGAGTTACGCAGCAGCGGACTCGACATCGCCGTCAGTGTGACCGGGGAACCACGCGAACTCTCTGCGGGTGCGGGGTTGACGGCGTATCGCATCGTGCAGGAATCGCTGACGAACGTTCTCAAACATGCGGGGCCTGGAGCACAGGCGAGCGTCGAGATGACATGGGCTGAAACCGAACTCGTTCTCGGTATCACCGACGACGGACGAGGCGGCAGCGCCGCGCTGGTCGAATCGTCACCAGGCGGACAGGGACTGATCGGAATGGCCGAGCGAGCCAAGCTGCACGGAGGCAAAGTGACCGCCGGACCGAAATCAGGCGGCGGATACAGCGTCCGGGCCGTCTTGCCGTACGAACGAACGTCTGGGTAGGTCTTGAAACGTCCGAAGGTCTTAAGGTGAGTGGCATGGACGAACACGTGGCTCCGATCGCAGTGGCACTGATCGACGATCAGCAGCTGGTCCGCGCAGGTTTTCGAATGGTCATCGACTCACAGCCGGATCTGTCGGTGGTTGTCGAGGCTTCGGACGGTCAGCAGGCGCTGACCGAGTTGGCCGCCCGTCATGTCGACGTCGTTCTGATGGATGTCCAGATGCCGAAGATGGACGGCATCGAGGCGACTCGTCGGCTCCTGGCCGACCCCGATGCGCCGAAGGTCGTGGTGCTCACCACCTTCGACAACGACGAGTACGTGATGTCGGCTATCCGGGCGGGCGCCAGTGGTTTCCTGCTCAAGGACGTGCCACCGGAGCAGTTGCTCGACGCCATCCGCACCGTGCACCGCGGGGACGCGGTGATCGAAGCCCGGGCCACTCGGCGACTGCTTCAGCACGTCGGGCCACTCCTGGAAGGCTCGGCGCCCGAAGCGCAGTTGCCCGAAGAGTTGACGCCGCGCGAGGTCGAGGTGCTCGAAGCCATGGCGTACGGGCTGTCGAATTCGGAGATCGCTGCGAAATTCCACGTCTCCGAGACGACAGTGAAAACCCATGTCGGACGGGTTCTTTCAAAGACTCATTCTCGTGATCGTGTACAGGCAGTCGTCTTCGCCTTCCAGATCGGACTTGTCCGGCGCGCAGATCTCCTCGGCACCGAGGGCTGACACGCCGCCCTGTCCAGTCCTACCCCGGGATGACACCGGGCTCTCCAAGATCGCCCCGCACTCCGACGCGGAGACCACTTGCGCTGCAATAACGTCGATTCCGTCATAGCGAGAAGCTTTACGGAGGGCAAAAAATGCATGCGCACACCACGACGGAACCAGCCGCAGTGCCGGCGATCACTGCCCGCGGTGTCACCAAGGTGTACGGCACCGGTGAGACCACGGTTCACGCGCTCGGCGGAGTCGACGTGGACTTCGGTCGCGAGCGGTTCACCGCGATCATGGGCCCGTCCGGCTCCGGAAAGTCGACGCTCATGCACTGCCTGGCCGGACTCGACACGGTCTCGGGTGGGCAGGTTTTCCTGGGCGACACCGAAGTCACGAAACTCGGCGACACGGAGCTCACCGAACTGCGACGCGAGCGGATCGGATTCGTCTTCCAAGCGTTCAACCTGCTACCGGTGCTCACTGCTCGGGAGAACATGCTGCTGCCGATGAAGCTGGCAGGTAGTGAACCCTCGCCCGAGTGGATGGACGAGGTGATCGGAAAGCTGGGCCTGTCGCAGCGCCTCGACCACCTGCCGCACGAGTTGTCCGGCGGTCAGCAGCAACGTGTAGCTGTCGCCCGTGCATTACTGCCCCAGCCCGACGTGATCTTTGCCGACGAGCCTACCGGCAACCTGGATTCCCGTTCCGGGACAGAGGTTCTGGGACTCTTGCGCACCAGTGTCCGGGAGACCGGTCAGACGGTCGTGATGGTGACACACGATCCGGTGGCGGCGTCGTACGCGGATCGAGTCGTGTTGATCGCGGACGGGCGTATAGCCGGAGAGATCGACCATCCCACCGTCGACTCGGTGATCGGTGCCATGCGAGCTCTCGGTGCCGACGACCTGGCCGATGTTCCTGCAGTTTCGGGTGCACTGCGATGAGAGGTCTGGCTTTTGCGCAGGCGCGGGCACATGCCGGGCGCTATGTGGCGTCGATACTCGCGGTGGTGATCGCCGTCGGATACATCGTCGCGACTTTGACCTTGAGCTCGACGGTCGACGCGAGTGTGAGCAAATCACTTGCGACGCAATACGAAACCACAGATGTCGTCGCGTCCGGTCCAGGCGTGACAGAAGCACTGCTGAGCGCGGTGCCGGGCGTCTCGGCGGTGGCCGACGACGTGTCGACCTATGTTCGTGTCGACTCCGAGGCAAAGGGCGCGTCCTACGGGGATGCGCTCACGATTGCCGACAATCCCGAATTGCGTTGGGAGAAGGTGTCGGAGGGATCGATTCCGGCCGGTCTGGGGCAGGTGTTGGTGAGCGCGGACTCCGGGATACCGATCGGTGCCCGAATCACAGTCACGGCACGGGATTCGACGGTCGGTGCCGCCGCACCCACCGCGGAGGTAGTCGGACTGGTCGACCTCTCCGGTTCGGCGCAACGACTGGGCGGGATCAAGATATTCACCACCGCCGAGCAGGTGAGCGCGTGGGCCGGTGACAGTGCCGAACGTGAGTTCCGTGTCGCCGGTGACGGTTCACGCTCTCAGCAAGAACTCGTGGATTCGATCTCGAGCGCGTTGCCCGCGGACTCCACCGTGCTGACCGGCGACGAAGCCACAGACAACGCCGCAGCCGAATACATGGGCGGCACCAAGATCCTCAGCACGGTGTTGCTCGCCTTCGGCGCCATCGCCGTTGTTGTTGCCGCGCTGGTGATCGCCAATACATTTGCCGTCCTGCTCGCGGCGCGCACTCAGGAACTCGCGTTGCTGCGATGCGTCGGCGCCACGGCCAAACAGGTTCGCCGGAGCATTCGCAGTGAAGCCGCGGCGGTCGGCGTGATCGCCTCGGTGATCGGCGTCGGACTCGGTGTCGGACTTGCGTGGGCGATCGGTCGGGTAGCAACGGCCGCAGATGTGCCGGTTCCTCTTTCGTCACTGAGCGTCACCCCGGTGACCGTGCTCGTCGGTCTTGCCGTCGGCATCGTGATGACGATGCTCGCTGCATCTGCGCCCGGGCGGGCGGCAACGAGGCTCTCCCCGCTGGCGGCACTGCAGCCGATGGAGTCCAAGCCTGAGAGCGTTCAGGTATCGGTGGTGCGCCGGGTTCTCGGCGTCGTGACCCTGCTCGCGGGCATCGCGATGACCGTCCTGGGAGTGACGAATCAGCAGGTGCCGGCGGCAACCGCCGGTGGACTGTTCTCGTTCCTGGGGATCGCGGCACTGTCCGGTCGAATCGTGCCTGCACTGATCAATGCGGCCGGCGGAGTGTTGGCGAGACTGATCGGTCCGGTGGGAAGCCTGGCAGCAGGCAACGCCGGTCGGAACCCACGCCGCACGTCGGCGACGGCCACCGCATTGTTGATCGGTGTGGCCTTGACGAGCACGCTCGTCGTGGGAATCGCGACGGTCAAGGAAGCCGCACCCGCGGCGATGGACAGTCAATTCCCCGTCGACGTCATGGTGAGCGGTTCCGGTTCGGCACCGCTTCCCGCAGGGTTGGGCACAGACATCGCCGCGGTCAACGGTGTCGGCGCGGTGAGCGGTCTGGACAAGGCCGAACTGACGATCGACGGGCGCGGTTCGTTGGCCGGATTCGGCGTCGACGCTGCGCGGGTGAAAGATGTTCTGCGTACCGAGATCTCGGTACCCGCGGCCGGTCAGTTGGTGCTCTCGCCCGCTGACCTGACCGAATACAAGCTTTCGGCGGGCGATACGGCGACGGTGCGTGGGGATCGCGGCGTCGTGAACGTCAGCGTGGTCGAGGGCGTGAAAGGTCAACCAGCACTACTGGATCGAGGCGATCTCGGTGCAGCGGCCACCGCGCCGACCACCGATTCGTACTGGGTAAGGCTGGGGACGGATACTGACGAACAGGCTTTGGCCGCCACCGACCGCATCACCGAACTGGCACGCCAGGAAGCGCCGGGCAGCGATGTTCAGGGCATGACCGAGATGCGTTCAGCTCTCGATTCGATCCTCGACACCATGCTCATGGTGGTTGCCGGATTGCTGTCGGTAGCGGTGTTGATTGCTTTGATCGGCGTCGGAAACACCATGGCACTGTCCGTTCTCGAACGGCGCCGCGAATCCGGACTGCTTCGCGCACTCGGACTGACCAAGAAGGGAATTCGAGCCATGTTGATCTGGGAAGCGCTGCTCGTGGCAGGAGTCGCATCGGTGATCGGAGTGCTGTTCGGGATGGTGTTCGGTGTAGCCGGTACCGCATCGGTATTCGGGATCGAGGACGTCGCCCTCAGCGCAGTGCCGTGGGTGCAGTTGGTAGCCATCGTGTTGATCGGCGGAATCTGCGGTGTGATCGCGTCACTGCTCCCCGCTAGGCGGGCGGGGCTGGTGTCACCGGTGACAGCTCTCGCGAGCTAGCGTTCAGAACTGTTTCGTGACCTTCTCGGTGCCCACTCGGCGCGCGGTAGCTTCCGCGTCCGGGTGGGCCACCTGCACGAGTGAGGCACCCGCGGCGAGAACTGCCAGAAGCCCGTCGATCAATTCGTCTGCCGTGTCCCACGTGCGACTGGAGAGGACACGATCCGTCGACACCAATTCGACGTTCTTCGCCGATGCCCGTGCCGCGTCGATCGTGTCCGCTACGGACCGGCCTTCCAGCGCCGAACCGGCTCCGGCGCTACGGAACTGGTCGCCGTGCACACGGATGGAGGTTGCGTAGTCGGCGACGCCGAGCGGAAGATCGCTCAAACCTTTGCCGAACGCGTCGAGTGAGAGTGCGGCTACCTCCGGTACGTCCGCAACATCGTCCAGTCGGTCCGCAGTGACAAAAGCCAGTTCGGCGTCGGCGTCGGGGGAGAGGACCACCTCACCGCCTGCCCACCACACACCCAGCAAGACGGCGACGCTCTGCCAGTGCGCGGGAAGCAGCACGGCAACTTTGCCGCCGGGCTCGAGAGCGAACTCGTCGCGGACCATATTCGCTGTCTTTGCCGCCCAGTTGGCCAGAGTGCTCGCAGACAATTCGATGCGCTCGCCGGTGGCGTCGTCGTAGTAGGTCACGCGAGGGCCGGCCGGGTCGGCAGCCAGGATCGGTCCGAGGAGGGCGTCGGTCAGGTTGTCTACAGGCGAAGGCACGTCGTCAGCTTACGCAGCCGTTCAGTTCACACCGCTTTCAGTTCACACAGTTTTTCAGTTCACACAGCGCGGGCCGTTGGAGGCCGCGTCGATCGGCGGACCGGGAGGGGCGGGAGTGGGGCTGGTCTCGGTGGTGCTCGACGATTCAGTCGTGCTTGTCGCTCCTTCGGACGGGGATACCGCGTCCGCGGACTGCGGGCCGCTGTAGTCCTCGGCAATGACAACCCGAACCTTGCCCGAGGACAATGACGAATCCGCCTTGACCGTCAGACCGCCGAGTGCCTCGGCCACCGCGAGTGCTGCGTCGTCGTCCGCGGACTTTGCGAACACCGTCGATTCGGTGACGTCCGAGCCGGTGTTGTTGCCGACCTGACCCTGCTTGTACCCGAGGGCACTCAACGCTTCGGAAACCCCGCTGGCCAACCCTGCGATGTCACTGGCGTTTGCGACGTCGACCGTGATCGAGGAGGCATTCACCGTGGTCGGTGCTTCGGAGGTCTCCGAGTCCTCGCTGTCGGCGCCGACCAATCCCGCGATGTACTTCTTGACGGCCTTGGGATCGACCTTGACGATGGACTCGCCGTAATCGGTCATGCCGTTGATGTCGAGAACGGGAATGGTCTCGAATTGCACCTTGCCGCCGGCCAGATTCTGCAACTGCTTGGCGAACTCGATGATGTCCCAGTCGTCGTCGATCACGACGGAACGCTGGACAGCCGAGGTCAGCTGACTGAGCTTGCCGGGGTCACTGAGGGTTTTTGCGCTGAGTACCTTGCTGACGAGAGAAGCCATGAACACCTGCTGGCGAACGATCCGGTCCAGGTCGCCGCGAGGAAGATCGTGTCGTTGTCGCACGAAGCTCAGCGCGTCGGCGCCGTCGAGTGTCTGTTTCCCGGCCGCGAAATTGGCTCCGGACATCGGTTCGTCGACCGGCGCGTTGAGGCACACGTCGACTCCGCCCACTGCGTTGGTCAGCAGGACGAATCCGAGTAGTCCGACTTCGGCGTAGTGATCGACGGTGATGCCGGTCAGATTCGCCACCGCTCCGATGAGCGCGGTCCGGCCGGCTTCCGTCGACTTCTTGTCTGCATCGCTGTCGGACGACCCGTTGTTGACCAACTTCAGTCGCTCGGTTTCCTTGGTGGCACCGAACGCGGCGTTGATCTTCGACATACCGATACCCGGGACGTTGACGTACGCGTCGCGGGGAATCGAGATCGCGGTCGCGGAACTCCCGTCGTTGGGGACGCGGATCAAGATGATGGTGTCGGTATTGGACGCAACTTCCTCACCTGCGCGCAACGAGTCGAGCTCGCTTTGTGAGAGCGGGTTGCCGTGCGCGTCCGTTCGACTGTCCGTTCCCACCATCAGAATGTCGATTGCTCCGTCCTTGCCGCCACCGAGGCCGAGTCCGCTGGCAGTGGCAAGGCTGTTTCTCAACGAGTCCACACCCCGCCATGCGAACCCGGTGACCAGCAGTACGAGCACGGACAGCACCGCGACCGCTATGCGAGCCGGGCTCGTCTTGGTCCGAATCGGCGCAGGTCGTGGACGCGCGCGGCGCTGCGGTTGCTGGTGGGACACTCCTTCAGGTTACTGGTCCGATGCTCGGCCGCGGGTACCTCGACGCGGCGTGCCAGACTGAACCGTGTGACGAATATCCTGCTCACCGGCGCCCGAGGGCAGCTCGGGACCCGTGTCGAAACCCTCGCTACCTCGGCGGGTCTTCCCGTCACGGCCGTCGGATCCGACGAGCTGGACATCACCGACAGCCGCGCGGTTGACAACTTCGTCTCGCCTGATTCGGTGCTGATCAACTGCGCTGCGTACACGGCCGTCGATGCTGCCGAGACCGACCAGGAGGCGGCGAGGGCGGTCAACGAGATCGGACCGCGGAATCTCGCGCAAGCCTGTGCGCGGGTGGGTTCGCGGTTGATCCACGTTTCGACCGACTACGTCTTTCCGGGCGATGCAAGCTCGCCATACGACGTCGATGCACCGACCGGTCCCGCGACGGTCTACGGCCGAACCAAACTGGACGGCGAGATCGCTGTTCGAGAGTCGGGGGCTGACGCGGCCGTTGTCCGCACCGCGTGGGTGTATTCCGGTGTCGGCACGGATTTTGTCGCCACGATGAGAAGGCTCGAAGCCGAACGCGAATTCGTGAACGTCGTGGACGACCAGATCGGGTCACCCACGTACAGCGTCGATCTGGCCGGCGGCATCGTCGAACTCGCGCTGCTGGACTTCACGGGTGCGTCGACATTCCACGTGACGAACGGCGGGCAAGCAAGTTGGTACGAGTTGGCGCGAGCTGTTTTCGAGGAGATCGGAGCAGACCCTGCTCGGGTGCGCCCGTGCAGTAGTGCGGAGTTCGTACGCCCTGCCCCGCGCCCGGCATATTCGGTCTTGTCCGAGCGCGCGTGGGTTACCGCGGGAATGACGCCGCTGCGTCCGTGGCGAGAGGCTCTGCACGCCGCTCTGGCGTGAGCATTGTTCGGGACAGTGGCCGCGGACGGCTAGGCTGACCGGCGTGAGTCCCAAGCTGGCCGTGGTAACGGTGACCTACTCGCCAGGCGAGCATCTCGAGAATTTCTTGAGCACGCTCGCTGTGGCGACGACAGAAAAACCCCAGGTCATCATGGCCGACAATGGGTCGACCGATGGTGCCCCCGAGGCCGCCGATGCCAAGTACGAGCATGTCCGTCTGCTTCGAACCGGCGGAAACATCGGGTACGGGGGAGCGATAAATCGGGCCGTAGCGGAGATCGATTCGTCGATCGAATTCGTCGTGATTTCCAACCCGGACGTCCAATGGGCACCCGGTTCACTCGACGAATTGGTGGCTGCGGCAAATCGGTGGCCAAGGGCCGGTGCACTGGGGCCGAAGGTCCTCGAACCGGACGGCAGTGTCTATCCGTCGGCGCGAACGGTGCCCGACATCACCTCGGGCGTCGGGCACGCGTTGCTCGGTACCGTATGGCCGAAGAACCCGTGGACTGCTCGTTACCGTCAGGAGAACGAGGCCGTCACCGAGCGTGCAGTGGGGTGGCTTTCCGGGTCGTGCCTGCTGGTGCGACGCGACGCCTTCGACACCATCTCCGGTTTCGACTCTCGTTACTTCATGTACATGGAGGACGTGGACTTCGGTGACCGCCTCGGAAAAGCCGGGTGGCTCAACGTATTCGTCCCCTCGGCCGTCGTCACCCATGCCAAAGGCCATGCGGCAGGACGTCATCCGGAACTGATGTTGCCTGCCCATCATCGCAGTGCGTACCAGTTCCAGGCTGATCGCCATCCGCACTGGTGGCAGGCTCCGCTACGACTTGCCTTGCGCGGTGGCCTCGCGGTGCGATCCAAGATCGCCGTAGCTTCTGCAGTTCGCGAGCGCGCTCGCACCGACAACTCGACCGACAACCCATCAGTTTCGAACCACGGGGGAAAATGATGTCCGATCCGAATCCGACCGACGCCGTAATCCTGGTAGGCGGCAAAGGCACTCGGCTGCGTCCGCTGACGCTGTCGGCACCCAAGCCGATGCTTCCGACCGCCGGCCTGCCGTTCCTGACGCACCTGCTCGCCCGCATCGAGGCAGCCGGAATCAAGCACGTCGTGCTCGGAACGTCCTTCAAGGCAGAGGTATTCGAGGACTACTTCGGCGACGGCTCCAAGATGGGCCTCGAGATCGACTACGTCTTCGAGACCGAACCGCTGGGCACCGGTGGCGGAATCCGCAACGTTCTGCCGAAGTTGCGCGGTGACAACGTCATGGTGTTCAACGGCGACGTGCTCGGTGGCACCGATCTGAACGGCATTCTCGATACCCACGAGAAGACGGACGCCGACGTGACCCTGCATCTGGTTCGTGTGGGAGACCCGCGAGCATTCGGTTGTGTTCCGACCGACGAGGACGGACGAGTCTCGGCATTCCTGGAGAAGACCCAGGATCCGCCGACGGATCAGATCAACGCCGGCTGCTACGTCTTCAAACGCGAGATCATCGAACAGATCCCCGAAGGACGACCGGTATCGGTCGAGCGCGAGGTGTTCCCGAATCTCCTGGCCGAGGGCAAGCGGGTGTTCGGCCACGTCGACTCGTCGTACTGGCGTGACATGGGAACCCCCGAGGACTTCGTTCGCGGTTCCGCCGACCTGGTGCGAGGTATCGCACCTTCGCCGGCTCTCGAAGGTCCGCGCGGCGAGTCGCTGGTTCACCCCGGAGCCGGAATCGCGCCGGGCGCTGTCCTGATCGGCGGCACGGTTGTCGGTCGAGGCGCAGAAGTTGGTGCAGGCGCTCGCCTCGACGGTGCAATTCTCTTCGACGGCGCCGTTGTGGAAGCCGGGGCGGTGGTCGAACGATCGATCCTCGGATTCGGCGTCCGTATCGGACCCCGAGCGCTGGTCCGCGACGCTGTCATCGGAGACGGCGCGGACATCGGTGCGCGGTGTGAATTGTTGCGAGGCGCACGCGTGTGGCCGGGGGTGACGCTGCCGGACGGTGGCGTGCGCTTCAGCACAGATGTGTGATCGTTAGCTGACCTACTGGAATACTGGCGGGTATGACTTCTCTTCCGAGCCGTTACGTTGCCCTCGGTGACTCGTTCACCGAGGGCGTCGGCGACGCCGACGAACGATTCCCCAACGGTCTGCGCGGGTGGGCAGACCGAGTGGCCGAGCAGCTGGCGGTGAACAATCCCGACTTCCGCTACGCCAACCTGGCGATTCGTGGTCGCCTACTCGGACCGATCATCGACGAGCAGTTGGAACCCGCTCTGGCGTTGAAGCCCGATCTGGTGACCATCTACGCCGGCGGAAACGACATGATGCGTCCGAAGATCGACATCGATGCGATGGTCGCCCGCTACGATTCGGCAATCGGTCAGCTCACTGCATCCGGCGCTCGGGTTCTGATGTTCACCGCGTACGACACCGGATGGTCCGCCTTCTTCGGCAAGCTCCGCGGACGTCTGGCGATCTACAACGAGCTTGTTCGCGAGGTGGCGGACCGCCACGACGCGACCCTCGTCGACTTCTGGCGATTCTCCGAATATCAGGACCTTCGGATGTGGGACTGGGATCGCCTCCACATGTCGCCCTCCGGGCACGAGAACATGGCGACGCGTGTGCTCGACGTGCTCGGCGTCGAACACGGATTGACCCCGCCCGATCTCGGGCCTGCGCCGGTTCTCACGAAAGCCGAAACTCGTCGCGAGGATCGTCAATGGGCGCGAGAGTTCTTGGTGCCGTGGGTAGCTCGGCGCGTGAAGGGAACATCTTCGGGCGACGGCGTGAGCGCCAAGCAGCCCCAGCTTTCTCCGATTCAGTCCTGATTCTTGCGCTGACGGGCGAGCGCGACCAGGTGGTCGATGGTCTCGCGTTCCGCTGTAGGTGGGAGCGCGTCCACCGGCCACCATCTGAGGTCGGTGGACTCTGCGCTGCGGACGATATGTGAATTGTTCGGCGCCACAACAAGAAACCGTAGATCGAGATGGCGAGTCGGTACTCCGAGTGAGCACGTGATCGGATGCGTGTGGGCGGAGAGTAGGTCCGCGTCTATCCGAACGTCGTGAATTCCGGACTCCTCGCGAGCTTCCCGCAATGCCGCAACTACCACCGTCTCGTCGTCGGGCTCGCAGTGGCCGCCGAGCTGAATCCACCTGCCCACCTTGGGATGCAGGGTCAGCAAGACGTGGCAGCCACTCTCGTCGAGAACGAGAGACGACGCGGTGATGTGTCCCGGTGCGTGGCGACGAAGGCAGCCGTCCGGAGCCGAATCGAGGAACGCGAGCATCGTGTGCCGCAATGATTCGTCCGCTTCGGAGGACGTCTCCCAGCCCTCCAGGACGCCCTTGGCGGAGGCGTGCAGCGATTCGGCTGACATGGGACCTACAGCTCCACCAACGCGTCCCCGGGGGCGGAGACAGAGCGCGGAGTCAGTGGTTCGAGGGGGTGCCCGATTGCGATGGCACCGAGTGGCTGCCAATCCGCCGGGAGATCGAGTTGTTCGCGTACGAGATCGGCGGCGAAGATCGTCGATCCGATCCAGCAGCTTCCCACGCCGCGGGTGGCCAACGAGACCAGCAGTCCCTGCACTGCCGCGCCGGCGGCGACCGTGAACATCGTCGACTCCGCCGCGGTTCGTCTGGCATCCGGATAACTGTGTGCGCCATCGGGCACGCAGAAGGGAATGACGACCTCGGGGGCGTCGAACAGGATGTTTCCGCGGGCAACCCGGGCCTCGACGGATTCGTCACTGCGACCGTCGGCGCGAAGATCGGCGGCCCACTTCTCGCGCATCTGCTCGAGAAGAGCCGTGCGGACCGACTCCGTGCGTAGCCACACGAATCGAACCGGTCTCGTGTGGTGCGGTGCGGGAGCGGTGAGTGCCTCGGCGATCGAGCTGCGAATGATCTCCGCGTCGACGGGATCACTTGCGAACTGTCGGACCGATCGACGCAACAGCAGCGCCTGGCCGCGACCCATCGCCGTAGCTTCCTCGGTGCCCAGCCAGAACAGATCGTCCGGGCCGCGGCGAATCAGATCCTGGCCACTCGAACCGTCGTCCTCGAACCGAAGCCCACGAACGACGGCGACGGGAACGCCGCCCAGCTTGCCCTTGACCAAGTCGCCCGCAGCGGCGATTTCGTCCGCGATCGCGATCTCGGTGACGATCAGATCGTTGCCCTGACTGTCCTGTGCTCCGAGGTAGCCGTGCAGGACCGGAATGCCGGAGGAACCGATTGCGGCGTCGGTCTGCCCGTTGCGCCACGCACGACCCATCGTGTCGGTGACGACGACGGCGACGGACTTGCCCGTGCTCTCGAGAATTCGGGCGCGCAGAC
The DNA here is from genome assembly GCF_030208925.1 of Rhodococcus sp. MEB032. Lineage (NCBI taxonomy): Bacteria > Bacillati > Actinomycetota > Actinomycetes > Mycobacteriales > Nocardiaceae > Rhodococcus > Rhodococcus sp. MEB032. The sequence goes on from NZ_JARVSY010000007.1 coordinate 302,020, forward strand.
CCGCAGCGCTCGCATCCGGATCCACGGGGAGTAGCGCCAATTCGGCACCGTCGACGTTGGAGCCGTCGATGCCCGATGCGGCCTGCACGATTCCGAGTTTGTTCTCGGTGATCAGAGTGCGGCCCTTGCGTGCCACGACGCGGACGGCTTCCTGATCCACCAGGAGGCGTCGTGCCGCGTCGCGCTCTTCCGGATCGGTCGGTGAGGAAACGATGCGACCCTCGACTTTGGAGAACACCTTGCTCGTGACGACAACGACGTCGCCGCTCTCGAGCCACGGCGTCGCGTCGACGACAGCGGTGGCCAAGTCGTCTCCGGGCCGGAACTCGGGAAGCCCGAGCACGGGAATGACTTCGATTGCGGCGCCGGGGGAGTGATCACCGGGAGAGTGATTTCTGTCGCGGCTTGCTTCGGTTCCGGGCTCGGTCACAGTTCGACTCCGGCGATCTCGAAAGCCGTGCGAACCATTTTCGCGGTCTCTTCGGGGGACGTCATCAAAAGTGGGATGCTTCGCACGTCCACCCCGTCGATGTCGGCCGTGTCACCTTCGTCGACGAGCCAGCCGTCGAGAATACCGTTGATCGAACGAGCTCCGTAGTGGCGACCGATCGCCTCCGAAGTCGTCTCGACCCCGATCACCTCGAGGCACTCGTCAGCCATGCCGCGCAACGGTTTTCCGCCGATGACGGGGGAGAGGCCGACAACCTTGGCCGCGGTTGTTCGCAGGGCACCGCGAATGCCGGGCACCGCGAGGATCGCGCCGACGCTCACGACGGGATTGGACGGTGCGATCAGCACGATGTCGGCACCGTCGATCGCCTCGACCACCCCTGGCGCGGGCTTGGCCTGCTCGGCGCCGACGTGAGCGAAGCTGTGCGTTTCCACCTGTGCCCGATGGCGTACCCACCACTCCTGGAAATGAATCGCCTTCTGCTCACCGTCTTCCGGATCGGTGATCACGACGTGTGTTTCGCTGCGGTCGTCGCTCACGGGAAGCAGTGCGACACCGGGATTCCAGCGATTGCACAACGCTTCGGTGATCGCGGACAACGGATATCCCGTGCGGAGCATCTGGCTGCGAATCAAATGCGTTGCGATATCGCGATCTCCGAGGCCGAACCAGTCCGGCTTCGCGCCGTACGCGGCGAGTTCTTCTTTCGCATTCCAGGTTTCGCCGGCGTGCCCCCACCCGCGTTCGGTGTCGATACCGCCGCCGAGTGTGTACATACAAGTGTCCAGATCGGGGCAGATGCGCAGACCGTGCATCCACACGTCGTCCCCGACGTTGACGACGGCCGTGATGCGATGTGGGCCTTCGTATTTCTCGAGGGATTCACCACCGGCGATTCCGAGCGCGTTTTGAACACCTTGAAGGAAACGGGCCCCGCCGACGCCGCCAACCAATACAGTCACGTTCACGACAACAGAGCCTAGGCGGTCGGCGCGTCGTCGTGTCTGGCGGGCAGAAGGTCCCGTCAATTGAGGGCCGGAATACTAATGGATTCATCTCGTTTAGCTTGACCGCGACACGCTGGACGTGTGTAATCTCAAATGTGTCATTCCAACCGCTACTTGTGAGTTCACTTGCAGCGGGGCCGGTTTCGAACACAGTTTCGAACGGTCGACGGGGTGGGGTTGAAGATGGAGTGAAAATTCTGCGCTATTACAGGTGAGGAGGCGGAACGATGCCCAATGAAAATGTCGAGATCAGTTCTCTCGCAATGACAGTAAGCGACGAACCGCAGACCGATTCCCGAGCAGGCGCAGCAGAAGGTGCCTGCAGCAGTGAGTTCGACGGTATGAGTACTCGGCCAGTGCTGAGTCTCGTCACCGGCTTCGAAGAATTGTTCGACACCATCGAGGATCAGTGGCAGGAGCGTGCTCTCTGCGCGCAGACCGATCCCGAAGCGTTCTTTCCTGAAAAGGGAGGATCGACGAGGGAAGCAAAACGGATCTGCCTCGGTTGTGAAGTTCGTGACGAGTGCCTCGAGTACGCGCTCGCGAACGACGAACGGTTCGGAATCTGGGGAGGGTTGTCCGAGCGCGAGCGTCGGCGACTCAAGCGGGGGATCATCTGATCTGCTGCTGAATCGGTTCTGTCAGCGTCGGGGCTGACGGGCGGTCTTCGAAAGTCTGACCTGCAACGGGGAATTGCAGGTCAAGCAACGACTGTTTTGTTCTTCGTGTGGATTTACTTCTTCGTGTGACATCAGTTTTTTCGTCTGACAGTGCGTCAGTCCTCGTCGGGCAGTATCAGTCCTCGTCGGGCAGCGTGGGGTCGATGACCTGTGGGTCGACGCCCAGATACGTGCCGACTTGATGGACCAACACGTCGTGCACCAGATCCGTGAGTTCTTCCGGATCCTTCGCTCGCTGCTCCAATGGGCGGCGAAACAGCACAATTCTTGCGCGAGTCGTATTTCCGTGACGGTCGATTCCGGCCGGAATCAGTCGTGACAGTGGAACCGGGCCGTCTGCGATGACCTCCGGCGGCCATGTGACGGACTCCGGATCGTGCGCGTGAATCTTCGGAACTTCGTCCACTGCGATGTCGAGTTTCGTCAGCCGGTCGTGCCATGCGAGGTCGACGGGAGAGAAGGCGTCGAGCACCAGGAGATCGAACTTCTCCGCGCGGGTACGCCTGGCGGGCACCTCCGGGGGAAGTAGCGGTCCGCGCAGGCCACGGCCGTGTCGCTCGATGGAACGAGTGGTGACCGAGCGTCGGCGGCGGGCTTGTGGCATGGCGCCAGATTACGACAGGAGAAACTGCTCGGTGTGTCCGAGTAGGTTCCGGACGTGGGGAGGGCTAGGCTCCGTACCTGTGAGATCTCTGCGTCGCTGCTGCCGCCCCGGGTGCAAGAACCCCGCCGTCGCGACGCTTACGTATGTCTACTCGGACTCCACTGCGGTTGTCGGGCCGCTGGCAACCGTCGCCGAGCCCCATTCATGGGATTTGTGTGACACTCACGGCTCTCGAATCACCGCCCCCAAGGGGTGGGAACTCGTCCGCCACGAAGGCGGATTCGCGTCGAGTACTCCCGACGAAGACGATCTGACCGCTTTGGCGGAAGCTGTACGTGAGGCCGGTCTCGGAGATCGCAGCAAGTCCAACGTCGATGCAGATGAGGACATACGTCCCGCAGCTCCGAGTACTGCCCGTACAGGGCGTCGTGGACACCTACGCGTTCTGCCCGACCCGTCCAACTGACGCGAGATTCGTCGCCGTAGACGCTAGGCTCGACCGAGTACTTCCACACCCGAGTACTGCGAATCTCCGGACGCCATGCGCCCGGACGTTCCCGTCTGTGAGGGTGCATGCACAAGGAGAGTTTTCAGTGGGGCGAACAGCCGAGTCGGTTGCTGCAATCATCAAGGCGTACGACGTACGCGGTGTGGTCGGTGAGCAGATCGACGAAGATTTTGTCCGCGACGTCGGTGCGTCGTTCGCCCGCCTGGTCCGCGACGAGGCCGGCGCCGCCACGACGGTTGTGATCGGCTACGACATGCGCGCATCGTCGCCCACGCTGTCTTCGGCTTTCGGTGACGGCGTGCTTGCTCAAGGGCTCGACGTCGTCTACATCGGATTGGCGTCGACCGACGAGCTCTACTTTGCATCCGGTTTGCTGAACTGCCCGGGCGCGATGTTCACGGCGAGCCACAATCCCGCCAAGTACAACGGCATCAAGATGTGTCGGGCCGGCGCCAAGCCGGTCGGTCAGGACACCGGCCTCGCAGTCATCTCCGCCGAGGTCGTCTCGGGTGTTCCCGCGTACGACGGACCGGCAGGCACCGCCAGCACCAAGGACGTCCTCGAGGAATACGCGAGCTACCTCCGCGGATTGGTCGACCTGGCTGCGTTGCGCCCGCTGAAGGTCGCAGTCGATGCAGGCAACGGTATGGGCGGCCATACCGCGCCGGCCGTATTCGGGCCGATGCCCCTCGACGTCCTGCCGCTCTACTTCGAGCTCGACGGCACGTTCCCCAACCACGAAGCCAATCCGCTCGATCCGGCCAACCTCGTCGACCTGCAGGCCTACGTGCGCGAAACCGGAGCGGACATCGGCTTGGCGTTCGACGGTGACGCGGACCGTTGCTTCGTCGTAGACGAGAAGGGCGACCCGGTCTCGCCGTCCGCGGTGACGGCACTTGTCGCCAAGCGCGAACTCGCGAAGGAACCGGGCGCGTCGATCATCCACAACCTGATCACGTCACGGGCAGTGCCCGAACTGGTCGAAGAACTCGGCGGCGTCGCTATTCGTACCCGAGTCGGCCACTCGTTCATCAAGCAGGAGATGGCCGAGACCGGTGCGGTGTTCGGCGGCGAACACTCCGCTCACTACTACTTCCGCGACTTCTGGGGCGCCGACTCCGGCATGCTCGCGGCGCTGCACGTACTCGCCGCACTGGGCGAGCAGGATCGTCCGCTCTCCGAGTTGATGGCGGAGTACACCCGCTACGCGGCCTCGGGCGAGATCAACTCCACCGTGGCCGACGCGGCAGATCGTACGGCCGCTGTACTGGCGGCATTTGCCGACCGCACCGAGTCGGTGGATCGCCTCGACGGTGTCACGGTCAGTCTCGAGGGAAATGCCTGGTTCAACTTGCGCGCGTCCAACACCGAACCACTGCTGCGACTCAACGTCGAAGCACCCACGTCCGCCGATGTCGACGCATTGGTGAACGAAATTCTGGCGATCGTCCGGGCTTGAATCCGAGTCTGATCGGTTTGTCGGTGAGCCGAAGCCCTGGGATAGTTGGGGGACTATCTCAGGAACGACGGCCTCGGGAACGAGGGCTTTGCCACCACGGACCGCGTGGAGCTGGAATGCTGGATGGTGCGGGAACTGCTAACGGAGAAGGGGGTGCGGTGAGATGACAGCGCCGATGCCGCTTCTCGACCTCGACGACAGCGAGGGTTTGTCAGCTGCCGATTCGGAAGGGCTACTGCGGTCTGTAGCCATGGGCGGCGCACAGATTCGGGCCACCGCGTCGGCCGTCGGTGAGGGTGTGATCTCCCGATTGGCCGGTCTGCGTCCGCGCAGCGTCGTACTGATCGCCGGCGCGGGTGGCGCCCGGCACGGAGCCAGGATCGCGCTTGCTCTCGTCGGAGATTCGGTCGGTTGCCCGCTCCTCGTTCTCGACCGGACGCCGTCGTGGGCCGGGCCATTGGACGTGATCGTCGTCGCCGGTGACGATGCCGGTGATCCACGCCTCGTCGAATCCGTTGACAGTGCCGTACGCCGCGGCGCCGAGGTTGTTGTCGCCGTTCCCGACGAGGGGCCCATGCGAGCCGTGGCGGCCGGGCGCACCATGCCCTTGCCACCGCGGCTCTACGCCTCGCCCCGGCACACGATGACGCGGTTCCTCGCCGTCTTCCTCGCGGTTGCCGCCGAAATCGAGGGCAAGGGATCGATCGAGGACCGTTCGGCGGTGCTCGGTCGAATCGCCGACGCAGTTGATGCGGAGGCGCTGCGGGACGGACCGGCCAACGAGGTATTCCACAACCCGGCCAAGTCGTTGGCCACCAGGATGAGCGGCCGGCGAGTCGTTCTGTGTGGAAGTGGTTCCGTGACAACAGCACTCGCAGAGTTCTCGAGCGTTGCGCTGATGAGCTCCGGCCTGAACGCCGCTGCCGCCGAGATGTCCGAGGTGATTCGTTCGGCGCGGGCACTGTTCGCGCCGGACGCAGCTTCACGTGATTCGGTGTTCCACGACCCCTTCTTTCACGATCCGCAACTCGACGGCGCGCTGCCGACCCCGCCGGCGCGGGCGTTCGTCTTCGCGACCGAATCCACGCGCGGGGAGGCGAGGCGCCGGATGGACGCACTGGCCGACGCCGACCTGGTGGTCGCGGCAGACGAAGACCAGACCAACGTGGTCATATCGGAGATGGAGCAGGTATTCGTGTTGGCGTCTCGAGTAGACATGGCCGCGGCGTACGTGCAGTTGACGGGCGGTGCGAAGTAAGTGCGTGAACTCGAAGGTGCACTTCGTTCTTACGCGTGGGGCTCGCGAACGGCAATTGCCGAACTACGCGGTCTTTCGACTCCGTCGAATCATCCCGAAGCGGAATTGTGGTTGGGCGCGCACCCGGGTGACCCGGCGCGCGTGATCACCGAATCCGGAAGCGAGTCGTTGCTCGAGGTCCTGCACCGCGAACCCGAACGCGAACTCGGCCGTGAGAACCTCGAGGCATTCGGTGAGCGACTCCCATTCCTGCTCAAGCTGCTTGCGGCGGAAGAACCGCTGTCACTTCAAGCGCACCCCAGCGCCGTTCAAGCCGACGAGGGTTTTCGTCGTGAGAACGCACTCGGCGTTCCCATGGAATCGCCGATTCGCAACTACAAGGACGGCAGCCACAAGCCCGAACTCGTTGTCGCACTGAGCAGATTCGAAGCGCTTGCCGGATTCCGCGAGCCGACGCGGACTGTCAAACTGCTGCGCGCTCTGGCCGTCGACGAGTTGGAGCCGTACATCGGTCTGCTCGAAGGGCAACCCGATTCCGACGGACTGCGGGCGTTGTTCACGACATGGATCACGCTGCCGTCCACGGTGCTCGGGACCTTGCTCCCTGCCGTACTTGCCGGGTGCATCACCTACGTCGCACACCACGACGCCGAATTCGTGACCGAGATCCGCACCGCGCTGGAATTGAGCGAGGCGTACCCCGGCGACGCCGGTGTTCTGGCGGCACTGCTGCTCAACCGCGTCACCCTCGAGCCCGGCCAAGGACTGTTTCTCGCTGCCGGCAATCTCCACGCGTATCTCCATGGACTCGCGGTCGAGATCATGGCCAACTCCGACAACGTGCTGCGCGGTGGGCTGACACCGAAGCACGTCGACGTGCCCGAATTGCTGAGGGTTCTGGACTTCGTCGGGGCCGATATCGAAGTGCTCGATCCGGCCCCGTCATCTGGATCAGGTCAGTCAGGATCAGGTAGATACGAGTACGTCACGCCGGCGCCCGAATTTCGTTTGACGCGTCTGGAGTTCGACGCGAATTCCACGGACATCGTCGTCGACGCTTCAGGCCCGCGGATTCTGATCTGCACCGACGGCGCGGTCACTGCGACGTGCGGCACTGACACTCTCGACCTCGATCGAGGCCGAGCGGCGTGGATCGCTGCCGACGAGCCCGCGATACACCTGAGCACACGGACCCCGACTGCGCAGGTTTTCAGTGCCGTAGTCGGAAACTAGGAGACATTGTGTCGGCTCATGGTGGCAAGAAGGCAATTCTGGCGGCCCTCGGAGCCAATGCCGGAATTGCCGTAGCCAAGTTCGCCGGATTCTTGATCACCGGATCGTCGTCGATGCTCGCCGAATCGGTGCACTCGGTGGCCGACACGTCCAATCAGGGTTTGCTGCTCCTGGGGCAGAAGAAGGCAGAACGTGACGCGGATCAACTGCACCCGTTCGGCTACGGGCGCAACCGATACTTCTATTCGTTCGTCGTTGCACTGGTGCTCTTCACCCTCGGTTCGCTGTTCGCGATTTACGAGGGTATTCACAAGATTCAACATCCGGAAGAACTCAATTCGGCTTTCGTGGCAATCGCGATTCTTGTCATAGCGATTTGTCTGGAGGGCTACAGCTTCCGGACCGCAGCGAAGGAATCACGACCGCTCAAGGGAAATGCGTCGTGGTGGAACTTCATCCGAACCTCTCGTAGCCCGGAACTCCCGGTTGTGCTGCTCGAGGACACCGGCGCATTGATCGGTCTCGTCCTTGCACTCGGCGGCGTCGGCCTCACGATGGTGACCGGAAATCCGGTCTTCGACGGCATCGGAACTCTGTGCATCGGTGTCCTGCTCGGCATCATCGCGATCATTCTGATCATCGAAATGCAGTCGCTGCTGATCGGTGAGGGCGCAACGGCGGTGGAGACCGAACTGATCCTCAACGCCCTGGTCGACGGAACTCGTATCGAACGCGTCATTCATTGCAAGACGCAGTACCTCGGTCCCGAGGAGATCCTTGTTGCTGCCAAGGTTGCGGTGCCGATCGGATCGACGATCTCGGACGTGGCGACGGCGATCGACGAGGCCGAGTCTCGCGTGCGCGCTGCAGTGCCTGCGGCGCGGGTGATCTACCTCGAGCCGGACCTGGATCGTCTCAGCGCAGGAGATCGCCCTGAAACAGATCTACAGGCTCCCGACAAACCCTGAACAAAGCTGCGCCTGCGGGCTTAGGCTGATGCCATCTCTCTACTTGCCCATGGTGGGACCTGCTGGTCCCCAGCAAGGAGGCGGCAATGGCTGTCAAGGACGAGCAGGCCGGATCTGGACGGTCGAAGCTGTTTCGAACCAAATCGATCGAGCAGTCCATCAAGGACACCGACGAGCCGGAAACCAAACTCCGGAAAGAACTGAACTCGTGGGATCTCACGGTGTTCGGTGTCGCAGTCGTCATCGGTGCGGGCATCTTCACACTCACGGCTCGGACGGCGGGAAATGTCGCCGGGCCGTCGGTCTCGCTCGCGTTCGTCATTGCCGCCATCGCCTGCGGACTGGCAGCGCTGTGTTACGCCGAATTCGCGTCGACGGTCCCGGTTGCCGGTAGCGCGTACACGTTCTCGTACGCGACGTTCGGCGAATTCGTCGCCTGGATCATCGGCTGGGATCTCATCCTCGAATTCGCCTTGGCGTCTTCGGTGGTCGCCAAAGGCTGGTCGCTGTACCTCGGCGAAGTGATGGGCTCACGCAGCCCGATCGTCGAGTTGGGGCCGATATCCTTCGACTGGGGTGCGGTGCTGGTGATCGCTGTCATCACGATCCTGCTCGCGACCGGCACAAAACTCTCGTCGAGGGTGTCACTGGTGATCACGGCGATCAAGGTCGCGGTGGTGTTGCTGGTGATCATCGTCGGTCTGTTCTACATCGACACCGACAACTACTCGCCGTACATTCCGCCGTCGGAGCCGGGCTCGACGGGAGAGGGCATCCACCAGTCGTTGTTCTCGTACGTGACCGGGGCCGGTGGCAGCACGTTCGGGTGGTACGGATTGCTCGCGGCAGCCAGTCTGGTGTTCTTCGCGTTCATCGGCTTCGACGTCGTCGCCACGACGGCGGAGGAGGCGAAGGAGCCGCAGAAGGCGCTGCCACGCGGCATCCTGGGTTCTCTCCTGATCGTCACGGTTCTGTACGTGGCGGTGACACTGGTGCTGACGGGGATGGTGAAATACACCGAGCTCGAGGGCGATACCTCCAACCTGGCAACGGCATTCGCTTTCCACGACATCACGTGGGCGAAAAACGTCATCTCGTTCGGCGCTTTGGCCGGTCTCACGACAGTGGTGATGGTGCTGATGCTCGGGCAGACCAGGGTGCTCTTCGCGATGGCACGCGACGGTCTGATGCCACGACGCCTGGCACCGACCGGCAAGCACGGAACCCCTGTGCGGATCACGATCTTGGTCGGCGTCGTGGTCGCGGTGCTCGCCGGCGTTTTTCCGATCGGCACCCTCGAGGAAATGGTCAACATCGGCACACTGTTCGCTTTTGTTCTCGTCTCGATCGGGGTTCTCGTGCTCCGTCGGACGCGTCCCGACCTACCTCGCGGATTCAGGGTGCCGCTGGTCCCGCTGGTCCCGATTCTGGCCGTCCTCGCGTGTCTGTGGCTGATGTTCAACCTGTCGGTGGAGACCTGGATGAGGTTCGTGGTCTGGATGGCCCTCGGCGTTGTCATCTATTTTGCCTACAGCAGGCAGCATTCGATGATCGGGAAGCGTGAACGCGGCGAAATCGAGTAGATGTACAAAGTTTATGATTTGTCTATCACTTGTACAAAATCAGTAGTACTGTCTACCTCATAGTGAACTGACTCACAGTTTTCGGGTCGGTCCGAATCGAGGAGGTAGACCGTGTCGACGCACGTGGACTCGCAATCCGGCCAGACGCTCCCGCCCGAGCAGTGGCGTGACAAGAAGAGATACCTCTGGCTGCTCGGCCTCGTGCCGCCGACGGCGGTCTTCATCGCCGTCGGATTGGTCGCGTTGTTCAACAGTCTCGGATGGAATGCGGTCTCGCCGGTGTGGTGGTGGATCGGGCCGCTTCTCGTCTACATCCTGCTCCCGATCCTCGACATCTTCTTCGGCCCGGACGGCGAGAATCCGCCGGACGAAGTGATGGAGCGCCTCGAGAACGACAAGTACTACCGGTATTGCACCTACATCTACATACCGTTCCAGTTGGTCAGCCTGGTCCTGGCCTGCTACCTCTGGTCGGCGACCGATCTGTCCTGGCTCGGAATCGACGGGGGACTTGGGCTGATCTCCAAGATCGGTCTGGCGATCAGTATCGGTTGTGTCGCAGGAATCGGGATCAACACCGCACACGAGCTCGGTCACAAGAAGGACGATCTCGAACGCTGGTTGTCGAAGATCACTCTGGCGCAGTCGTTTTACGGCCACTTCTACATCGAGCACAATCGTGGACACCACGTGCGCGTCGCCACGCCCGAGGATCCGGCGTCGTCTCGCTTCGGTGAGAGCTTCTGGACCTTCCTGCCGCGCAGTGTGTGGGGATCTCTGCGCTCGTCGTGGTCCCTGGAAAAGGCCAGACTCGATCGACTGGGTAAGAAGCCGTGGACAATTCGCAACGACGTCCTGCATTCGTGGTTGATGTCCGTCGTACTGTTCGGTGTCCTCGTCGCCGTCTTCGGCCTCTCGGTACTGCCGTTCCTGGTGCTGCAGGCCGTGTTCGGATTCTGTCTGCTCGAAACCGTCAACTACCTCGAACATTACGGACTGAAGCGTCGTCGTCTGGACAGCGGGCGGTACGAGCGTGCAGCACCGGAGCACAGTTGGAACAGTGATCACATCTGCACCAACATCTTCCTGTATCACCTCCAGCGTCACAGCGATCATCACGCGAACCCGACGCGTCGTTATCAGACGCTTCGAAGCATGGACGGTGCACCCAACCTGCCCAGTGGGTACGCGAGCATGATCATCCTCGCCTACGTTCCACCGCTGTGGCGAAAAGTGATGGATCCCAAAGTCCTTGCGCACTACGGCGGCGACATCACCCGCGTCAACGTTCAGCCGTCCAAGCGTGATCGCATCCTTGCTCGGTACGGAGCAGCGTGATGAGCAGCTATCGATGCCCGGTCTGTGAATACGTCTACGACGAATCGAAGGGTGCACCACGAGAAGGGTTTCCGGCGGGCACGCCGTGGGATGCCGTGCCGGACGACTGGTGCTGTCCGGACTGCGGCGTGAGGGAAAAGCTGGACTTCGAGCCGATGCCGGCAACGGCGGGGAGTGAATCATGAACGACTACAAGCTGTATCAGTGCGCGCAATGCGGCTTCGAGTACGACGAGGCAGTCGGCTGGCCGGAGGACGGTATCGAACCGGGCACTCGCTGGGACGACATTCCCGAAGACTGGAGTTGCCCGGACTGCGGGGCGGCGAAGAGCGACTTCTTCATGGTTGAGGTCGAACGACGGTGAGATGCGTCGGCGTCGAACGGACCTAGGTGCGGCGGTAGTGTCGTCACCATGACTTCGACGCCCACTCGTCTGCCGCAGAAAGAAGCGTCGCGCCTGCTGCTGCGTACGTCGGTGCTCGATTCGATGCGTGAGTTGTTGACCGAGCGCGACTGGTCCGAGGTGACGCTGACGGTTCTGGCCAAGCATGCCGGTGTGAGTCGTCAGACGCTCTACAACGAGTTCGGCTCGAGGCAAGGGCTTGCCGAGGCGTACGCGCTTCGCCTTGCTGACCGCTTCGTCGACGCGGTGGACGAGGCCATGGTGGCGAACGACGGACGTGCAGTCGAGGCATTGACGGCGGGTTTCGGATCGTTTTTCGCCTCCAGTGCAACCGACCCGTTGGTGATCTCTCTGCTCACCGGTGAGGCCAAGCCGGACCTGCTTCGCCTGATCACCACCGACAGTGCGGTCATCATCGAGCGCGCGTCGTCGCGGCTTGCGGAGAGTTTCCAGCGAGGGTGGATTCAGGCGTCACCCGCCGACGCCGGAATTCTGGCCAGGGCGATTGCGCGTCTCGGGCTGAGCTACATTTCGATGCCGCCGGAGTCCGAGGCTTCGGTGGCGGAGGATCTGGGCATACTGCTCGGGCCGTTCATCGACGTGGCGCGCGAGGGCCGCGCAGTAGAGGGGCGGGCGGGAGAGGGCGTCTAACCGATAGCCTGGTACACCGATAGGCTTGTGCAGAGTATGCACGTCAACCAGGAGAGGCAGATGACGACCTCAGTTTCAACAACGCCCGTGGCCGAGAGCCGTAACGGCATCGACTTCAAAGTTGCAGATCTTTCGCTCGCGGAGTTCGGTCGCAAGGAAATCCGTCTGGCAGAGCACGAGATGCCCGGCCTCATGGCGCTTCGTCGCGAATACGCAGAGGTGTTGCCGCTCAAGGGCGCTCGCGTTTCCGGCTCGCTGCACATGACCATTCAGACCGCGGTGCTGATCGAGACGCTGACCGCGCTCGGCGCCGAGGTCCGCTGGGCTTCATGCAACATCTTCTCCACGCAGGATCACGCTGCCGCCGCCATCGTCGTCGGTCCGCACGGCACCCCGGAAGAGCCCAAGGGCGTTCCGGTTTTCGCCTGGAAGGGTGAAACCCTCGAAGAGTACTGGTGGGCAGCCGAGCAGATGCTGACCTGGCCGGGTGAGCCTGCCAACATGATTCTCGACGATGGCGGCGACGCCACCATGCTGGTGCTCAAGGGCGCACAGTTCGAGAAGGCCGGCGTCGTCCCGCCGACGGACGACGACCAGGATTCCGACGAGTACAAGGTCTTCCTTGCACTTCTGCGTCAGTCCCTCGAGTCCGACAAGGGCAAGTGGACGGCAATCGCCGAGTCCGTCCAGGGCGTCACCGAGGAGACCACCACGGGCGTTCTGCGCCTGTACCAGGTTGCCGCTGCCGGTGAACTCACGTTCCCCGCTATCAACGTCAACGACTCGGTCACCAAGAGCAAGTTCGACAACAAGTACGGCACGCGCCACTCGCTGCTCGACGGCATCAACCGCGGCACCGACGTTCTGATCGGCGGCAAGGCTGCGCTGGTCTGCGGTTACGGAGACGTCGGCAAGGGTTGTGCCGAGGCACTTCGCGGCCAGGGCGCTCGCGTCGCGGTCACCGAGGTCGACCCCATCAACGCCCTGCAGGCGCTCATGGACGGCTTCGAGGTCAAGACAGTCGAGCAGGCCATCGGCTGGGCCGACATCGTGATCACGTCCACCGGTAACAAGGACATCATCACGTTCGAGCACATGAAGGCCATGAAGCATCAGGCCATCCTGGGCAACATCGGTCACTTCGACAACGAGATCGACATGGCCGGCCTCGAGAAGTCCGGCGACGTCACGCGGATCAACATCAAGCCGCAGGTCGACGAGTTCACGTTCGCCGACGGCCACTCGATCATCGTGCTGTCCGAAGGCCGCCTGCTCAACCTCGGCAACGCGACGGGCCACCCGTCGTTCGTGATGAGCAACAGCTTCTCCAACCAGGTCATCGCGCAGATCGAACTGTGGACGAAGCCGGACGAGTACGACAACGAGGTCTACCGCCTCCCGAAGCACCTCGACGAGAAGGTCGCCAAGATCCACGTCGAGGCACTCGGTGGCACGCTGACCAAGCTCACGAAGGATCAGGCAGAGTACATCGGCGTCGACGTCGAAGGCCCGTACAAGCCCGAGCACTACCGCTACTGACCCGGTGATTCGTTGCTGAGGATGTAGTGTCCGCCGTCCCCCGGTCTGCGCAACCAGGCCGGGGGATAGGCTTGTCCGCCGTGGGAACACTGGTGGCATTGGAAGGCCTCGACGGCGCTGGAAAGCGAACGTTGATCGGCAAAGTGGAGAGCGAACTCCGCCGCGGCGGCACGTCGATCGCGACTCTGGATTTTCCGCGGTACGGGAAGTCGATCCACGCGGATCTTGCTGCCGAGGCACTCAAAGGATCGCACGGAGACCTGGCTGAATCCGTGAACGCGATGGCAGTCCTGTTCGCCCTGGACCGCGCGGGTGCGGCGGATCGGATCTCGGACCTGTTGTCCGCCAACGATATTGTTCTCCTCGACCGCTACGTGGCGTCCAACGCCGCCTACAACGCGGCGCGCGCGCATCAGGGCGTGGACGGCGAGATGGTCGCCTGGGTCCGTGAATTGGAGTTGGGTCGACTCGCTCTTCCCGCTCCCGATCTGCAGTTGTACCTCGACGTACCGGTAGCTCTGGCCGAGCAGCGTGCCCGCTCGCGTGAGGCCGAGGACGCGTCGCGTCAGCTCGACGCCTACGAGCGCGACGGCGGCCTGCAGGCCAGAACCGGTGAGCTCTACAAGCAGTTGGCAGCGACGGACTGGGTCTCGCCCTGGTGGATCGTGGGGCCGGAGACGGACCCGGGCGAACTGGCGCGCAGGCTCGCGGATTTCGCGTGATCGGTCACCCTTGCGGCCGGGATTCGAACTTTCCGGCACAGTAGAGGGAAAGACGCGGCACGCCGCACGGCCTCGTAACGGTCTGATTCATCGCTCCGAGATGCAACGATAGGGATATGAAACCAAGGATTCTGGTTGTCGACGACGACACGGCACTCGCCGAGATGCTCACGATCGTGCTGCGTGGTGAGGGTTTCGATCCCTACGTGGTAGGCGACGGAACCCTGGCGCTCGCGGCAGTGCGTGAGACCCGGCCCGACCTCGTCCTGCTCGATCTCATGCTTCCCGGAATGAACGGGATCGACGTATGCCGAGTTCTGCGTGCGGATTCCGGCGTGCCCATCGTGATGTTGACGGCCAAGACCGACACCGTCGACGTCGTGCTCGGCCTCGAATCCGGTGCGGACGACTACATCATGAAGCCGTTCAAGCCGAAGGAGCTGGTGGCGCGAGTGCGTGCTCGCCTGCGCCGTACGGAAGAGGAGCCGGCCGAACTGCTGAGCATCGCCGACATCGTGATCGACGTTCCGGCACACAAGGTCAGCCGCGGCAGCGAGCAGATCTCGCTCACACCACTCGAATTCGACCTGCTGGTCGCATTGGCGCGCAAGCCGCGCCAGGTGTTCACCCGTGAAGTCCTCCTCGAGCAGGTGTGGGGATACCGCCACGCCGCCGACACCCGCCTGGTGAACGTGCACGTTCAGCGTTTGCGCGCCAAGGTCGAAACTGATCCCGAGAATCCCGAAGTGGTTCTGACGGTCAGGGGGGTCGGCTACAAGGCCGGACCGCCGTGAGCGGAGTTTCCAGGTGGCGTCGTCGTCTCAACCGACGGCTGACGCCATTTCTGCGGTGGTGTCACTCGATGAGCAACACCCTCGCGCACACGTGGCGACGCTCGCTCCAATTGCGAGTGGTCGTCTCGACTTTGACGTTGTCCTTGATCGTCATCGTCATTCTCGGTGTCGTGCTGACCAGCCAGATCACCGATCGGCTGTTGGAAACGAAGATCACCGCGGCGACCGAGGAAATGGACCGAGCCCGCGGCATCGTCGAAGACCAACTCGCGGGCGTCGACGATTCGACGGCGCTCAACGTTCAATTGGAAAGCGCTGCATCCGGACTGACGAGCCGTCGAAACCAGACCTCGGGCCAGGCCTCCGGGTCGGCCGGCACCTTCGACCCGGTGCTCATCGTGCCAGGGGACGGGCCGCGCCAGCCGACGAGTTCGGGACCGGTCGATCAGATCCCCGACAACCTTCGCGAGTTCGTCAAACGCGGCCAGATCAGTTACCAATTCGCGACGGTGTCCAACCCGAACGGTTACTCCGGACCGGCGCTGATCATCGGTAGCCCCACCGCGTCGTCGATATCGGGACTCGAGCTGTATCTGATCTTCCCGCTCGCCAGCGAAGACCGAAGTCTGTCGCTTGTTCGAAGCACCCTGCTGATCGGTGGAGCCGTGTTGCTGGTGCTCTTGGCGGCGATTTCGCTGTTGGTTGCCAGACAGGTCGTGCTTCCCATCCGATCGGCCTCGCGAATCGCGGTGCGTTTCGCAGACGGCCGACTCAAGGAACGAATGCCGGTCCGCGGCGAGGACGACATGGCGCGCCTGGCCATGTCCTTCAACGAGATGGCCGAGAGTCTGTCCAAACAGATCACCCAGCTGGAGGAGTTCGGCAGCCTCCAGAAACGCTTCACCTCCGATGTCAGCCATGAACTCCGCACACCTCTGACCACGGTCCGGATGGCCGCCGACCTGATCTACGACGGCAGCGAGAACCTCGACCCGATGCTGCGTCGGTCGTCGGAACTGCTTGTCGCCGAACTGGACAGGTTCGAGGGGCTTCTGGCGGACCTCCTCGAGATCTCCCGTCACGACGCCGGTGTCGCGGAACTTGCGTCCGAACAACTCGACGTCCGTATGTGTGCGCGAGCGGCCGTTTCCACGGTTCGCCATCTCGCCCGCGAATCCGGCACCGAACTGATCGTGGACATGCCCGACGAGCCGGTCATGGCAGATGTCGATCCGCGCCGCGTCGAACGCATCCTGCGAAATCTCCTTGCCAACGCCATCGACCACGGTGAGGGGAAGCCGATTCTGCTTCGCCTTCGCGCCGACGACAATGCCCTCGCCTTCATCGTCCGCGACAGTGGCGTCGGGTTGCGTCCGGGCGAGGAGAAGTTGGTCTTCAACCGGTTCTGGCGATCGGACCCGTCCCGTGTGCGCCGCAGTGGTGGCACCGGACTCGGCCTCGCAATCAGTGTCGAGGACGCGAATCTGCACGACGGCAAGCTCGAGGCCTGGGGCGAACCGGGAGTCGGAGCCTGCTTCCGGCTGACGCTCTCGCGCACCCGTGGCAAGAAAGTCGT
Source organism: Rhodococcus sp. MEB032 (assembly GCF_030208925.1). Classification (NCBI taxonomy): domain Bacteria; kingdom Bacillati; phylum Actinomycetota; class Actinomycetes; order Mycobacteriales; family Nocardiaceae; genus Rhodococcus; species Rhodococcus sp. MEB032. The sequence continues at coordinate 318,794 of NZ_JARVSY010000007.1, forward strand.
GTCGAGCCCACTGCCTCTCAAGCCGACGACCACAAAGTTCGTCCGCACGCCGAGCGAAGCCGACATCGTCGCCGATACCGTCGGCGAGGTCACGTCGTCCCTGCCGACTCCGCGCGAATCGGACTCGCGGAACGAGTCCAACGGTGGGGATCGATCATGATCGGAACCCGCCGCCGTCTGGCACTTCTCGCAACAACGCTCAGCGTGCTGTTGCTGACCGGCGCGTGCGCGAGTTTGCCGGAATCCTCCTCGCCGCAGGCAATCGGAACTCTGGCAACCGCTGTGCCCGGAACCTCCGTCGAATCACCGGCCTCGGGGCGAGAGCCGGACCTGCTGGTACGTGACTTCGTCAAGGCGAGTACCGATCCGTCCAACCGGCACGCCGCAGCCCGTCAGTACCTCACCAAGGACGCTTCGGCGCGTTGGGACGACGCGGCAAGTGCTGTCATCGTCGACAAGGTCGATGTGCTCTCGGTTTCTCGAACCAGCACCGAAGCCGTCTACACGATTCGTGTGAACAAGGTCGGTCGCCTCGACCCGGGAGGACTGTACGTTCCCGAAGAGGGCAGCTTCGAAGCGAGGATGACCCTGGCGTTGACCGACGGCGAATGGCGGATCAGTGATCTGCCTCCCGGCGTGATCATGGAGCGTCCGCAGTTCCTCGGCGCTTACCAGCGGAAGTCGTTGTTCTTCCTCGACCCCACCAGCCAGACGGTCGTCCCCGATCTTCGCTGGATCTCCGGCGGGCAGGACCAGGTGGCGGCTCAGCTGATCGGTCTGATGATCGACGGACCGAAGGCAGCGCTGGCGCCGGCTGTGCGAAACGAACTGGGCAATGGCGTGTCGGTGATCGGTCCGATCACCAAGGCCGACGGTAAGCCGGGACAGGTCGGAGTCGGTCTCGGTGGTGTGCGCATCAACTTCCGCCTTGACAACCCGATGGATGCTGCTACTCGCGGTTTGTTTGCAGCACAGGTCATTTGGACGCTCGCCAACGCCGATGTGGCAGGGCCGTACGTTCTGGAGATCGACGGCGAACCGCTGGACGCGGCTCATGCCGACGGCTGGACCACCGCCGACGTCGCATCCACCAACCCACTGGCCACCACGAGTGCAACCGTCGGACTGCATGCACTGCGCAACGGTTCACTGGTGAGTGTCACCGAGCAAGAGGCGACTCCGGTGCCCGGTTTCGCAGGCAATGCGGGCAACCTCACGGCGGCTGCTCTCTCACGGGACGGCAAGTTGGTGGCAGCCGTCGCGGACACCGCTCGGCCGGATCCCGGCACAAGATTCGACTTGTCGCTCGGGACATACGGCGAAGGGTCCGTTCCGGTACTCGAAGGCAGCGCCATCACCAGACCCTCGTGGGAGCTGGACAACAACGCGGTCTGGACGGCTGTGAACGGCAATACCGTCGTTCGGGTCGTCCGTGAACCAGGCACCGGCCGGGTGTCGGTCACCAACGTCGACGTCGGGGCCCTGACGTCGGTCGGTTCCACGATCTCGGAACTGCGTCTGTCGCGGGACGGCGTGCGAGCGGCGATGATCATCGACGGCAAGGTCTACCTGGCTGTGGTCGTGCGCACCGCCAGCGGGGTCTACGCCCTGACGAGTCCACGCGCAGTGGCGTCCGGCTTGGGCAGTACCGCGCTCTCACTCGACTGGAGCAACAGCGACACCATCGTGATCGCGCGCAGTGGAGCCGACATACCGGTCGTCCAGGTCGCGATCGACGGCTCACGAATGGACGCGCTGCCGAGTGGAAACCTGACCGCTCCCGTCACCTCCGTGGATGCATCGCCGACCACCGAGTACGTCGCCGACGCGCGTGCGGTGTTCCAACTGAACAACAACGACCCCGCCGGGGATCGCCGCTGGCGTGAGGTGACCGTGCTGACCGGACAGAAGGCGATTCCGGTTCTGCCTGGCTGACGCCTCTGCGCTCTGGTGAATGTCTGCGCTCTGATGCATGTCGGTGCTCAGGTTCATGATTCGGCCATGGGGGACAAGAAATTCGGTGCCGGTCTGCTCGACCTGCTGTTGCCACGCGAGTGTGGTGGGTGTGGCCGCTCGGGGACTCTGTGGTGCGGTGAGTGCGCGGAACTGCTGCGCGATCATCCGCTTCAACTGAGTCCGCGCGTGGATCCGGGCGTGCCCGTCTGGGCACTCGGCCGCTACGACGGCCCCAGGCGGCGCAGTGTGATCGAGATGAAGGAACGGGGTCGTCGGGACCTCGCGATGCCTCTGGGGATCGCTGTGGCCGACGCGTTGGCCACTCTGGAACGGTGGGGCGAGCTCGGCAGCGGGGGTCGTCCGCCGATCGTGCTGGTGCCGGCTCCCACGCGCGCCCGAGCGGCGCGATCTCGCGGGGGTGATCCGGTTCGCCGGATAGCCGAAAGTATGCGCGGAAAGCGGGAAATTGGTTCTGTCGCGGGTCGTCCGGTACGTGTCTGTCCGATTCTCCGGATGACGCGAGGTGTACGTGACTCGGTGGGACTGTCCGCGGCCGACCGGGTGACCAACGTGAACGGTCATGTGTCTCTCGACACCACTGCGATCTCTTCGATTGCCGGGGACAGTGACATCGTCCTGCTCGACGACGTCCTCACCACGGGAGCGACTGCGGCAGAGTCGGTTCGGGCCCTCTCGCTCAGTGGGATTCGGACAACTCTCGTGCTTGTCCTTGCAGGGGCTTAGATGAATTTCGTTGGAACAGTGGCACTCGCGCGCGTTACGTACTAGCGTCGGCGGCACACCCGAAAATACTGGTAGGAGGTGGTACTTCGATACTGGTGCCGGGCGGATCCCCTCTCGGTACTTGCAGAATTTGCCGCCGCCCACCGTGGGGCGGGGCCGTAATTGGGAGGTACGAGTGACGACCCCTTCGCAAGCCTCGTTTTTCATCGAGGACGCCACCATCGAGCGTTCCGAGAATGCCGCAGCTCCGAGATCCGACGTCGTAGTCAAGGGACGAAATGTCGAGATCCCCGATCACTTCCGAATCTACGTTTCGGAAAAGCTGGCGCGACTCGAACACTTCGACCCCTCCATATTCCACTTCGACGTGGAACTCCAACATGAACGCAACCGACGACAGGCCAAGAGTTGCCAGCGCGTCGAGATCACCGCTCGAGGTAAAGGCCCGGTGGCCCGAGCCGAAGCGTCCGCAGACAGCTTCTACGCCGCCTTCGAAGCGGTGATCGACAAGCTCGAGAGTCGCCTCCGTCGAACCAAGGACCGCAAGAAGGTCCATTACGGCGACAAGCGACCGGTGTCCGTCGCGGAGGCAACCGCCTCCCTCGTCGACGCAGACTCACTCGGAGTCACACCGGACATTTCGCTGAACGGTCAAGAGCCGGACGAGTACGACGGCCCGGGACGCGTGGTCCGCACGAAGGATCACCCGGCCGAGCCGATGACCATCGACGACGCTCTCTACGAGATGGAACTGGTCGGACACGACTTCTTTCTCTTCCATGACAAGGAGTCGGACAAGCCGTCCGTCGTCTACCGTCGTCACGCTTTCGACTACGGATTGATCCGCCTGACATGACCCAATCGGTGGTGGGTTTGCTCGCTCGCCGCCGGTAGCGCCTACCATGGAATCCGGCCGGAGTTTTCGGACCCCGGCCGGATTTTCAGTGTGTGACCCCCTGTCGCCGAAGATTGAGGACGAAGAAGACTGTGCCGTCGCTGTCGCTATCGAAGCTGCTCCGTGTTGGTGAAGGTCGCATGGTCAAGCGGCTCAAGCACATCGCCGAGCATGTGGAATCTCTGTCGCCCGATGTCGAAGGCCTGACAGACGAGCAACTCAAAGCCAAGACCACCGAGTTCCGTGAGCGCTATGCCGCCGGGGAAACTCTCGACGAGTTGCTGCCCGAGGCTTTCTCCGTGGCCCGTGAGACGTCGTGGCGCGTGATCAATCAGAAGCACTTCCACGTGCAGATCATGGGTGGCGCGGCCCTGCACTTCGGCAACGTCGCCGAGATGAAGACCGGTGAGGGCAAGACTCTGACGTCGGTTCTTCCGGCTTATCTCAACGCGATCGCGGGTGACGGCGTCCACGTGGTCACCACCAACGACTACCTTGCCAAGCGCGACTCCGAGTGGATGGGCCGCGTTCACCGCGCCCTCGGCCTCGAGACCAGTGTGATTCTCTCGGGCATGACGCCGGCCGAGCGCCGCGTCGCCTACGCAGCCGACATCACGTACGGCACCAACAACGAGTTCGGCTTCGACTACCTGCGCGACAACATGACGCACTCGCTGGACGACCTGGTCCAGCGTGGCCATGCGTTTGCCATCGTGGACGAGGTCGACTCGATCCTCATCGACGAAGCCCGAACCCCGCTCATCATCTCGGGCCCGGCCGACGGCTCCAGCAAGTGGTACAGCGAGTTCGCGCGCATCGCGCCGCTGCTGAAGAAGGACGTTCACTACGAGGTCGACATCCGCAAGCGCACCATCGGTGTGCACGAGGCGGGCGTCGAACTGGTCGAGGACCAGCTCGGTATCGACAACCTGTACGAAGCCGCGAATTCGCCGCTGGTGAGCTACTTGAACAACGCGATCAAGGCCAAGGAGCTCTACACCAAGGACAAGGACTACATCGTCCGCGACGGTGAGGTCATCATCGTCGACGAGTTCACCGGCCGCGTGCTGGTCGGCCGCCGCTACAACGAGGGCATGCACCAGGCGATCGAGGCCAAGGAGAAGGTGGAGATCAAGGCGGAGAACCAGACCCTTGCCACCATCACCCTGCAGAACTACTTCCGTCTGTACGACAAGTTGTCGGGCATGACGGGTACCGCCGAGACGGAAGCTGCCGAGCTTCACCAGACTTACACGCTCGGTGTGATCCCGATCCCGACCAACCGTCCGATGGTCCGAGTCGACAACGGCGACCTCATCTACAAGACCGAGGAAGCCAAGTTCGACGCGGTGGTCGACGACGTCGTCGAGCGCCACGAGAACGGCCAGCCCGTCCTGATCGGTACCACCAGCGTCGAGCGCTCGGAGTACTTGTCCAAGCAGTTCACCAAGCGCGGCGTTGCCCACAACGTCCTCAACGCCAAGTTCCACGAGAAGGAAGCGACCATCATCGCCGAGGCCGGTCGCTCCGGCGCGGTCACCGTCGCGACCAACATGGCCGGCCGCGGTACCGACGTCGTGCTCGGTGGTAACCCGGACATCATCGCGGACATCGCGCTGCGCAAGAAGGGCCTCGACCCGGTCACGACGCCGGACGAGTACGAGGCAGCCTGGGACGCAGTCCTGGACGAGGTCAAGGCTGAGGTCAAGGCAGACGCCGAGAAGGTCCGCGATGCCGGCGGCCTGTACGTCCTGGGCACCGAGCGTCACGAATCGCGCCGAATCGACAATCAGTTGCGTGGTCGTTCCGGACGTCAGGGTGATCCCGGCGAATCGCGGTTCTACCTTTCGCTCGGTGACGAGCTCATGCGCCGCTTCAACGGTTCGGCACTCGAGTCGATCATGACGCGCCTGAACCTGCCCGACGACGTCCCGATCGAAGCCAAAATGGTCTCGAAGGCCATCAAGAGCGCTCAGACCCAGGTGGAGCAGCAGAACTTCGAAATTCGCAAGAATGTCCTCAAGTACGACGAGGTCATGAACCAGCAGCGAACGGTCATCTACAAGGAGCGCCGCCAGATCCTCGAGGGTGAGGACATGGAAGGCCAGGTCGAGCAGATGATCACTGACGTGGTCACCGCCTACGTCGACGGTGCCACCGCCGAGGGATACGTCGAGGACTGGGATCTCGAGCAGCTGTGGACTGCGCTGAAGACGCTGTACCCGGTCGGCATCGATCACAAGACGTTGGCAGGGGAGGACGGCGCAGGCATCAACAGTGACCTGAGCCGTGACGACCTGCGAACCGCTTTGCTCGAAGACGCCCACGCGGCGTACAAGAAGCGCGAAGCCGAGATCGATGCGATCGCCGGCGAAAACGGTATGCGTGAACTCGAGCGTCGTGTCTTCCTCTCGGTCCTGGACCGTAAGTGGCGTGAGCATCTCTACGAGATGGATTACCTCAAGGAGGGAATCGGTCTGCGTGCGATGGCCCAGCGCGATCCGCTGGTCGAGTACCAGCGCGAGGGTTACGACATGTTCATCGGCATGCTCGACGGATTGAAGGAAGAGTCCGTCGGATTCCTCTTCAACCTGCAGGTCGAGGCAGCTCCGGCGCAGCCCGCAAGTGGAATTTCCGTCACCGCGGGCTCTGCCGCCGCGGCGTCCGCCACGGCGCCCAAGCCGCTCCCCACGCAGGAGGCTGCGGCCAGGACAGCCGGAACTGCCGCCCCGACGGCGTTGCGCGCCAAGGGACTTGACGACGAAGGTCCGTCGCGTCTGACGTACACCGGCCCGGACGAGGACGGCAAGGCAAAGGCAACACGTGACTCGGCTGCCGACACCGGCGACGGTGCCGCCTCTCGTCGCGAACGTCGTGAAGCCGCACGGACGCAGTCGAAGAGCAATCGAGCTCCGAAGTCCAAGCGCAAGCGCTGAGGTATTAGCGCAGTCAGTACTCGGCAGGCTGGACGGTCACACCACGTGTAGTGCGGTGACCGTCCAGCCTGTTTCGTCTGTGTGGTCGATCCGGCCTGCGACGGCAAAAGTCTGCGTGCCTCGTGTGTACGTCGCACAGACTTCGGCGGTACTCTCCGACACTGCTTGAACGTGGGTGCGGTGAACGGCCGCGCCGCCCAGCTTCCGGGCCGAGAAATCCGAAGTGTAAAGTCTCGCAACAACTTCCAGGGCGGACGGCGTCAACACACCTTTGAGCTGCCGTGGATTTCGTCGTCGGTCGACGGTTTCGAGAACCAGACGTAGTGATCGGTTCCAGAAGATGTCGGCACCTACCAGCCGCGGTTCCGGAGCGTGAGTGAACCCGGTACTGGGCGACGTTCCGTTGTGTGGCGTCTTTCGCGGGCGACGCAGCATCCGGTCTGTTCGGCACTGCGTTCGGTCTGGCCGGCACTGGGGCCGCGACAGCACGACGGTATGCGGGTGAGGCTCGAATTGCGGCGCCGGCTCGAGAACGATCTTGCAGTCCTGCTCCATGACATCCCCCCGGATGATCCTGCGTCCGAGACAGCTGTCTCGGACTTCGCTCCCCCGAGCGATGGTGAGAAGCATGACACGAATCGCTCGAGATGTCGCCGTGATCACCATCGCGACTTAGGGTGATGGCGTGCGGGGACTTCTGTTGGATGTCGGTGGCGTGCTGTTCGGTCCGGGATCGGATCTCGACGGCTTGAGCGCGGTCGTGCGCGCGGTGAAGGCCCGCGGAATCGTGACGGGAATCGTCAGCAACGATCCCGGCGGCGCCAGTGCTCAGTGGTTGCGGGATCTCGGCGACGGGGTCTTGGTCGACGACGTGATCTTGTCCGGTGATGTCGAGATGGCAAAGCCCGACGCCGAGATCTATCTGTTGGCAGCGAGTCGTTTGGGCGTCGAGCCGGAGGATTTCGTTTTCGTGGATGATCTCGAAATCAACGTCCGGGCGGCTGTGGCCGTCGGGATGGTCGGGGTCCATCACGTCGGCTCGGAATCGACCATCGAGGAGTTGTCGATTCTGTTCGATCTCGGCGAAGGAGGGGACACGAAGCCATGGTGAACAGACTGACGACTCAGGATGCCGCTTTCTACTTCCTCGAAGCCGGGACGACGCCGATGCATGTCGGCTCGTTGGGGATCTTCAGGCAACTGCGAAACGGGATCGATCACGAGGAGTTGCTTCGACTTGTCGAAGAGCGGCTCGGATCGGTTCCGCGATACCGACAGAGAGTTCGCGAGGTGGCGTTCGGTCTGGCCCGCCCGGTATGGGTGGACGACTCGGATTTCGACATCACTTATCACGTTCGCCGATCTGCTCTGCCCAAACCGGGTTCCGACGAACAGCTGATGGATCTGATCGCGCGGCTGACGTCGAGACCACTCGACAGCACGAGGCCGTTGTGGGAGATGTACCTGGTCGAGGGGCTGACCAGAAACAGATTTGCCATCTTCACGAAGTCTCATTCGTCGTTGGTGGACGGCGAGGCGGCTCCAGAGATCAGTCAGGTGATCTTCGATCCGGAGAAGAATCGAGCGCCAGGCCCCGAAGAATTGTGGATGCCCGCCAGGCCGCCGAGCGATACCAGCTTGTTGGTCAGTGCACTGGCGGATCTCGTGACGAGCCCGGGGGAGGGGATCGCACGGGCGCGTGCAGCGTTCAACGACGTGACCACGTCCGTCACCGAGGCTGTGAGTGCACTCGGGAAACTCGCGGAAGTGGTTCGAACGGCGACGCAGGTAGCCCCGTCGAGCCCGCTCAACGCCACCATTTCGCGCAATCGACGCCTTGCGGTGGCCAAGACGTCTCTGGAGGACTATCGACGCATTCGTGCGCGGTACGGGTGCGAGATCAACGACGTGATTCTGACCGTCATCGCAGGTGCGATGCGGAACTGGTTGCTCTCGCGCGGTGAACCGGTGACCGAGGCGACCATCGTGCGAGCGATGGTGCCCATGTCGGTCTACACCGACGGCCCGGAGAGTCCTGACGTCGACGATCCGCAAGCGCCCGGACATGTTTCCTCGTTCCTCATCGACCTGCCTGTCGGTGAACCCAACGCGGTGGTTCGGCTCTCGCACGTGGCCCATGCGACGGAGGCATTCGCGCGTCAGGGTCGGCGGGTCACCGCGCAGACGATGGTGCGAATGTCCGGGTTTGCGCCGGCGACGCTGCATGCGATGAGCTCCCGCGCGGCCAGTAGTCTGTCGCAGCGAATGTTCAACTTGATGATCACCAATGCGCCAGGGCCGCAATTTCCGCTTTACCTCGGTGGTGCTCGGATGCTCGAGATGTATCCCGTGTCGCCACTGCTCAAGAATCAGACACTCAGCATCGCCCTGACGTCGTACGACGGAAATGTCTACTACGGTTTGAATGCCGACCGTGACGCGATGTCGGACGTCGACGTCGTTCGTTCGCTGATCTTCGAGTCACTCGAGGAATTGACGGATGCGAGTCGGTGACGAACGAGCATGAAGGTGGTCTCATGAGGGTGTACGTACCGGCGACGGTCGAGATTTTGCAGCAGTTGGTCGCAGATCAGGAGTTCGACCCTATGAGCCGGACGGCTTTTGCGGTCACCCCGACTCTGCGTGAGTCGTACGCGGCGGGGGACGACGACGAGTTGGCCGAGGTCGCCATGGGTGAGGCTGCGCGTGCGTCGCTGCGGCTGATCGCCGGAACCGAGGGTGACGTCACCTTCCGGCGTGCTGTCGTTGCCGCCGACGTCGACGATGCCGATGTGAAGTTACGGCCCGATCTCGACGATTCGGTAGTCCGATTGGCGGGTCCTGTCACGATGGCTCAGGTTGCATCTGTGCATGTCGACCTCGAACAGGCAGAATCGGACATCGAGCGCGCTGCTGGCATAGTCGACGCGGCGGATCTCGGTGACGCCGATGCCGAGTTCACGCTCGGTGACGCGGAGGACCACGAGTTGGCGTGGTACGCCGCGCAGGAGTTGCCGTTCTTGCTCGACCTGCTGTGAATGTGCTTACCGTGAAGTAACCTACGGTACCGTAACCTGATAACCTACGGTACCGTAGGCAGTGGGTTCGGAAGGTGAGAGGTGGAGGTCTGATGGGTCTGAAGGACTGGATCGAGGCACCGGCAGCGTCGGTAGTTCCGGCAGCGCGGTCGAAGCTCAATCTGCTTCGCGGTGCGGCGGCTCGGCTGACCACACCATTGCTTCCCGACGACTATCTGCACCTCGCGAATCCGTTGTGGTCCGCGCGCGAGCTGCGCGGCCAGATCGTCGAAGTCCGGCCCGAGACCACGGACTCGGCGACCATCGTCATCAAGCCGGGTTGGGGATTCGACTTCAACTACCAGCCGGGGCAGTACATCGGCATCGGTCTGCATATCGACGGCCGTTGGCATTGGCGGTCGTACTCACTTACCTCGCCTCCCAACTGGGAGAACAAGCGCATTTCCATCGCGGTCAAGGCCATGCCCGAGGGCTTTCTCTCGAGCCACCTCGTCAGCGGGGCCGTGCCGTCGGGAACCATCGTTCGACTGGCCACGCCTTCGGGCAACTTCGCGTTGCCGGATCCGCCGCCGGAGAAGATTCTGTTCATCACCGCCGGCAGTGGCATCACTCCGGTCATGGGCATGTTGCGGACGATGAACCGGCGCGGTCAATTGCCCGACGTCATGCACATCCACTCGGCTCCGACGGAATCCGACGTGATGTTCGCCGACGAACTCACAGCACTGCACGCCGAGCACGAGGACTTCGTGAGCCACGTGCAACTCACGCGACGTGACGGAAAGTTCAAACTCAGTTCTCTCGACACGGTCTGCCCCGACTGGCGCGAGCGCCACACCTGGGCGTGCGGACCCCTCCCGTTGCTCGACGAGCTCGAAGACGTCTGGAAGGCGGAAGGCATCGAGGATCGACTCCACATGGAGCGGTTCGCCGTATCGCGCATCGATGCTTCGGCCGACGGTGGCACGGTCACGTTCGAGAAGTCGGGTAAGACGATCACCGTCGACGGTGCGACGACGCTTCTGGAGGCGGGCGAGCAGTCCGGTGCCTTGATGCCGTTCGGTTGCCGCATGGGCATCTGCCAGACGTGTGTCGTACCTCTCGTTGCCGGCCACGCGATCGATCTACGCTCGGGGAAACAGCACGCGGAGGGCGAGCGCATCCAGACGTGCATCTCCGCCGCCGCCGGCGACTGTACGCTGGACGCATAGCTTCTAGGCACACGGAGGACCACGGTGGCCATCACCGATATCAAAGAGTTTTCGCACCTCACCGAGGCCGATGTCGAAGCTCTCGGACGTGAACTCGATCAGATTCGACTCGACATCGAAGACTCTCGTGGGATCCGGGACGCCCGCTACATTCGTCGCGTCATTCGCGTCCAGCGGGCGTTGGAGCTCGGCGGGCGTATCGCATTGTTCGGCAGTCGGTACCGACCGGCATGGTTGGTCGGCACGACCCTGCTGAGCCTGTCGAAGATCATCGAGAACATGGAGCTCGGGCATAACGTCATGCACGGGCAATGGGACTGGATGAACGATCCCGAGATTCACTCCGTCTCGTGGGAGTGGGATCAGACCGGTCCTTCCGAGCATTGGAAGCGCGCCCACAACTACCAGCACCACACGTACACCAACGTCGTCGGCATGGACGAGGATCTCGGTTTCGGGATTCTGCGTATGACTCGTGACGAGCCGTGGAAGCCGATCAACCTCTTCCAGCCGATCGCCAACGTGATCTTGGCGGCCACGTTCGAGTGGGGCATCGCGCTGCACGACCTCACGGCGGCAGCCGAGTTGGAGGGCGCGGAAAAGGGGCAGCTGAACTCGCAGGCGAACAAAGACTTCGCGCGCAAGATCTTTCGTCAGGTGGGCAAGGACTTCATCTTGTTCCCGGCGCTGACGGGGCCGGCGTGGAAGTCGACCATGTCGGCCAATGCGACCGCGAACCTCGTGCGCAACCTGTGGGCGTACGTCGTCATCTTCTGTGGCCACTTCCCGGACGGTGCCGAGAAGTTCACTGTTGCCGAATTCGAGCAGGAGACTCGTCACGAGTGGTACCTGCGCCAGATGCTCGGTAGTGCGAACTTCAATTCCGGCAAGCTCATGGGACTCATGAGCGGCAATCTGAGCTACCAGATCGAGCACCACGTGTTTCCTGATCTGCCGAGTAACCGCTATCCCGAAATCGCTGTGAAGATGCGTGCATTGTGCGAGAAGTTCGATCTCCCGTACACCACCGGCTCGCTCTTCAAACAGTATCTTCTGGCTCTGCGCACCATCCACAAGTTGGCTTTGCCGGACAAGTGGCTGACCGCAACCTCGGACAATGCTCCGGAAACGTCTTCGGAACTGCGGTTCCGCGACTCGGGATTCCGGGACGCAGCCATGGCGATGGTCGAGGACCTTCGTACCGATCCGATCACCGGTAAGCGTCTCGGTTTGCTGACCGCACTCAAGTCGCAGGCCCGTTCCCGCATGCCGAAGCGCCGGAAGTGATATAGGTTACATCGGGAAAAACCTAACCTACGGTGCCGTAAGTTACGCTACAGTAGGTGCAGTTGATCTGAACGATTCGAATCGATGATCGTTCTGCACTTACTACTTTGCGCCTAACTCACTGCTAGGAGGCTTTCCATGGCGATTGCAGATGTCAAGGAATACGCACATCTCACGGACGCCGACATCGAAGCGCTCGGCCGCGAACTCGACGCGATTCGTCGCGACATCGAGGAGTCGCGCGGCGAGAAGGATGCGCGATACGTGCGCAACGTCATTCGTCTGCAGCGTTCGCTCGAAATCGGCGGCCGCGCAGTGCTTTTCGCCAGCCGTCGTCGTCCGGCGTGGCTCGCCGGAGTTGGCCTGCTGACGCTCTCGAAGATCATCGAGAACATGGAACTCGGGCACAACGTGATGCACGGGCAGTGGGACTGGATGAACGACCCGGAGATCCACTCCACCTCGTGGGAGTGGGACGTCACCGGCCCGTCTGCGCACTGGAAGCAGACCCACAACTACCTGCATCACAAGTACACCAACGTCCTCGGAATGGACGACGACGTCGGATACGGACTCCTCCGCGTCACCCGCGATCAGCGCTGGAAGCCCTTCAACGCCGGCAACCTGGTCTACAACACGCTGCTCGCGCTGTTCTTCGAGTACGGCATCGCCGCACAGCACCTCGAGCTCGGCAAGGTGGCCAAGGGCCGCGCCGACAAGGAAGAGACGCAGCGCAAGCTCCGTGAGGTCGGCGAGAAGATCGGCAAGCAGGTCCTGCGCGACTACGTCATCTACCCGGCCATCACCGGCCCGGCGTGGAAGAGCACGTTGTCGGCCAACTTCACCGCCAACACTCTGCGGAACGTGTGGACCAACGCGGTCATCTTCTGCGGCCACTTCCCGGACGGTGCCGAGAAGTTCACCAAGGAAGACATCGACAAGGAAACGCAGGCTCAGTGGTACCTGCGTCAGATGCTCGGCAGCGCCAACATCGAGGGCAGCGCGCTCATGGACTTCATGACGGGCAACCTGAGCTACCAGATCGAGCACCACCTGTTCCCCGATCTGCCCAGCAACCGCTACAAGGACATCGCGGTCACGGTGCGTCAGCTCGCGGACAAGTACGACTTGCCGTACACGACGGGCCCGCTTGCCGTGCAGTACGCCAAGTCCTGGCGCACCATCGCCAAGCTGTCGCTGCCCAACAAGTACCTCAAGGACACCGTCGACAATGCGCCCGAGACGGCGTCGGAGCGGATGTTCGACGGCGAACTTACCTCGACTGTCGATCCCGTGACCGGGCGTCGCAGTGGCCTCAAGAGCGCCATCGCACGTAAGCGCAAGAGCGGAAAGCTGCGCAGCCTCCTCGGCCTGCGCTGATCGTCGACTGCGCTGACCGTAGACAGCAAGCGGCCCGACACCATTCGATGGTGTCGGGCCGCTTTGCTGTTCTCGCCCGGAACGTCGCTCGGGGGCGCTCAGTACTGATCGTTGGACTTGATCGCTTCCAGCAGTTGTCGCACAGCGACGACGCGTCGAGCTGATTTGCCCTCCAGCAGGTCGAGCTTGCATTCGGGATCTGCCGGCGGTCCGAGGTGCGTGCATCCGCGCGGGCAATCCTCGATCGCCGCAGCGAGATCCGAGAACGCCGCCACCACGTTCTCGGGCGAGATGTGCGCCAGACCGAACGAACGGATGCCCGGGGTGTCGATCACCCAGCCGCCACCGGCGAGCGGGAGTGCCACCGATTGCGTCGACGTGTGCCGGCCCTTGCCGACGCCGGATACGATGCCGACCGCTCGATTGGCATCGGGGACAAGGCGATTGACCAGTGTCGACTTTCCGACGCCGGAATGTCCGATCAGGGCGGTCAACTTGTGCTCGAGGATCTGCGTCAGTTCGTCCAGGGGATCGTCGCGACCGGCGACGACCACTTGGATGTCGAGGTCGGCGAACGTGCTCGCGAATTCCTCCGGCGGTTCGAGGTCGCTCTTGGTCAGGCAGACGATCGGCGTCAGGCCACCCACGTAGGCGGCGACCAGTGCGCGCTCGACGAAGCCGGTGCGCGGTGGGGGATCGGCGAGTGCCACGACGATGAGAAGCTGCTCCGCGTTCGCGACGACGATACGTTCGAAGGGATCGGTGTCGTCGGCGGTCCGTCGCAGAACCGTCGAACGCTCGGAGACCCGGACGATGCGCGCCAGGGTGTCGGTTTTGCCCGACAGATCGCCGACTATGTCCACCTGATCGCCGACGACGATGGGGGTTCGGCCAAGTTCGCGGGCGCGCATCGTGACGATCAGCCGGTCGGGATCGCCGCCGAGGACGCAACCCCAACGGCCACGATCCTTCGACACCACCATCCCCGATTCGGCCGAGAGATGTTCGGGCCGAGTCTTCGTACGGGGGCGGGATCCGCGCCCGGGGCGTACCCGGACGTCGGACTCGTCGTACTGCCGCGGACTCAGAAGCTTGCCTTCGGTGTCGCCGGCGAACTCTCGAGCATGTCGATCCACATGTTCTCGAAGCCGGGCAGTGTCTTGGCGGTGGTTCCGACATCGTCGACGTCGACGCCGTCGACGACCAGGCCGATGATGGCGCCGGCTGTTGCCATGCGGTGGTCGGCATACGAGAGCCATTGTCCGCCATGGAGTTCCGCGGGAACGATCGTCAGGCCGTCATCGGTTTCGGTGACGGAGCCGCCGAGTTTGTTGAGCTCGTCGGCGAGGGCGGTGAGACGGTCTGTCTCGTGCCCGCGCAGGTGCGCGATTCCTCGTAGATGCGAGGTGCCCTCGGCGAGAGCGGCCAGGGCCGCCACGGTGGGGGTCAGCTCTCCCACGTCGTGGAGGTCGATGTCGATGCCGCGCAGTTTCTCCGGGCCGCGGACAGTCAGGACACCATCGGCGAGAGTGACGTCGGCCCCCATCGAGGCGAGGATCCCGCGGATCGCGTCGCCGGGTTGCGTCGTCGACGACGGCCACATCGGGACGCTGACGGTTCCGCCGGTCACTGCGGCAGCGGCCAGGAACGGTGTGGCGTTGGAGAGATCGGGTTCGATCGCCCAGTCCACGGCGCGCACCGGCCCCGGTGCCACACGCCAGGTGTCCGCGTCACCGCCCGTGGCTGGCGTCGTCACGGAAACTCCGGCCTCGCGGAGCATCTCGACGGTCATGTCGATGTGTGGCATGGACGGGACGGGCTTGCCGTCGTGGTGAACGGTGACACCCTCTTCGAACGCAGCAGCCGAGAGCAGGAGACCGGAGACGAACTGCGACGAACCGGATGCGTCGATGGTGACCGTCCCGCCGCGTAGGGATCCGGTTCCGGTGACGGTGAACGGGAGTGCGTCACCCTCGATCCGAGCGCCGAGACCGCGCAGTGCTTCCAAGATGGTGCCGAGCGGTCGTGTGCGTGCTTGCTCGTCGCCGTCGAAGTGGACGATGCCGTCGGCCATCGCGGCGAGTGGCGGCAGGAAGCGCATCACGGTGCCGGCCAGGCCGCAGTCGACCTCGCCGCCGCGCAGGGGTCCAGGGGTGATGCGAAGCGTGGTCGCATCACCGGCTTCCGCGACGCCGATGCCGAGGTCACGCAGAGCTGCGATCATCAGGTCGGCGTCACGGCTGCGGAGTGCACCGGTGATCGTGGACGGGCCATCCGCAAGTGCGGCCAGAATCAGAGCTCGATTGGTGATGGACTTGGATCCGGGCAGCGTCACCACTGCATCGACGGGTGCTTGGGCCCTCGGGGCGCTCCACAGACTCAGACTCACATGGTCCATCTTCTCTCATCGGTGGGGGAATGGTCGAAACCGTGCCACCCTGGGTGTCATGTGCGGAAGGTATGCGACCACAGCGGACCCGGCCACCCTGGCGGTGGAACTCGACGCGCTCGACGAGACCGACCACTCGGCGCCCGTCGAAGCCGATTACAACGTGGCCCCCACGACCGAGGTGTTGACCGTCGTCGAACGCCACGATCGGGAGAACCCCGACAGCGATCCGACCAAGAGGATTCGGCGGATGCGGTGGGGATTGGTGCCGTCGTGGACCAAGGAACTGGGCAAAGGCCCGGTCCTGTTCAACGCCCGCGCCGACTCGCTGGCGGAGAAGCCGGCGTTTCGGACCGCCTTCAAGTTCAAGCGTTGCCTGGTCCCCATGGACGGGTGGTACGAGTGGCAGACCGAGGCCACCGGCGGGAAGAAGGCAGCGAAGATTCCTTACTACATGCACCCCGACGACGGATCACGGCTGTTCATGGCGGGCGTGTGGTCTGCCTGGCGGGACCCGAGGGTCGAGAACGCGAGCCCCGTTCTGAGCTGCTCGATCGTCACGGTCGACTCTCTCGGTCACCTCGAGCAGGTTCACGACCGCATGCCCCTCGCCCTGCCTCGTGACCGCTGGGAGGCGTGGCTCGATCCCGACAACACCGTCGATTCGGCCCTGCTCGAACCGGTACCGGACCTCTTCGAGCGGATCGACGTCGATCGAGTCCGGCCGCTGGTCAACAGTGTCAAGAACAACGGGCACGAGTTGATCGAGCCGGACGTCGACCGTGCCGGCGAGCAGATCAGCCTGCTCTAGCAGTCAGCCGAGAGCCCAGGTGACGGTCACTTCGAACGAGACCTGCTGGGTTCCCGGGGCGAGAACCATGTCGGACATCGAGGCGTCGGGAGCGCGCATGGTCTGACCGCCACTCGTGTCGTGTGCCTCGGTGATGGTCACGACGTTTTCGAGCGACGTCCCGGACAGATCCGCGTACTGCTCGGCACGGTTCTTCGCGTCCTCGAAGGCACGGGTGCGAGCGTCGGCCAGAAGCTGAGAGTCGTCGTCGATGGCGAAGGCGACGTTACCGAGCCGTGCCGCGTTTCCGCCCGCCGCGATGCCGGCGTCCAGGACAGAAGAGGCCTTGTCGAGATCGCGGACGACGATTCGTACCGAGTTGGTCGCCCGGTAGCCGGTCACGTTGCCGCCGACGAACGGTCCGCCGCTGGCGTCGTACTGCGGCTGGACGGACAGATCGCTTGTCTGCACGTCCTCGGGGGCAACCCCGGCGGCGACTATCGCGTCGATCATCTGACGGGCCTTGTCATTCGCCTCCGAGACCGCTCCCGATACATCCGGGGCAACCACCTCGATGCCGATGTCGGCATTGAGGATGTCCGGCGCCCCGCGGACCTGCCCTGATCCGACTACCGTGACTTCCTTGGCGGCATTGTCCGAACTCCCGCAGGCCGTCAGCGAGACGGTGAGGGCTGCCGCTGCAGCGGTCAGTGCAAGAGTTTTCAGGTGTGGTCGCATGGTGAGACCGTAGCGACCGGATACTCAGCCCGCCGTGATTTGCGCCGTGACCGCGCCACTGAGCTGCGTGAGGTCCGTCGGAGCCAGCTCGATTTCGAGCCCGCGTCGGCCGGCGCTGCAGAGAATGCGGTCCCAGTCGAGCGCCGACGCATCGATCACTGTCGGCAGTTTCTTGCGCTGGCCGAGCGGTGAGATACCGCCGAAGACGTAGCCGCTCGAGCGCTCGGCTTCGGCGCGATCGGCCATGACGGCTTTGCTCGCACCGAGGGCAGCGGCTGCAGCTTTGAGCGAGAGCTTGTCCGGGACCGGCAGGACCGCGACGGCGAGCTTGCCGGTGTCGAGTTTGACGACCAAGGTCTTGAAGATCTGGGCGGCCTCGACGCCTGTCGACTCTGCCAGTGCAGTGACCGCCTCGTCGCCGAAAGATTCGGCGCGAGGATCGTGGTCGTAGCTGTGGACGCGGTGCGGTGTCTTCGACTTGTCGAGAAGTACGGTCGCAGGGGTCGCTGTTCCGGCCATGAGGAACACCCTATGTGGATCGCCGACAGGTGCATTCGACCAGGCCGGGAACAGAGTCGCTGACTCCCGTGTTGGTACCAGTTGATGAAACTTGTCCCGAGAAGCGAAGGAGCGACCGTGCTGGCTGTGTGTGAGCCACCACCGGCCCGTGGGTCGGATCTTCAGTTGGCGGTAACCTTGATCCCTACGGCTAGTGAAGGGATCAGAGTGCTGGAACACGACCGGCCCAAGGACGAACCGTCAGGGGTAGCTGAACCTATCGACGGCGCAGTGTCCGAAACGCCCGAAACTGCGGATGAGTTGATTGCCCGGTTCGAGCGCGACGCGCTCCCGCTGCTCGACCAGTTGTACGGCGCTGCCCTGCGCATGACGCGGAATCCGGCTGATGCCGAGGATCTCGTGCAGGAGACGTACGTCAAGGCGTACACCGCTTTCCGTTCGTTCCGTGCCGGTACCAACCTGAAAGCCTGGCTGTACCGGATTCTCACGAACACCTACATCAACTCGTACCGCAAGAAGCAGCGCCAACCCGCGCAGTATCCGACGGACGAGATCACCGACTGGCAGTTGGCCGCCACCGCCGAGCACACTTCGACGGGGCTGCGATCGGCCGAGGTGGAGGCGCTCGACGCGTTGCCTGACGACGACATCAAGGCGGCGCTGCAGTCGCTTCCCGAGGAATTCCGTATGGCCGTGTACTACGCCGATGTCGAAGGATTCCCGTACAAGGAGATCGCGGAGATCATGGGCACACCCATCGGAACGGTGATGTCGCGACTGCACCGTGGTCGCAAGCAATTGCGTGGTCTTTTGGCCGATGTCGCAAAAGACCGGGGATTCAATCGGGACGGCGCGGTCGACACAGCCACAGTCGCAGCCACCGAGACGGAAGGTGTCACACGATGAGTGAGCAGGACGAATTCGAAAGGCTCGACTGCTCGGCAGTCATCGCCGACGTCTGGTTGATGCTCGACGGTGAATGCGACGATTCAAGTCGTGCTCGCCTGCAGCGTCATATCGACGATTGTGGATCGTGCCTCGAGGCCTACGGGATCGAAGAGAAGGTCAAGAGCCTGATCAACCGTAAGTGCGGCGGAGACCATGCGCCGGAAAGCCTGCGTCAGAGGCTCACCGTCGAGTTGCGTCGGACCATCGTCATAACGACTACCGAAACCGACAGCTAGCCCGTCAGCGAAGATCTGAGCGGCAGCAGTCGGAAGGCAGTAACGCCGAGGGGCGGGGAAGCAATGCTTCCCCGCCCCTCGGACGTTTTGTTGCGCTACATGTCAGGCGTTTGGACGCTTGCCATGGTTAGCGGCGTTGCCCTTACGGCTGCGCTTCTTACGACCACGCTTACCCATGATTGGTCTCCCTTCTGTTTCTTTCGCGTCATTGTTTCACGCCGATGCCGGTGTGGTTCCATTGGCAGGTCGATCGAGTGATCCGTCGACGTATTTTCGTGGTCAGAGTGCAGTTCCGACAGAAGTGAGGTTCACGATGGCAGAAGACGTGCGCGCCGAGATGGTTTCGACGGTCTACCAGGTCGTCGTGAGCGAGGGAGACGTCGTTGCGGACGGCGACACCCTGGTCATCCTCGAATCCATGAAGATGGAGATTCCCGTCCTGGCCGAGGTTCCGGGAACGGTGACGACGGTGGGCGTCAAGGTCGGCGACGTGATTCAGCAAGGCGATCTGATCGCCGTGATCTCCTAAGCCGGACGATGTCCACTCTCAGCGACCTCCTCGCCGAACACACCGACCTTCCCGGTGCGGCGGTCGACCATCTCCAGCGCGTCGTGGGGGAGTGGCAACTGCTCGCCGACCTCTCCTTTGCCGACGTTCTCTTGTGGGTGGGCACCGAATCGGAGAAGAACCGATCCGAGGGGACGGTCATCTGCGTCGCGCATTGCCGGCCGACAACGGCATCGACGGCTTTTCCGGAGGATGCGGTCGGAACGGTCGTTTCCGAGTCCGAGCACCCGCAGGTTCTTCGCGCTCTCGTGGAGGGCCGCGTCGTGCGCGGGGAAGACGAGACGTGGCGTGAAGGAATGCCGCCGCGTCGGGAAGCCGTTCCGGTGCGTCTGGACGGGCGAGTCATCGCTGTTCTGAGCCGCGACACCAACCTGTCGCACCAGCGAGCGCAGAGTCCGCTCGAACTCGCGTATCTCGATTGCGCCGAAGACCTGTGTCAGATGATCAGCGACGGAACCTTCCCGATCCGAGAATCGCGCTCCGACACGAACTCGAGCCCACGTGCGGGCGACGGCTTCATCCGTCTCGATACCGAAGGCACAGTCGTCTATGCCAGCCCGAACGCGCTCTCGGCCTATCACCGGATGGGTCTGAGTTCGGATCTGGTGGGCCAAGACCTCGCAGCGCTGACCCGTTCGTTGGTCACCGACCCGTTCGAGTCTCAGGAAGCTGCGGGATACATCCGAGATACGTTGGCGGACAAGCCCGGTCGCCGTATGGAGATCGAGGCGCGCGGGGCGACCGTTCTGCTGCGGGCCCTGGTTCTCAAGCCTGGCGGCCGGCATGTCGGTGCTGCGGTCGTCGTCCGCGACGTCACCGAGGTCAAGCGTCGTGATCGCGCTCTCCTGAGCAAGGACGCAACCATCCGCGAGATTCACCATCGAGTGAAGAACAATCTGCAAACCGTCGCGGCGCTTCTGCGTCTACAGGCCAGGCGAACCGGCAACGACGAAGCGCGACAAGCGTTGACAGAGTCGGTGAGACGCGTGACGTCCATCGCCCTCGTTCACGACACCTTGTCGATGTCGGTGGACGAAGAGGTGGATCTCGACGAGGTGATCGACCGGTTGGTTCCCATGCTCTCCGATGTCGCGGGAGTAGGTGTGCCGGTGACGATTCGGCGTGAGGGCAGTTTCGGAGTGTTCTCCGCCGAGCGCGCCACCCCGCTGGTCATGGTGCTGACGGAGTTGGTGCAGAACGCGATCGAGCACGCTTTCGATCCGGGTGTGACCGGCACGGTCACACTCAGTGCCGAGCGTTCTGCACGCTGGTTGGACGTGATCATCCACGACAACGGGCGCGGCCTGCCGGAGAACTTCGACCTCGAGAAATCCGATCGCCTCGGACTCCAGATCGTGCGGACTCTGCTGGGCGCCGAACTCGGTGGCTCGCTCGGACTGCACCCGGGAAGCGGAGGCGGTACCGACGCGGTTCTGCGTGTGCCGCTCGGTAGACGTTCTGCGCGTTACTGATTCGAGCAGTGTTAGCGATTCGAGCAGACAAAAAGCCCGGCACCATGTGGTGCCGGGCTGTCGTCTTCGACTGTGCAGAGGGGCTGTTCTCCGCCGCGAGTCGAACGTCTCGGTTCTACCTAGACGGAAGTGCGTGCACGGGTACGTGCGTTACGACGCTTGAGTGCGCGACGCTCGTCTTCGCTCATTCCGCCCCAGACGCCTGCATCCTGGCCGGACTCGAGAGCCCACGACAGGCACTCGGCGGTGACGGGGCAGCGGTTGCAGACAACCTTGGCATCAGCGATCTGAGCGAGGGCCGGTCCGCTGTTTCCCACGGGGAAGAACAGTTCGGGATCCTCGTCGCGACAGATTGCGTTGTGGCGCCAGTCCATCTTTTTTCGCTCCTTAATTGGGTGTGTATTCACACCATTTGGTACCAATGAGTTTGTGTGTGCGTCATCAATGTTTCCGCACTGTTACTTGTGAATGCTTTCACGAACTCGCGGTATGTCAATAGGTTTGAACGGGTTCGTGGGCCAACTCACTAATTTGTGACACACCTGACGGCCACCTGGGCGTCACCGGCATTTTACCCGATTTCGACCTTTTGGCACCAGAGTTTTTGCAGGTCAAACGTGTTGTCTGACTCACGTCGTAATCGGTGCGAACACTTCCAGTGCATCCGGGACCGAGGTGAATTCGACCTTTTCACGAAGTCCGATGTAGTCGCCGTCCATCTGGAGTCCGATCGGTCGCGACGATTCGATGGTGATTGTCGGGACGTCGTCGGTGCGTAAGAGGACCTTCGATTTCGGCTCCGCGCCGCGTGCGAGTAGTTGCCGCACAACCCGCAGGGACGGCAGAACTTTGGTGCTCGTCATGGCGAAGATGCCGAGTCCACTGTCGAAGGTCGTTCCCGGATTGGTGTGGACGGGACGCTCTTCCAGATATGTCCACGGGCTCGAGTTCGAGACGAATGCGTAGTGGACTCCGGAGACGGGATCCTGATCGGGAAGGTGGACGGTCAGCGCTGGTTCGGCTCGCTTGGCACGGAAGAACGCCGCGATCGCGGTTCGGACATACCGGGCGGGTGTGGCGGCGTCACCGTTCTTACGGCTGGCGTCGACGGCCTCGCACACATCGGCGTCGAGGCCCATTCCGGCGTTGAACGTGAACCAACGGTTGTCGCAGTGTGCTAGCCCGATTCGGCGCCTGGTCCGTTCGGAGAGGAGGTCGACGAGTTGGTTCGTGGCGTCGATCGGGTCGGCGGCAATACCGAGTGAACGCGCGAAAACGTTTGCCGAGCCTCCCGGGACGACAGCGATCGTCGGGATCGGACCGACCGGAACCGATTTCATCGACGCGGGATGCGGTGACCCGAGCAGTCCGTTGACCACTTCGTTGACCGTTCCGTCGCCGCCGTGGACGATCACCGAGCCGAAGCCGTCTTCGTGGGCTTCTCGCGCCAGTTCGGCAGCGTGTCCCCGATGTGTGGTGTGCGCCACAGTAAGTCGCACCCGACTCTCGAGGGCGTGTGCCAACAGGTCACGACCGGCAGCGGTGGTGGAGGTGGCATTGGGGTTGACGATCAGCAGTGCGCGCACGGGGCATGAGCCTATCCGGTGTCGTGTTCTAGGCTGGCCTCGTGCCGAATACCGCCAGTCCGAACGCCCTGCCCAAGACAGTCACATGGGCAGGTGCCCTCGTGACGCTGCAAGGGCTGGTTGCCGCCGGGTTCGCGATCGTCGCAGTGATTCGCGGTGCAACCGGCCACGATCAGAGCGTCACCAACGGATACGGATTTGCCGCGTGGGTCGCGATCCTCGGCGGCGCGGTGTTGGCTGCCGGTATCGCTTTGCTGACGGGCCGCCGGTGGGGCCGGGCAATCGCCGTCGTCGCGCAATTGCTGCTCCTGCCGGTCGCCTGGTCGCTCCTGACCGATTCGCATCAGGTGCCGCTCGGCATCGTTCTGGGTGTCGTCGTTCTCGGCGCTCTGGGCTGCCTGTTCTCGGCTCCGACGTCTCGATGGATGGCAGCGGAGTACGGAGCGTACGCAGACGAGGTGTCGCCGGAAGAGGGACGCCCGGACGAGACCGAAGAGCCGCGGGACAAGTAGGACGAAACGCCTACGCTGCTTCGGTCCTACTCAGCTTCGGCGGCGAGAGCTCCGAGGTGGGTGCCGGTCAGGCGATACGTGGTCCACTCCGTCTTCGCGTCGGCACCGAGTGACTCGTAGAACTTGATCGAGGGGGTGTTCCAGTTGAGCACCGACCAGGACAGCCGGGTGTAGTCGTTGTCGGTGCACTCCTTGGCGAGTGCGGCCAGAAGAGCCTTCCCGTGGCCTGATCCGCGCTGACTGGGCTTGACGTACAGGTCTTCGAGGTAGATGCCGTGAGCGCCGTCCCACGTCGAGAAATTGCGAAACCACAATGCCATGCCGACGACGTCGTCGGCCGAATTCACAGCGACGTGCGCGAAGGCCGTCGCGGCCGGCCCGAACAACGCCTCGCCGATCTGTTCCGCCTTCACGGTGCACTCGTCGAGGGCCTTCTGGTAGTCGGCCAACTCGTAGATCATGTCGGTGATCGGCTGGACGTCTGCGGGCGTGGCGCGTCGGATCATAGGGAGAATCTTAGGCCTCAAGCCTCGACGAGCGGCGGCACGTTGTGATGGACGAGGTGGGTGGCGCCGTGCTCGTAACCGAGAACCGAGTATGCGCCGGGGGACAAGGCGAAACGCTTTCCTTCCGTCACCGGGAGCTCGAGCCAGCGGGCGATGAGTGCGCGTGAGAAGTGGCCGTGCCCGATCAGGATCACGTCGCGTTCGGGTAGTTGCGAACGCACCATCGACAGCACCATGTCGGTGCGGGCGTGGATCTGATCGGCCTGCTCGCCGCCGGGGCACGGGTGCGTCCAGACGGTCCAATCGGGCACCGTTGCGCGGATCTCGGGCGTCGTGAGGCCTTCGTAATCGCCGTAGTCCCATTCGGACAGTGCATCCCAGGTTCGCTCTTCCGGCAGGCCGGCGAGATCGCCCGTCAACTGTGCGCGCAGCCGCGGACTCGTCAGAATCATGGGGTTCCGGAGGTCGAGGGTTCGCAAGCGATTTCCGGTCGCGGTTGCCTGCATCTCGCCGAGCGGAGTCAGCGGAACCTCGGTCCGGCCCGTGTGTTTCCCGGTGCGTGCCCACTCGGTTTCACCGTGTCGCATGAGTACGACGCGAGCACCTAGGGGGATCGACGAGGGGGCGGACTGGGACGTCATGTCGACCATCATTGCAGGCTGCCTCGCGTGTGTAGCTCGCCTCCTGGCGCGAAGTGCGCAAGGATCTACGTGTGACGACGGTTCTCGCAGTGGCGAATCAAAAGGGCGGCGTGGCTAAAACCACCACCGTCGCTTCTCTCGGTGCGGCTTTGTCCGCGCTCGGACAACGAGTTCTGGTGGTGGATCTCGACCCGCAGGGCTGCCTGACGTTCTCGCTCGGACACAACCCGGATCGCCTCGAGCGTTCGGTCAACGAGGTCCTGGCGGGTGATCTCGACGCGGTCGACGCCGTGCTGAAGACGGACGACGGTATGGATCTCCTGCCGGCCACGATCGATCTCGCGGGCGCCGAAGCGCTGCTCCTGATGCGACCCGGTCGAGAGTTCGCGCTCAAGCGGGCGCTGTCTCCGCTCCTGGGCTCTTACGACGTCATCATCATCGACTGCCCACCGTCGTTGGGTGTGCTCACGCTCAACGGATTGACTGCGGCGCAGTCGGTTCTGGTTCCACTGCAATGCGAAACCCTCGCACACCGCGGCGTCGGACAGTTGCTGCGTACAGTTCGTGAAGTCCAAGCCATCACCAACCCGGATCTTGTTCTGCTCGGCGCACTTCCGACTCTGTACGACGCTCGAACCACGCACAGTCGCGACGTGCTCGCCGACGTCAGCGACCGCTACTCCCTGGCCGTTCTGGCGCCTCCGATCCCACGCACCGTCAAGTTCGCCGAGGCGTCCGCGTCGGGTGCGACGGTCCTCGCCGGACGAAAGAACAAGGGTGCGGATGCCTATCGTGAACTCGCCGACAATCTCGTAAAGCATTGGGCTGGAAACGAAGTCGTGACTTTCGCGCCGGAGCTGGCGCTCTGAGGAAGGCGAGCTTCTAGCGCAGCGCGAACAAGGTATCGCCGCGCTGTTCCAGAATCGTCTCGCCCGCACTGGCGAGCACGATCGGTGTCGCCGTCTCACCGCGGTCGACTGCGATCATGCGCTGCACCGCTCCGTCCGACGGACTGACGGCTGCAATGCCGCCCGGAACGGGGATGAGCATCTGACCGGCAACCATGCTTCCGGGTCCTGACGTTCCGTTGACGATCCACGTCGGAGCCAGATCGCTCAGGCGCAGGTTGACGGTCTGCGAGCCGGTCCACCACGTGATCGAAGCCTTGTCGGCGTGGGTGCGGGCGCCTTCGGTCACCGTTCCCTCGATCGGATAGTCGACGATCGGATTGCCGGATCCGTCGAAAATGGTGATGCGAGAAACGGTTCCGTTGGCTGCGGGGAGATAGACCGCCGTCTTTTCGCCGGCCACGGCCAGCAGGCGGGCGCCCTCGGAGTCGAGGAGAATCGCGGATCCGTACTCTTCGGGTTCCTGGGCGTCCTTGGGTGCGGGATTCATCACCGTCAACCTGTTGGAGGCTTCACCGGGGCAGCGTTCGAGTACCGAGACTCGGTTGGCGCTCGACGCAGCGTCGAGCAGCGTGCATCCGGTGCGGGGTTGCTTGTTGGGGTTGACCTTCGCGTCGACCCGGCCGTACTCGAGGGTTCGGACGAGGTCCGAGCGCCACA
Organism: Rhodococcus sp. MEB032; assembly: GCF_030208925.1. Lineage (NCBI taxonomy): Bacteria > Bacillati > Actinomycetota > Actinomycetes > Mycobacteriales > Nocardiaceae > Rhodococcus > Rhodococcus sp. MEB032. Next base: position 344,714 of record NZ_JARVSY010000007.1, read on the forward strand.
GCTCCATTCGCTCACTGCCGCGCGAAATCAGGTAGGTGCCGTCCGCTGAAAGGCTGACCGCGGAATCGGCGTCGCTGTTGCGCTGGTCCTTTCGGGCGCCGGTGTCGGCGACCAGTGACGTGACCTGAGAGCAACCGCGATCATCCTGATAGACGCTGACGACGCGATCCCACGAACCGATCGCGCCGCACAGCGGAATGTTGCGCGCGTATCGCCACACTTCTTCGCCCGTTGCCGGATCGCGGCCGATCACCTCGGAGCCGTCGGCGGTGACGACGGCATTTCCGACGGTGATCGGTGCCGTCGAGTCGGCACTGGGAGATTCCCACGTCTGCTTCAGGATGTCGGGTAACAACACCGACGTCGACAGAGGTGGGAGTGGAGATTCGGCGGTGACCGAGGTGGTTCGGCGCGCATCACTGCGCAACCACACAACGGTCACCGCCACGATTACGGCCAGCGCGATTGCCAGCGCACCGATCACATCTGAGCGAGTACGCCTTTCGGGAGCCAGCACATCGGCAGCTTACTCTGCGGCGCCTGCCGTCGCGGAAGCCGCGGGGCGACGACGCCGACGGCGACGCGGCTTGGCCGCTCCGTCTTCGTCCGAGTTCTCGGCAGCGGTTGCCGCGGGTGCCGAAGGGGGAGCTGTGGTGGCGCCGGCGGTGGTGGACGTCGCAGCGTCGGTCGAAGCGCCGGCGCGGGTGCGGCGACGGGTCCGGTTGCGGCGGGGAGCGGCCTTCTCTTCGTTGCCGTCCGAGTCGGTCGACTTCGGCGCGTCTGCTTTGTCCGTTGCTGCTTTGTCCGTTGCTGCCTTCTCAGGGGCGGCCTTGGCCTTGCGAACAGTGCCCTTGGCATCGGCCGGAATGGACAACTCTTCGTAGAGGTGCGGCGAGCTGGAGTAGGTCTCGACCGGGTCGGGGATTCCGAGGCTCAGTGCCTTGTCGATGAGCTGCCAGCGAGGGATGTCGTCCCAGTCGACCAGCGTGACGGCGATGCCGGTGCGTCCGGCGCGGCCGGTACGACCGATGCGGTGGACGTAGGTCTTCTCGTCCTCGGGGCACTGGTAGTTGATGACGTGGGTGACATCGTCGATGTCGATACCGCGGGCAGCGACGTCGGTGGCGACCAGAACGTCGACGTTGCCGTTACGGAAGCCCTTCAGCGCCTTTTCACGGGCGATCTGGCCGAGGTCACCGTGGACGGCACCGACGGAGAAGCCGCGCTCGGCGAGATCGTCGGCGACTTTCTGGGCTGTGCGCTTGGTGCGGGTGAAGATCATCGTCGCGCCGCGGCCTTCGGCCTGCAGGACGCGGGCGACCATCTCGGCCTTGTCGAGCGCGTGTGCACGGTAGATGTGCTGGCTGGTGCGATCGTGCACCGCGGAGGATTCGGCCTCTTCGGCGCGGATGTGCGTCGGCTGCGTCAGGAAGGTACGAGCCAGGGTGATGATCGGGCCGGGCATCGTCGCGGAGAAGAGCATCGTCTGACGCTTGTCGGGGACCATGCCCATGAGGCGTTCGATGTCGGGGAGGAATCCCAGGTCGAGCATTTCGTCGGCCTCGTCGAGGACGAGAACGCCCACCTTGCCCAGGATCAGGTGCGACTGGTTGGCGAGGTCGAGCAGGCGACCCGGGGTGCCGACGACAACGTCGACGCCCTTCTGGAGTGCCGAGATCTGCGCCTCGTACGGACGGCCGCCGTAGATGGGCAGAACCTGGAGACCGCGGTCGCCGACTCGGAGGTACTTGCTGGCGTTCTCGAGGTCGCGGGCAACCTGGATGCACAGCTCGCGGGTGGGAACGATGATCAGAGCGCGGGGCGTGCCGTCGAGAACAGCCGTGCCGTTCTCGGCGGTGACGATGCGATGCAGGAGCGGGACGCCGAAACCGAAGGTCTTGCCCATTCCGGTGCGGGCCTGACCGATGAGGTCGTCACCGGCGAGAGCCAACGGAAGGGTGAGTTCCTGGATGGCGAAGGTGCGCTCGATGCCGATCTCGTTCAGTGCGCGGACGATTTCGTCGCGGACACCGAGTTCGGCGAAGCTCGGGGGTACATGGGTGTCGTCGAGCTGGACGGAAACGGTGTTCTCGGTTGCTTCGTCTTCGTGGTCGACAGTGATCTTGCTCAGGGGACTAGCCTTTCCTCGTGGCGGTACGCACGCACAAGGTAAGGGGCCAGGCCGTAAGTCGGCCGATGTCGATGCCCTCTTTTTCTTCGGTCATGCCTACGCCTCAGCACTGAATTCCACTCGGACGAATTCGAACCGTCCGGAGATCTCGGCGAAGCGGGCGACAACCGTCGATGCAGGTGCGCGCACATTATCGGTGGGGTTCGTGTGAATACAGCCGTCCCGGCTAACCAAATGGCCCGGGGGAACTGGCGAACTCCCAAGACCATTGTAGCTGCACGTTGTCCGTCCCTCGCGATGACATGTCGAAGATCACCGAATCGGACATGCGGTCCTTGCCGGTCGCGTCGGCCGTCGAAGCACTACAGTTCGTAGTCATGGGCGCACACGATCTTGATGCTTCGACGGACGCTGGAACCGGAGGCCGAGTCGCTTCCGATCACCCTGGCGTAATCGATTTGTTTGCCGTTCTCGCGTATGGCGAGATTTCGGCGTTCTACCGTTTGGCGGAGGACGCACAAATGGCACCGGACCTGCGAGGCAAGGTGGCGTTCGCCAGCATGGCCGCCGCCGAGATGGACCACTTCGAGACTCTGGAAACGGCGTTGACGGAACGTGGCCACGAGATCTTCGCCGTCATGGACCCGTTCGTTCGAGCTCTCGACAACTACCACGCGTCGACGACACCGTCGACGTGGCTGGAATCGCTCGTGAAGGCGTACGTCGGCGACGGAATCGCTGCCGACTTCTATCGCGAGATCGGGCACTCTCTCCCGGCGGATGTCGCGGAAATCGTAGAGGACGTGCTGTCCCAGACGGGCCACTCGGAGTTCGTGGTGCTCGAGGTGAAGGCAGCAGTGGAGGCCAGTACTCGCGCCAAGGACCGGTTGATGCTCTGGGGACGCCGTCTTCTGGGCGAAGCAATCACGCAGGCGCAGTTCGTGCTGGCGCAGCGTGAGGATCTCACCGATCTGGTGATCTCCGCCTCCGGCGACCTCAACGGAGTTGTCGCGTTGTTCGACGGCATGCAGGCAAAGCATGCCGAGCGGATGGCGATTCTCGGACTCGTCTAGGTGCCTGTTCGCTCTGGGCACAGCGTGCAGAGGAGCGTGGGCGGTCGTTGCTGCATTAGCCTTGCGTCGACAACGGATGTAATTCACGAACAGTTCGGAGGTTGACCGTGGAGGTCAAGATCGGTGTAATCGACAGCCCGCGTGAGCTCATCGTCAACAGCGAACAGACCCCTGACGAGGTCGAGACACTGGTCGCGGCTGTCCTCGGTGGCCGCGAGCCGGTTCTGGCTCTCGTCGACGACAAGGGCCGCAAGTTCCTGGTGCAGGCTTCTCGTGTGGCGTACGTGGAGATCGGTCCGTCCGATATCCGCAAGGTCGGATTCGCGCCTACCGTCTGACGCGTAGCTGTAACAGCAGAATGGGCGGGCAGTCGTGAGACTGCCCGCCCATTCTCGTTCGGGTTCGGGTTCCGGTTACTTCGTTTCGGCTTGCAGCGGCACGTGTGAGAGACCGCCCCACGCGAGGGTCACGGTGATTTCCACGGCTTCTTCCTTCGGGATCGGCCGCGCGGCCTCGAGCCAGTACCGCGCAGTGAACTGGCTGGCACCGACAAGACCGACCGCAAGGATGCGCGCACGGTACGGATCGAGTCCGGAATCCTGACTCACCAGGTCGAACACGGCGTCGACGCAGGCTTCGGTGGCTTGTTCGACGCGTGTCTGGACCTGAGGTTCGCCCATGATGTCGGACTCGAACACCAGGCGGAAGCCCTGGGAGTCGTTGTCGACGAAGTCGAAGAACGCCTGGACCGCGGCGCGGACACGCTGTTTGTTGTCCGTCGTCGATCGCAGGGCCTGGCGTACACCCGAGATGAGGCTGTCGACGTAACTCTGCAGGACTGCGACGTACAGTTCGAGTTTGCCTGGGAAATGTTGGTACAGAACTGGCTTGCTGACACCGGCACATTCGGCGATCTCGTCCATGCCGGCCGAGTGGTACCCGTTCGCAACGAATACCTCACTTGCAGCTGCGAGGAGCTGGAGGCGGCGCGCATCGCGGGGGAGGCGGGTGCTGCGACGTGTTCCGGCAGGCTTGCCAGCCGTTGTACCGCGATCGGAGTCAGTCCGATCCGCGAGTTCTGTCATGTCGCTTCCAATCTGAGCAAAAGTAATTCGGTCGGCGCGCGGATCCGCGAGTCGCGTGTGCGTACCCGCCAGTATCCTCCGTCACACCGGTCGTAGCCGAATGAACGATACCGTGTGTCGCCCGGGCGAGTCGCGCGTGCCTCGGTGAGCGAGACCAGCGGTCTTTCTCGTTACAGGACGGGCTGCCATGACACGCCAGGACCAGCAAGTTTCGGTCAGCCCGGGCGAGCGACTTGCCGTGTGTGAGATTCTGGACGACGTGACTGACCCAGGGGGACCGCGCATGCGTGGACGAACTACGCAGAACCCTGAACGTGAGGAACGTCGAATGCGTAGCGGAACTGGAGCGCCTCGCGACGAACGTCGGCCGGAGGTGCCGGATGATCGTGCCTACGGCGAACGCGACTATCGCGGCATTTCCTCCCATCAGCCTTTGCGCGCCCAATGGGATCCGACCAAACGAGAAGTGGGCCGAACCCCGCGTAATCCGCGACCGGACCGGGCAGCGCGAAAGCAGAGCAAGCTCGGGCGCTTCGTCTCGACCTACGGTTGGCGGGCCTACGCGATTCCGGTTCTCGTGGTGCTCACCATTCTTGTGATCGTCGATGCGGTGCGGCCGGACGCCACAGACTCCGCGAGCAAGACGTCGGCCACCGCCGACCTCGCGCACAGCACCGACGGAACCGACGTCATCGGTGCCCCACCGGCCGGAGACGGAACTTTTGCCTCGTCGATACCGTCCGGTGCCCTTCCCGACGGTGGTCCGTTCACCGTCGCGGGGGGTGGAACGTGGCACGTCGTACCAGGTACGACGGGCAAGGTCGGACAGGGAACCGAACGCGAGTTCACGTACACGGTCGAGATCGAGGACGGCGTCGACACGACCGGCTTCGGCGGAGACGAATCGTACGGACGCATGGTCGACCAGACACTGGCCAATCCGAAGAGTTGGACCAACGATCCCAAGGTCGCGTTCCGGCGCGTCGACGCCGGCGAGCCGGACTTCCGGATCTCCTTGACCTCACAGATGACGATCCGCGAAGGCTGTGGATACGAAATCGAACTCGAAGGATCCTGCTACAACCCGAGCATGGACCGAGTCCTGCTCAACGAACCGCGATGGGTGCGAGGCGCCATTTCGTTCCAGGGCGACATCGGCTCGTATCGGCAGTATCAGATCAATCACGAGGTCGGCCATGCCATCGGATACGCCGCTCATCAGCCGTGCGAGACCGAAGGTGGACTCGCACCGATCATGATGCAGCAGACCTTCGGAACCGCGAACAACGACATCGCTAGGCTTGATCCCGAGGGCGTCGTTCCGATGAACGGACTCACGTGCCGCTTCAATCCGTGGCCGTACCCCCGAGCGTGACCGGATCGAGAATCCCTGATCTCGTCTTGAACTAGGAGTGTTTCGCGGTGTCTGCAACACCCGTCGTATTGCCACCACTGGTGGAGCCGGCAGCCGAGTTGAGCCGGGAGGAAGTTGCCAGATACAGCCGGCACCTGATCATCCCGAACGTAGGCATGACCGGTCAGAAGCGGCTCAAGAATGCACGAGTCCTGTTCATCGGCGCCGGTGGATTGGGTTCACCGGCACTGCTCTATCTCGCGGCCGCAGGAGTGGGCACCATCGGGATCGTCGAGTTCGACGAGGTCGACATGTCGAACCTGCAGCGTCAGGTGATTCACGGACGCTCCGACGTCGGACGCCCGAAGGCGCTCAGCGCGAAGGAGTCGATTCTCGAAATCAACGAGCACGTCGACGTCCGGTTGCACGAGTTCCGCCTGGACAACTCCAACGCGGTCGAACTGTTCTCCGAGTACGACCTGATCCTGGACGGTACGGACAACTTCGCGACGCGGTACCTCGTCAACGATGCTGCCGTCATCGCGGGAAAGCCGTACGTGTGGGGCTCGATCTACCGCTTCGAAGGGCAGGTCTCGGTCTTCTGGGAAGACGCCCCGGACGGCGCGGGACTGAACTATCGCGATCTTTACCCGGAGGCGCCGCCGCCAGGCATGGTCCCCTCGTGCGCCGAGGGTGGTGTGCTCGGAGTCCTGCCTGCGACCGTCGGTTCGATCATGGCGACCGAGGCGGTCAAGCTCGTCACGGGGATCGGCGAACCGCTTCTCGGACGCCTGATGATCTACGACGCACTTGCGATGACGTTCCGGACGATCCGCCTTCAGCGTGATCCGACCCGCGTGCCGGTCACCGCCTTGATCGACTACGACGCGTTCTGCGGTGTCGTGTCCGAAGAGGCGAGTGCCGCTGCTGTCGGTTCGACGATCACGGCGCCCGAACTGGAGGCCATGATCGGCGAGGGACGGTCGATCGAGCTGGTCGACGTACGAGAACCGGTTGAATGGGACATCATGCATCTGCCGGGGGCCGTGCTGATCCCGAAGGACCGCATCCTGTCCGGGGAAGCTCTGGCGACGTTGCCGCAGAACAAGCAGATAGTGCTGTACTGCAAAACCGGCATTCGTTCCGCCGAGGCATTGGCATTTCTCAAGAACGCCGGTTTCTCCGACGCGGTCCACGTTCAAGGCGGCGCGATCGCCTGGGCGAACCAGGTGGATGCGAGTCTGCCGGTCTACTAGGCGCGCCTCGCGGGAGGCGGCGCCGCGCACCGGTAGCGTTGGGGTGTGAGCACAGGCCAACCTCCCCAGCACGTGTGCTCCACCTTCGGCCTCCGTGAAGTCGATCCCATCCCACTCGGTGCGGATTGGGACGGCGGGTGGCTGTGTGGAGACGTCGTCCTTTCAGCAGTCGCGGATCATGCCCGCGCAGCGTGGTCGGCGAAGGTGCGAGAGAACCTCGAAGTCGACGGCGTTCGGCTGGCTCGACCGGTGCGTTCGACCGACGGTCGTTACGTCGTCTCGGGCTGGCGTGCCGACACCTTCATCGTCGGATCGCCGGAACCACGTCACGACGAAGTGGTCTCGATGTCCTGCCGACTGCATGCGGCGACGGCCTCGCTCGAGCGCCCGCGCTTCCTTGCGCAACCGCCCGTGCCGCCGTGGGCCGAGGTCGACGTATTCGTCGCCGCTGATCGCGCGGCCTGGGAAACGGTTCCGCTGAGGATCGCGAAGGGCGTCGAGCAACTCGAGACGCCCACTCCTGACGGTCGCAAAAGTCTGGAACTGATCGCCGGGCTCGCTACTTTGCGTAAGCCGGTGCAGAGCCCGGACCAGCTCGTGCACGGCGATCTGTTCGGGACAGTGCTGTTCTCGGGCAGTATGGCGCCCGGAATCACCGACATCACGCCGTATTGGCGGCCGGCTGCGTGGGCCGCCGCCGTCGCTGTGGTCGACGCGATCTCGTGGGGCGGTGCCGACGAGGCACTGGTCGGCCGGTGGGAAGATCTCCCCGAGTGGCCGCAGATGCTTCTACGTGCGGTGATGTTCCGCTTGGCAGTTCATGTTCTGCATCCTCGCTCGACGGCGGACGCGTTCCCGGGGTTGGCCCGTACGTCCGACATCGTGCGCTTGCTGCTCTAGATCGGGGCGCCGGTACCGAAGTCCGAGACCAGGCCCTCGAACAACTCGCGTGCGGCGTTCGAGGCGGCCACGGTGTTCCCGTCGACGACAGCGTTGACGAGGTTCGCGTGCTGCGAGTGGAATCCCTCGCCGGTCGCGTCGATGTGTTGTTGGATCGTGGTCTCGATTACCGGAAGCAGGGAGTCGTAGAACTCCAGGTAGACCTCGTTGTGGCTGGCCGCGACGATTGCTCGGTGCAGTGCGACGTCCGCGGTGGTGGCGGCGTCGACGTCCTGACCCTCCCACGAAGCGGTGCGAAGCTCGAGTAGCCGCGTCAGTTCGGCGATGTCGTCTTCGGTTCGCCGTGCGGCGGCGAGGGTGGCCGCGGTGATGTCGAGTGCGCGCCGTAGTTCGAGTACATCCCGCTGGTGGGCACCGGCAAAGTAGTTGCCGAGAGTGCCACCGAGGTCGGAGACGGCAACGACGTAGGTGCCAGATCCTTGACGACGTTCCAGCATTCCGGCGTGAACGAGCGCCTGGACCGCCTCGCGCACGGTATTGCGACCGGTGCCGGTCAACTCCGACAGTTCCGGTTCGGTGGGGATTTTGGAACCGATCGGCCAGGTTCCGCTCCGGATCTCGTTGCGGAGTTGTTCGGTGACCTGCGAGATGAGACTTGCGCGTCGAACGGGTTGCACGTGGTTGTTTCCTCGGGTCCGGGTAAGTGGTGTGAATGTGACGTTAGATTACCGCGCTTGTGCGAGTTCGTCCGGTCATCCTATGATTTGCCGGTGACTGCTCAACTGGAGAGAACGGAAACCCGCTCGTTGGTACAAGGCCGTGTGCTCGTCTTCGCAGCGATTGCGATGTCTGCGCTCGTACTTCGACTTGCGGTGACCTCGTTCTCGCCCTTGGCGGCCGAGATTCGCGACGAGATCGGCTTCTCCGCCTCGATCGTCGGTGTCTTCGGCATGGTTCCGACCGCAATGTTCGCCATCTTCGGTCTCGTCACTCCCGCCATCGCGAAACGTATCGGGCTCGAGCGGACGGCCCTCGTCGCGATGCTCATGGCCGGCGTCGGAATGCTGTTGCGCGCCATGATGTCTCAGACATGGTCGTTGCTGGCCCTCTCGGCTCTGGCGCTGGCAGGCATGGGAATCGGCAATGTCGTGATCCCGCCGTTGGTCAAGCGGTACTTCTCGGATCGCCTCGCCACCATGAGTTCGGTCTACATCGTGGCCGTGCAGATCGGCACCATCGTTCCGGCGTTCGTCGCAGTCCCGGTTGCCGACGCCTTCGGGTGGCGGTTCTCGATCGGCTGGTGGTCCGCCTTCGGCTTCGCCGCAGCAGTGCCGTGGTTGATCACCCTCGCTCGCTCGCGCAAGGCTCGCGCGAACGAAGCCGGGTCCGTCGAGAATGCATCGGATTCGGTTGCGGCAGTGGCAGAACAGCCACGCGGTCAGGTCTGGCGTTCTCCCGTGGCCTGGGGGATGGCCGGCATGTTCGGCATGACCTCACTGATCACGTATTCGATGTTCACGTGGATTCCCTCGATCCTTCGTGACGCCGGAGCCAGTGATGCCTTCGGCGGAACGATGGTCGGAATGTTCTCGGTGATCGGGCTCGTCGCAGCTTTCGGTGCACCGACGCTGTGCGCCCGCATGGCCAATCCCTTCCCTGTCGTGATCGCGTGTGCCGTCTGCTACCTGGTCGGCATGGGCGGGTTGTACTTTGCCCCGATGGCGGCGCCGGTCGTGTGGGTTGTCGTCCTGGGCCTCGGTCCGAGCACGTTCCCGATGTCGCTCACGCTGATCAACCTGCGTACTCGTTCGCACATCGGTTCCTCGGCACTGTCCGGCTTCACCCAGGGCATCGGCTACTCCGTTGCCTGCCTCGGTCCGCTCCTGTTCGGCGTTTTCCACGACGTGTCCGGTGGATACGCTGCGCCGTTCGGCCTGCTCGTCGTCGCTGTGATCGTGGTGCTCCTGGGCGCCTACCAGGCATGCAAGCCTCGGATGCTCGAGGATTCCTGGCACGCACCTGCGAAAAACTAGCTCACACCCGGTCTTGTTACCGGGTGAGGATCAATTGACTTCGCGGTCATCGCACGCAGCACCGGCGCAATAACCGTTTTCTACCTTTGGGTCTCCAACATATTCAGGAGGCCCTGGTGAGTCATTACATCGAGCATTGGGATGCAGAGGACGTCGACGCCTGGGAATCCGGCGGCAAGGACATCGCGAAGCGGAACCTGATCTGGTCAGTGGTAGCCGAACACGTCGGCTTCTCGATCTGGTCGATCTGGTCCGTGATGGTGTTGTTCATGCCGACGGATATCTACGGCATCGACGCGGCCGGAAAGTTCTTCCTCGTCGCAGTGCCCACGCTTGTCGGGTCGGTCCTCCGCATTCCATACACGGTTGCCACCGCACGGTTCGGCGGTCGTAACTGGACCGTCATGAGTGCGCTGTTCCTCTTCGTACCAACACTTCTCACGCTCTACCTGATGATGAACCCGGGTGCGTCGTACACCACGTTCATGTTGGTAGCGGCCACTGCAGGTATCGGCGGCGGCAACTTCGCGTCGTCGATGACCAACATCAATGCCTTCTACCCGCAACGCCTCAAGGGGTGGGCGCTCGGTCTCAATGCCGGCGGCGGCAACATCGGTGTACCGATGATCCAGCTGATCGGTCTGCTGGTGATCGCCACCGTCGGTAACCGTGCTCCGTGGATCGTGTGCGCTGTCTATCTCGTGTTCATTGCGGCCGCTGCCGTCGGTGCCGCGCTGTTCATGGACAACCTGGGCAACCAGAAGTCGGACCTGCGCTCGATGGCCAAGGCACTCAAGTTCTCCGAGTCGTGGGTGATCAGCTTCCTGTACATCGGTACGTTCGGTTCCTTCATCGGATTCAGCTTCGCCTTCGGTCAGGTTCTGCAGATCAACTTCCTCGCCGGCGGTGCCACTCCGGCCGCGGCCGCGCTGCATGCAGCACAGATCGCCTTCATCGGCCCTCTCCTCGGTTCGATCGCTCGCCCCCTCGGCGGCAAACTGGCCGACCGGATCGGCGGCGGCAAGATCACCATGTGGACGTTTGTCGCCATGGCATTTGCGGCATCGATACTCGTGACGGCCGGAACGATGGACGACAACACCGCCGGCGTCGCCAGCGCCGGAATCATGGTGACATTCGTTCTCGGATTCATCGCTCTGTTCCTGCTCTCCGGCATCGGAAACGGATCCGTCTACAAGATGATCCCGGCGATCTTCGAGGCGAAGGCTCAGAGCTTCGACCACATGGATCGAAGCGAGAAGGCGACGTGGTCGCGCAGTATCTCCGGCGCTCTCATCGGATTTGCCGGTGCGGTAGGCGGTTTGGGCGGCGTCGGCATCAACCTGGTGCTGCGCGCGTCGTACAGCAGCCCCGCGAAGTCGGCGACCATGGCCTTCTGGGTGTTCCTGGCCTTCTACATCGCCTGCATCGCAGTCACCTGGTTCGTCTTCCTGCGCAAGCCGTCGACGCTGACCACAGACGTCGACGAGGCGAAGGTCGCAGTCACGGCGTGAGCGGTCCGCGGAATCTCAGAACTATCTCGTACCTCAGGAAGTAGGCGTCATGAGCAAGTCGGTTGTTGTCATCGGACACGGAATGGTCGGACACCGATTCGTCGAGGCACTGCGTTCGCGCGACGAAGCGAACAACTGGTCGGTGACCGTACTCTGCGACGAGCAGTACGCAGCGTACGACCGAGTCGGGCTGTCCTCGTACGTCGGAGCGTGGGACCCCAAGGAACTGGCACTGGCCGGCAACGATTACGTCGGCGACAGCCTGGTCGACCTCCGTGTGGGGGAGGGCGCGCTCGCGATCGACAAAGATGCACGCACGGTCACGACGACAACCGGCGAGACGATCTCCTACGACGCTCTGGTGATGGCGACCGGTTCGTATCCGTTCGTGCCTCCCGTACCGGGGCACGACGGCGACGGATGTTTTGTCTACCGCACCCTCGACGACCTCGACGGTATCCGGGCCGCCGCCGAGAAGGCTGGTCCTGGCGCTGTCGGCGTCGTGGTGGGCGGAGGTTTGCTTGGACTCGAGGCCGCAAATGCTCTCTCGCTCATGGGGATGACGGCACACGTCGTCGAGCACAATGCGCGATTGATGCCGATGCAGGTCGACGAGGGTGGCGGCGCACTGCTCGCTCGCCTCGTCACCGAACTCGGGCTCACTGTCCACACCGGAGTCGGGACGGCGGGAATTTCGCAGGCCGACAACGGAATTGTGGTCGAACTCTCCGACGGCTCCACTATCGACGCGTCGCTGCTCGTCTTCTCCGCCGGAGTACGTCCGCGTGATCAGCTGGCCCGCGACGCGGGCATCGCAGTGGGGGAGCGCGGTGGCATTCTGACCGACCTCGGCTGCGTGACTTCGGACGAGAACATCTATGCCGTCGGCGAATGTGCTGCGGTGGAAGGCCGTTGCTACGGTCTGGTCGCTCCCGGTTACACGACGGCGGAGATCGTGGCCGATCGTCTGCTCGGCGGCGCCGCGGATTTCCCGGGCGCGGACATGTCCACCAAGCTCAAGCTCATGGGCGTCGACGTCGCCAGTTTCGGTGACGCGATGGCGACCTCACCGGGCGCCCTCGAAGTCGTCCTCAGCGACGCGTCCAAGGGGACGTACGCAAAGCTCGTGGTCTCCGACGACGCGAAGATCCTGCTCGGCGGCATTCTTGTCGGTGACGCATCGGCCTACGCGTCGCTGCGCCCGCTGGTCGGTCGCGAACTACCCGGTGACCCGGCGACATTGATCTCGCCTGCGGGGGAGAAGCCGGGTGCAGGCTCGCTGCCCGACGACGCCGAGGTGTGCTCGTGCAACGCCGTGACGAAGGGAGCCATCTGCGGTGCAATCGCAGCCGGCGCATGCGACATCGCTTCGGTCAAGGCGTGCACCAGCGCCGGAACCACTTGTGGCGGTTGCCTTCCCACCGTGAAGCAGCTGCTGGCCGATTCCGGCGTTGTGATGTCGAAGGCACTGTGCGAACATTTCGCGCAGTCGCGGGCCGAGTTGTTCCAGATCGTCCAGTCGACGCAGACCAGAACCTTCTCGGCGCTGATCGCCAAGTACGGCAAGGGCGCCGGTTGCGACATCTGCAAGCCCGTAGTCGCTTCGATTCTGGCATCGACGGACTCCGATCACATCCTGCACCGCCAGCAGGCGTCGTTGCAGGACACCAACGATCACTTCCTCGCGAACATCCAGAAGAACGGTACGTACTCCGTGGTACCTCGGATGCCGGGCGGCGAGGTCACGGGTGAGCAACTCATCGTCATCGGAGAAGTGGCGCGAGACTTCGGCTTGTACACGAAGGTGACCGGCGGTCAGCGCATCGACTTGTTCGGTGCCCGCGTCGAACAGTTGCCCGCGATCTGGAAGCGCCTCGTCGACGCCGGGATGGAATCGGGTCAGGCGTACGGCAAGTCCCTCCGGACGGTCAAGAGTTGCGTCGGTTCGAGTTGGTGCCGCTACGGTGTCCAGGATTCGGTGGGTATGGCCGTCGACCTCGAGAATCGCTACCGCGGTCTGCGTTCGCCGCACAAGATCAAGTTCGGCGTCTCGGGTTGCGCCCGTGAATGTGCCGAAGCGCGCGGCAAGGACGTCGGCGTCATCGCGACGGAGAACGGTTGGAATCTGTATGTGGGCGGTAACGGCGGACAGTCGCCCAAACACGCTCAGCTGCTTGCCGGCGGCCTCGACGACGCGACCTTGGTCAAGTACATCGACCGCTACCTCATGTTCTACATCCGTACTGCCGATCGCCTCCAGCGCACGGCGCCGTGGGTCGAATCACTCGAAGGCGGACTCGATCACCTCAAGGCCGTGATTTGTGAAGACAGCCTGGGTATCGGCGAGGAACTCGAGGCACTGATGGCCAAGCACGTCGAGGGTTACCAGGACGAATGGGCCGGTGTGCTGGGTGATCCGGAGAAATTGTCGAGGTTCGTCTCGTTCGTCAACGCACCGGAAGAAGCCGACCCGACGGTTGTGTTCGACGAGACCGGAGTGCGCAAGGTTCCGGTCCTGATGGGCATGCCGAGCATCCCCACGCGCCGGTAATAGTCGCGTAACCCGTGGGAAACACGGGATCCGTAGAAACGTAGACAAGAACCCGCGCGACGTTGTCGCCGGATCGACAGGAGGACTTCGATGAGTGTCATCGATGCGCAGATCGCCAAGCTGGATTCGGATCGACTCGAATGGACGTCGGCCTGCCCGCTGAGCCATCTGATCCCTGGACGCGGAGTTGCCGTGCTTCTTCGCGGCGGCGAGCAGGTGGCGCTGTTCCTACTCGAGGACGGCACACTCCGGGCTGTCAGCAACTTCGATCCGTACGGCCGCGCCGCGGTGATGTCTCGCGGACTCGTCGGCGACCGGGACGGTGAGCCGATCGTGGTCTCGCCACTGCTCAAGCAGGCGTTCTCGCTGGTCGACGGCCGGGCGCTGGACGACTCGTCGGTTGCGCTGCCGGTGTACGGCGTTCGCGTGTGGGCTGGAGTCGTTCAGGTACACAGCCTGCAGATGCAGGGCGTTCGCTCGACTGTCGCCGATGCAGTCTCGTGAGTGACGACATGCCGTTGGCTGGATTCACGGTAGGTATCACTGCTTCGCGCCGCGCCGAGGAGTTCGCGACCTTGCTGACTCGTCGGGGAGCGGATGTCGTTCACGCTCCGGCGATTCGAATCATTCCGTTGGCCGACGACCGTGAGCTCGAAAGGGTGACACAGCAGATCATCTCGGATCCTCCCGAGGTGGTCGTCGCCACCACCGGGATCGGATTCCGGGGTTGGCTGGAAGCAGCCGACGGGTGGGGTGAGGCGGAAAATCTCGGATCCGCGTTGGGCTCGGCTCGTCTGCTCGCGCGCGGACCGAAGGCCAAGGGAGCAATCCGCGCGGCCGACCTTCGTGAGGAATGGTCACCGGCATCCGAGTCTTCCGCCGAGGTGCTCGAACATCTTCTGGCAGAAGGTGTCTCGGGAAAGCGGATCGCTGTACAACTGCATGGTGCGACCACCGAGTGGGAGCCGATTCCCGACTTCTGTCAGGTGTTGCGCGAAGCTGGCGCCGAGGTCATCGCGGTGCCCGTCTATCGATGGGAACCGCCGGAGGATCCGACGCTGCTCGACCGGATGATCGACGCCATCGCGTCAGCCGGAATCGACGCCGTCAGTTTCACCAGTGCACCGGCCGTAGCCTCGATGTTGATGCGAGCCGACAAGACCGGGGATCTCGGCGACATTCTCGACGCGATGCGGGGTCCGGTGGCGGCAATGTGCGTCGGCCCGGTCACCTCGGCGCCGCTCGAAGCCTTGAATGTACCGACCACAGCCCCGGCGCGGGCACGTCTGGGCGCGCTCGCGAGACACATCGTCGACGAACTCCCGCAGCGAGCCAACAAGATTCAAGCCGGCGAACACGAAATCAGCATTCGCGGCGGTTGCGTAGTCGTGGACGGTGAAGTGAAGCAATTGCCGCCGGCTGCGATGTCGTTGATCCGCACTCTCGGTGCCAGCCCCGGTCGAGTCGTCTCCCGCGACGAACTGCTGGCTTCTCTTCCCGGCGGCGGCGGCGACACCCATGCCGTCGAGACCGCCGTCGCCCGATTGCGCGCGTGCCTCGGCGCGCCCAAAGCCGTTCAGACGGTGGTCAAGCGGGGCTATCGACTTGCCCTCGACCCCGGCGACTACGTACAGAATCCAGGTGACTATGCAACGCGATGACGATGTCCTCGTCCTGGTAGCTCATGGCACGCGTAGTGCACGTGGCGTGGAAATGGTTGCCGCACTGGCCGACGCCGTCGGCACGCGCGTCGGACGCACGCGCGTTGCCTTTGTCGATGTGCTCGGTCCGTCACCTTCGGAAGTCCTCCGGGACACTCCGGGGCGAGCGATTCTCGTACCGGCCTTCTTGGCGTCCGGCTACCACGTTCACACCGATGTTCGACGCGAAGTGGCGATCAGTGAGCACTCGGCTGTGAGTGTGACGCCGGCACTCGGACCCGATCCGGCGCTTGCACGCGTGTTGCTTCGGCGCTTGACCGAAGCGGGGTGGAATCCGGGTGACGCGACAGTGCTTGCTGCCGCCGGGTCCTCCGATGCGCGGGCGCTGCGAGACGTCGAGCGTGCTGCGCTGATGCTTGCCGAAGCGGCGGGGACTCGTGTCGACATCGGGTACATCGCGACCGGGGAGCCGAAGGTAGCCGATGTTGTTGCAGCAGCACGCGTTCGCGGCGCGAAGCGAGTTTTTGTCGCCTCGTACCTCCTCGCGCACGGGCTGTTCCACGAAAGGTTGCACGCTGCAGGAGCCGATGGTGTGACCGAACCGCTCGGCGTCGATCCGGGAGTGGTGGACCTTGTCGTGAATCGGTATGAGAGTGCGCGAAGGGAACTAGTATCGCTGCATGACGTCTCACTCCGTAACGCCGACGTATGCCGACCTGGTCGCAGCAGTTCGTGAATCCGACGTCAAGGCACAGGCTCTCATCGGTGCACTGACCGAAGAGCAGGCGCGGGAGCCCTCCGGGCTCCCCGGGTGGAGTCGGGGACACGTCGTGACGCACATGTCGCGCAACGCCGACGCGCTGGGCAGATTTGTTGCCGGCGTGCAGGGCGGCGAATCGGGGGAGATGTATCCAGGGGGGCCGGATGCGCGCAATGCTGCAATCGAAGAGGGCGCAGATCGCCCGGCTGAATTGTTGGCCCTCGACTACCGCTTCTCGGGAACGAGGCTGGTCGACGCGTTGTGCGAGATCCCGACAGATCGACTGGACACACCGGTGCCGTGGCGCAAACCTGTGACGGCATTCGATCTACCGATCCTGCGCTGGAACGAGATCGAGATTCACCTGATGGACCTCGACATCGGTTACACCTGCCACGACTGGCCTGCCGAGTTCGTGGAATTCACTCTCGCCAGTCAGTTGGGCGCACTCGAGACGGCGGTCCCGGGTGTACGAGTGCCGTCACTGTCCGACGCGGAGACCTTGGCCTGGTTGGTCGGGAGGCCGACGAGGGTGGGGCTGCCTACCCTCCCTGCCTGGCCTTTCTGAGACACGACCTTTCTGAGGATTAGAACAGGGTGGGGGCGCTGACGTCGTTGCGTGCTTGGGCCAACCGCGCACTCCACCGTTTCACCAACCACATCTCGACGATCTCGGGTTGGGTGCCGGCGGCATAGGCCCAGCTGTCGAGAAGTTCGCAGTACCGGCGGTAGCGACGCGTCGTGAAGCCGGTGACGGAAGGATCCTCGAGCCAGCCCTCGTGGATGAGCGTCGAGACTCCGTACTGGTCGATCATCTGAGCGCGTCGGCCTTCGTCCTGTACGCCCACTGCCCACATGAAAGCGGCCATCAGCGATACCCCGACACCGGGGGTGAGTGGCCACCCGGACCAGGTGTCGCGCCGCACGACGGGCATCGACTTGTTTTTCGAGCAGTGATCGAGAATGGCTGTGATCTGGGTCAGCGGATCCTCGTCCTCGCGGTGATGGGGATTGAAGACGTTGGGGAACCGCCGTGTGAAACGTCGGCTCTCGTGCGAGCCCTGCCAGGCCGCGCAGAGAAACAGTAGTCCGAGGCCGTCGTGCTGGGCGACAACGAGATCGCTCGACGGGCGAAGGTCGTTGCGTTGAACGATGGCTCGACCTTCGGTGATCACTTTGCCGTCGAGATCACGCCCGCGAAGGCTGATGGTGTGGCCGGCGTCCTTCAGGTGTGCGTTCCACCAATCCAGGTCGACGGTGGCTTCGTCGTCGAGGACGTGCAGTGGAAAGGTGCGGGAGCGGCACCACTCGACCAATGCGTCCGGCGGTTCGAATCCTTCGTCGACACGATTCATGGCGCGATGATCCCACGAGTCGCCGACAGTAATTCGTGCGACGCGCAGTCCACCGGGATGGAACCGGACACTCGCGGTACGCTCCGCTCATGAAATTCGCGTCCTCGCAGGTGCGGTCGGCGCTGTGGACGGTAGCCATCGCTTTGGCGGCCACGAGTCTGAGCGGATGTATCGGTGCCGTCGATCGGATGGATTTCGACAATCAGATGCGCGAACGTGGCGGTGGGATGACGTCGGAGTTGGTGCGAGGCGGGTTCGACAGCCTCGCACATAGATACGGCGTCGACGCGGTATCGGTGACCAGCATCGACATCAGCCCGATCGAGACGCTCGGAGTCACCGTTCGAGACCCCGGGAAGCCGACCCAGCTCGACAGATTCTCTTTCGACGGAGTCATTCTCGGCGAGCCGAGCCCCGTGCAAGTCAGTGTCACCGACGATCTCGATGCACGATCGTTCACGCTGGATCAAGTGCCGGCATTGACGAACCTCGAGAAGTTGGTCGACGACGCGCTGGAGAACAGCGGTGTCGACGACGGCGAAGTCACCGGGATCTCGGTCAGTCGCACCGAGGCGATTCGCGCCTCCGTGATGGTGGAATCTCTACGCTCGCGGGCGCTGGTGGTCTTCGAGCCTGACGGAACTCCCTTCCTGGTGCACCCGCTGTGAGCCGCCGTATCGCTCCGTTGGTGATCTCCGTAGTGGTGATCGTGGTCGTGGGAATCTTTGCTGCACTACTGTCTTCGGTGATCTGGCCAGGACAGGTCGCTCATTTGGCGCCGATTTTCTGTGAAGCTCCCACATCGAGCGCGATGGTCGTCTCGGATACCTTTTCCGACGGCGACGGTACGTCCACCAATTTCACGCTGTATTGCGTCGGACCGCGCGGTCAGACCGTTGATGCCGGGTGGCTGCTGCCGTTCTTGGTGCTGTGGGGCGTGTATTCGCTGGTGCTTGCGATAGTGGTCGGCGTGGTCGGGGTCAACCGGCGTAGGCGCCCAAACGACTGACCCGATCAGCGTGGGAGGACAACCACTTCGGCGACGGCATCGTCTTCCGCGTGTGGCGGAACGAGTGCAAACGCGGAGCGCCCGATCAACCCCGCCAGGTGTGCGGTACGTACAGACGGTTCGGCGCGCCAGCGACCGTCGGCGGATTGTGTGACCGGCAGTAGGCGTACCGCATCGGAAGTCACCGCAGCGGCGTTCTCGATGATGCCGAGCAGTCGCGGTGGTGTGTCGCTTCCCGTCAAGGCGGCCACGACGGTGGGCAGCATCGTCAACAGGGTGGTCACTGCGGCGTACGGGTTGCCGGGGAGTCCGAGAACCACCCGACCACTGGGCAGGACAGCCGTTATCTGAGATCCGCCCGGGCGCGAGGCGACTCGCCCGACAATCGTGCGAGCGCCGAGTCGATCGAGCGCACTGCGCATTTCGTCGGCAGCGCCGCCGCCCGTGGCACCAATGACAACAAGCAGGTCCTGTTCAGTCGCATCCGCCAGTACACGCTCGAAACTGTCGGCCGTGTCCCTCAGGTGCGAATCCGCCACGCACCGTACGCCGTTGCTTTCCAGTAGGTAGGGGAGAATCCCACCGACGGAGTCGCGGGTCTGACCTTCACGCAGTGGACCGGTCCGCCGGATCTCGTCGCCGGTGACTGTCACGCGTGCCCGTACCGGACCACGGACGAGGGCGTCGAACACTTCACCGCTGGCAGCTGCGGAGACCACCGCCGGAGTCACCGCGGTACCAGTCGGGGCGATCGTGAATCCGGTGGTCCAATCTTCCCCTCGTGGTCGAGCGTCGTTGCGGTGCGGCGCATCCGGCAGTCTCCGTACCATCCGAGATGGCTCGTCGACGGACAGATACTCGTCACGAATCACCGAGGTGGCGCCGAGGGGCAGGTGTGCTCCCGTGGCAATGCGAATCGCTTCGCCTTCACCGAGTTCGAGTTGCCCGTCGGCGCCCGCGATACGGATCTCGGTGCGGATTCGCCAGGGACCCTCGCCGGAGACGGCGTACCCGTCCATCGCCGAGACATCGGATCGAGGAAGATCACCCAGGGCGACGAGAGGCTGCGCGAGCGTTGCTCCGAGACTGTCGGCGAGGGCGGCCCGGTGTGGTGACAATGCTGTCAGTGAGTTCCTGACGGCGGCGCGGGCTTGCTCGATCGTCAGGCGCGGATGGTTTCGCGCGCGGTCGATGTCCGCCGGTGTGTCGCAGTCAGTGGTACCAGTGACACGCAGCGTCGAGAACGGTTCGGTGACAATCGCTTTCATAGGTTGATTCTCCAACCCCGAACTCTCCCGCAATGTGGACAGGCGTTGCCGGAGCTCGCGAAATGTCCACGCGGAGAGCAGGAATTGGGTTCGGTTGTTCTCGTCCACGGCACACGTCACCGGACTGTCCGTCGACGTGGCAGCTATCAAAGCGTCGACTGATACGGCCTCGATGTGCGGCAGATCGGACGCCAGGACCACCACCACGGCGTCGTCGGGTAACCGGGTCGCAGACAATCCGGCCCAGATCGCCTCGACAGGGCCGGCTCCGGCCGGAGTTTCCTGAGTTTGAGTGATGCCAGGATCAAGTTCAGGGCGATGTGGACCGACCACGACGACGGCGTCCAGATGCGCCGTCGCTGAAAGCGCGATGTCGAGGAGCCTGCGGCCGTGAACGAGCAGGCCGGGTTTGTCGACACCACCCATTCGGGTCCCGCGACCACCCGCCAGAATGAGGGCGGCTGTCGGCGGCGTGACGGTCATACCTCCATGCTGCCCCATCGCCCGCGTCACGACGACCGGTGACACGTGAATCAGAAGTGATACCGAGCTTTCTTCAGGTCGATCCGACCGTCCTTGATCGGCACGCCTTCGAGTTCGAGCTTGGCGATCTGACGATGAGCCAGGTGCGCCGACGGTTTGCCGGAGGCGCCGAGAACCCGATGCCACGGCAGGTCGGCAGAGTCCGTTCGCATGATCCAACCGACCGTGCGAGCACTGGAAAGTCCTGCAGCATCAGCGATATCGCCGTACGTCGCCACGAAACCGGCCGGAATCGACGCGATGAGGCGCCGTACCTCTTCGATCTGCTCTTCGGTGGTGGCTGCCATGTCGGTTCCTTCAGAGCATGCTGCGAACGAGGGCGGCGACTTCGTCGGCCCGCACGTGCGGGACCATGTGGTCACAGTCGAATTCGACACCGGTCAGATTTTCACCGAGGTGCTCGGTGAGCGCTGCCCGGAACTCGTCGGTGACGTACGGCGGTTGGACCTTCATCGCCTGAACCAGCACGGTTGGCATCGACGACGGAGGCAGCACGATCGGGCGAGCGAGTTCGCCCCACCCGGTCACGATCGCGGGTGTGGACAGGCGCCAGTTGACGCGTCCGTTGCCCAGTTCGATCAGGTGTTCAGCCATCTCGACGTCGAGGTCCTGGGTGGGAACCTCACCCCACGAGCCGTGAATCTTCTCGGAGTAGGCCTCTGCCGCATCGGTGTAATCCGGTGAGCCGATTGTGAGTTCGGCCACTTCCTGCATGAAAGTCGGATCCAACCCGATCGCCGGGTCGAGCAGGACGAGCCCACGAATGCGTTCCGGTGCGGTGGCCGCGAGGTGCAGCGCCAGCATTCCGCCGAAAGAATGCGCGACGATCACCACCGGTCCGGTGGCATGTTCGTCGAGCGTCTCCAGCAGGCTCGCCACGTGGGATTCGATGTTCCACGGAGGAGCCCAGGTGGAACGCCCGTGACCGCGTAGATCCGGCGAGATCCAGCGCGCTTCGGGCAGTTGGTTCTCGGCCATCGACTGCCAACGTCGGCCGTGACCGGTCAGACCGTGCAGCGAAAGGATCTCCGGTGCCCCGACGGGTCCGTAGAGATACGTATGGAGTGCAGGCACGAGGTCAATCATGCCGGAAGCAGGCGATGTGTGAGTTGTCGGTGCGCTCTGGTGGAATGCCTGGGTGAGTGAGACGGCAACACGCAGCAAGGTCACCATCCCGCGGGCGCGGTTGGTGCACCGAACTGCGCCGTCTCCGATACCCCGAACATGGGACGAAGGGACGGCCCGGCTGTTCGCGCCGCCGTCCGAGGATCCTTTCCAACTCGCGTTCGGCCCTGTTTCATTCGGCTCGGGGGCCGCCTGGAGTCCCTGGCAGGTACTCGGCAGCCCCGGAACGGGCAAGACGTCCCTTCTCGTGGATCTGGCAGTGCAGAAGATCTCCGGTGGCGAAGATCCTGAATCGGTCCTGGTGCTCACCCAGTCGCGCCGGGCAGCGACGCAGGTCCGCGAGCAGATCACGGCCGGGTTGCTCGGGTACGAACAAGAACGCGGACCGCAGGCAACTCGTGAGCCGTTGGTCCGCACCGTTCACTCGTACGCCTTTGCCGTACTCCGGCTTCAAGCCGCAGCGCACGGCAACGCGCCGCCACGCCTGATCACCGGCGCCGAGCAGGACTCGGTGCTCCGAGAGATGTTGCGCGGCGACATAGAAGACGGTGCGCTCCGGTGGCCGGAGCGCCTGCGACCCGCATTGGGTTTGAACGGCTTTGCCGTCGAACTTCGAGATCTGATGCTGCGAGCGAACGAGCGCGGACTCGGTCCCGAAGATCTGGTCAAGCTCGGCAAGAAGCGTGGCCGTCCGGAGTGGGTGGCGGCCGGGCGGTTCGCCGAGGCCTACGAGCAAGGCGTGCTGCTACGCGGCAGTGTCGGTGTCGAGGCTCCGGAGGCGACGGCGCCGGCACTCGACGCGGCCGAGTTGATCGGTGCGGCATTGACCGCGTTCGCCACCGATCCCGAATTGCTTCGCTCCGAGCGCGCTCGGATCCGGCACCTACTCGTCGACGACGCACAACATCTGGATCCGCAGGCGGCGCAACTGGTTCGGCTGATCGGAACCGCAACTGCGGGCACGGTCATCGCCGGTGATCCCGATCAGTCGGTCTTCGGGTTCCGCGGTGCGGATTCGGCGTTCCTACTCGGACTCGCCGAGCGCGGAGACGAGCGCCAGATCGTCCTGCCCACCACGTTTCGCAACAACGCCGACGTCGCGTCGATCGCGGCGAAGATCGCTGCGCGGCTGCCCGGCAACCTCGCTCATCGCATCGCGGTTCCATCCGATCTCACCGATGAGGACCCGGGGCGGGCGTCGGTGCGGGTTCTCGGTACGACGGCCAAAGAAGCGGCAGTCGTCGCAGATACCTTGCGCCGGGCGCATCTGCTGGACGGGATTGCTTGGTCCGACATGGCCGTCATCGTTCGGTCGGTCCCGCGCACTCTCGCCCCTCTCCGGCGAGCCCTGCTCGCGGCCGGGGTACCCGTCACGACCGCTGCCACCGAATTGCCGCTGGCCAGGCAACACGGAGTGTCCGGCCTGCTGCTGGTCCTTCGGGCGCTCGGCGGCGATCAGTTCACCGGCGACGACGCGCTTGCCCTGATGGCCGGTCCCATCGGCGGCGCCGAGCCGGTCACCCTGCGCCGGTTGCGTCGTGGCCTGCGCCGGGTCGAGTTGGCATCGGGAAGTGATCGGGACTCCTCGGAGTTGTTGCGGCTCATTCTGATCGACGAGAATCGTGCGCAGTCCAAGCGCCTCATGGGCAAGTTGACAGACGTCGAAGCTGCGGCACTCAATCGCGTGCTGTCGGTCCTTCGCAAGGCCCGAGTGCCTCTCGAGCGAGGTCTCGGGGTCGAAGAAGTTCTGTGGGCAGCATGGCAGGCGACGGGGCTGGAACGACGCTGGGCGGCTGCGTCGGCGCGCGGCGGACCTATCGGCTCACAGGCCGATCGAGACCTCGACGCAGTCGTCGCACTTTTCGACGCGGCCGCCAACTACGTCGACCGGTTGCCGCGTTCGCAACTCGCCGGTTTCGTCGACTACTTGACCAGCCAGGAGATACCGACCGACTTGCG
This sequence comes from Rhodococcus sp. MEB032, assembly GCF_030208925.1. Classification (NCBI taxonomy): domain Bacteria; kingdom Bacillati; phylum Actinomycetota; class Actinomycetes; order Mycobacteriales; family Nocardiaceae; genus Rhodococcus; species Rhodococcus sp. MEB032. The sequence continues at coordinate 368,291 of NZ_JARVSY010000007.1, forward strand.
GAGCCGATCGGTCATCACTCCCGACGCCGTCACCGTGGTCAGCGCTCACGCCGCGGCGGGTCGCGAATGGGCGGTCGTGGCGGTGGCGGGTGTGCAGGAGGGGCTCTGGCCGAGTTTGCGGGCACGCGGATCGCTACTGCGTACCGAAGCGCTGATCGACCTGGTCAACGGAGTCTCCGACGGCAGTGACTCGGCTGCCGAACGACTCTCGCGAACCGCACCGCTTCTGGCCGAAGAACGCAGGTTGTTCCTGGTTGCCTGTAGCCGTGCTCGTCGCCGTCTGCTGATCACCGCAGTCGAATCGGCTTCGGGGGACACCGACTTGGTGCCTTCGCGGTTCGTGGACGAATTGATCCGTGGTGACGCGTACTCGGACGATCCGTCCTCCGATCTCGACGTCGTTGCACCCGAGACCGGGGATACCCGGGTTCTGTCGCTGCCTGCACTGGTCGCACAGCTTCGCAGCGTCGTGTGTGATCCCGACATCGCGCATTTCGACCCCGAGAAGCATTCCCGGGCCGCTCGCCAGTTGGCACGTCTGGCTGCTGCCGGGGTACGCGGCGCGCACCCGGATCAGTGGTACGGCACAGCCGAGCCGAGTACCGCTGCTCCCATGTGGCAGCCCGAGGACGGACCGGTTTCACTATCGCCGTCCACCATCGAGCTTCTCGAAACATGCCCTCTTCGATGGGTGTTCGAGCGTCATGGCGGCAGCGACGGAGACAACACTCATGCGATCGCCGGTACGCTGGTCCATACCTTGGTGCAGGCATTGGCCGGCCGGATTCCACCGGATCAAGTCGAGAAGGCACTCGAAAATGCCTGGGAATCCATCGATCTGGGATCGCAGTGGTACTCGCGCCGCGAACTCAATCGAACTCGGGAGATGCTGGCGACGTTCACCGCCTGGATGAACGCAACTCGCGGCGAACTGACTGAAGTCGGCGTCGAGGTCGCGGTCGAGGGGGTCCTCGAACCACGTGAGGAGGGAGCGCCTGCGGTCAAGCTTCGTGGCCGGATCGACCGGCTCGAGCGCGACACCGAAGGCCGTCCGGTGGTTGTCGACGTCAAGACTGCGCGAAACCCTGTCAGCAACGAGGCCGCGCAATCTCACGCGCAGTTGGCGGCGTACCAGGTCGCAGCGGCCGAAGGTGCGATTGCCGGCGAACCGGCCACACAACCCGGCGGTGCACGCCTGGTATTCGTGGCCAAGTCCAACAAGAAAGACGGTGCGGCGCAGCGAGTTCAGCCGCCGCTGACGGCCGAAGCCGTCGAGATGTGGCGAGACGTCATCCACAACGCAGCGGCAGCGACCCAAGGGCCGCAGTATCTGGCCAGGGTCAACGACGGATGTAGACATTGCCCGGTGCGCTCGAGTTGCCCGGCACACGACGAGGGACGACAGGTGAGTAACTAAGTGGCTGCCGCGACGCAGAAGGCACGCCGACCGAAGATCGATCCTGTCGACCTGGCGGTCGCGCTCGGTCAACACCCGCCGACGCCGGAACAGGCGGCAGTCATCGCCGCACCGCTCGGTCCGACATTGGTCGTCGCCGGTGCCGGTGCCGGTAAGACCGAGACGATGGCTGCTCGCGTCGTGTGGCTGGTGGCCAACGGCTTCGTCGATCCCGAGGCCGTTCTCGGATTGACCTTCACGCGCAAAGCGGCACAACAGCTCACGTCGCGAATCCGCAAGCGCTTGGCGCGACTGGCGGGTTCGGACGTTTTGCGGGCACTCGACCCGACCGGCGGAGTGCGTTCCCGGATTCTGGCCGGGGAACCCGAAGTCAGTACCTACCATGCTTACGCGGGACGGTTGCTGTCCGAGCACGGACTGCTGTTGCCGATCGAACCCTCGGCGACGCTGTTGTCCGAGACCGAACTGTGGCAGGTTGCGCACCGCGTCGTGAGCGGCTGGGACAGTGATCTGGACACCGACAAGAATCCGGGGTCCATCACCGAAACCGTTCTGGCCCTTGCCGGTCAGTTGGCGGAGCACCTGGTCGACCCCGAGCAGTTGCTCGAGGCTCACACCGAGTTGGACAAGCTGATTCACACTCTGCCCGCCGGTCCGAAACAGCGGGGTGGGCCGAGCAAAGAGCTGTTGAATTACCTTGATGTGCAACACAAACGCATCGAGCTACTGCCCCTCGTTGCCCGGCTGGGTGAGACGCTGCGGCGTGAAGGCGCATTGGATTTCGGCAGCCAGATGTCGCTGTCGGCCCGTGTCGCCTCCGAACATCCCGAGGTCGGGCAAACCGAGCGTGAGCGCTTTCGGGTAGTTCTTCTCGACGAGTACCAGGACACCGGTCACGCTCAGCGAGTGTTGTTGTCCTCGTTGTTCGGCGGGGGAGCCGACGGCCGGTTGGCGCTGACAGCCGTCGGCGATCCGATGCAGTCGATCTACGGTTGGCGAGGCGCGTCGGCGGCCAACCTGCCACGGTTTGCAACCGACTTCCCGCTTGCCAACGGAAAGCCGGCTCCGACGCTCGAACTGCTCACCAGTTGGCGTAACCCGCCGGAGGCTCTCGAACTGGCAAACCTGTCGTCGGCACCGTTGCGCCGACGCGGTGTGGCCGTCAGCACACTTCGTGCGCGGCCGGGAGCCGTCGCCGGAGACGTTCGACTGGCGCTGCTCGGAGACGTCGAACAGGAACGTCAGTGGGTTGCGGAGAAGATCGCCGAAGAATACGAGGCGGCACGTGCCGAAGACCGCCCGACGCCCACGGCAGCGGTGTTGATCCGCCGCAACGCCGATGCTGCCCCGCTGGCCGAGGCTTTGCGGTCCAAAGGTCTGCCAGTCGAAGTGGTCGGACTCGGTGGGCTCCTGCACACACCCGAGGTGGCGGACGTGATCGCCATGCTCCGAGTGGTCGCCGATCCGCTGGCGGGCAGCGCCGCCGTTCGGCTGCTCACCGGAGCGAGATGGCAGATCGGCGCGAAGGACCTCGCCGCACTCTCGCAACGCTCCCGCGAACTTGCCATCTCCGCCGGATACGGAACAGCGGGTGCGGTCACCGACGCCGAGGCGCTCACCTCGGCAGTTCAGGACGCGCTGCCGGGGGAGAACGCCGAGCAAGCAGGATTGGTCGATTCGATCTCCGATCCAGGACCGGCAGAACGTTATTCAGCTCTCGGGTACACACGCATCAACGCGATAGCGGCAGAGTTGGCGTCGTTGCGCGAACGTATCGGCCAGCCGCTCACCGAACTGGTGGCGGAGGTCGAGCGGGTGCTCGGTATCGGAATCGAGGCAGGCGCGCGAACCCGAGTCGGTGTCGTCGGGACCGCGGGCCGCGAGCATCTCGACGCATTTGCCGACGTCGTCGCCAATTACGCGACGCGTCCAACAGCCAATCTGCCCGGGATGCTCGCATTCTTCGCGGCCGCCGAACAGATCGAAAAGGGCCTCACTCCGGGCGAAGTGGAGGTGGCGCCGGATCGCGTGCAGATCTTGACCGTGCACTCGGCGAAGGGGCTCGAATGGGAAGTAGTGGCGATCCCGCATGTCAGCGACGGGGTGTTCCCCTCGTCCACCGCGTCCGGATCGTGGCTCGGGGCGCTCGCCGAACTGCCACCGTCGTTGCGTGGTGACCGGGCGGTCGACGCGGATTCGGCCGACGGAGTTCCGGTGCTCGACCTCGAGGAGCTCTACAACCGCAAGGACCTCGAGAACGCGATCACGGCGCACAAGAAGGCCTTGTCCAACCGCCGACTGGACGAGGACCGGCGACTGTTCTACGTCGCGCTGACCAGAACCGAACGGGCGCTGTTCATCTCAGCGCATCACTGGGCGGAATCCGGTTCGGAACCGAAGGGGCCTTCGGAGTTCCTGGACGAGCTGCATCAGATGGTCACGGCCGAAAACGATGCCGGTGAAGAAGACTCACGCGGTGCGATCGGCGTCGTGGAGGAATGGGCGCCTGCACCGGAACCCGACACCGAGAACCCGTTGGCCTCCACACCCCGTACGGCGCAGTGGCCGCCGGATCCGCTGGGTGCGCGGCGCGGCGCGGTCGAGGCCGGAGCCGCAAGCGTCCTGTCCGCACTTGCATCGCTGCCGCAAGACAGCCAAGAGGCGGAAGAACCGGAGGACGATCCGGAGAACTGGGCCTCGGACGTCGACGTGCTCTTGGCCGAGCGCGAAGCCCGGGCAAACGCGCGTGCCGAAGTGATTCTCCCGGCGCAGCTTTCGGTGACTCAGCTCGTCGACCTCAAGGCAGATCCGGATGAACTCGCGGCACGGCTGCGTAGACCACTGCCGTACCCACCGAACCCGCTCGCTCGGCGCGGCACGGCTTTTCACGCCTGGATCGAGCGAAGGTTCGGTGCGACCCGACTGTTGGATCTCGACGAACTACCCGGCGCCGCGGATACCGGCGCGGGTCCCGAGACCGATCTGGTGAAACTTCAGGATGCGTTCCTGCGGTCCCCGTGGGCCAATCGCAGCCCGATCGAAGTGGAAGTTCCTTTCGAAACATCCATTGCCGGAACGGTTTTACGGGGTCGCATCGACGCTGTGTTCGCCGATCCCGACGGCGGATGGACGGTGATCGACTGGAAGACCGGTGCCGAACCGTCGGCCGCCAACGAGGACGCTGTTGTGATGCAGTTGGCCGCGTATCGGGTGGCCTGGGCCGAATTGATGTCAGCCAGAGCCCGTTCGGCGGGGCGCAACGAACAGTTTCCGGCCGACAAGGTCCGGGCGGCGTTTCACTACGTTCGATCGGGTCGCACCATCGCACCCGAGAACCTGCCGGACGGTGAGGCTCTCGCTCGCCTCATCCGAACGGCAGGCGCGCAAGATTAGCTTGCGTTTCGACGAGCCTTGAGTGCTTCGGTCACCAGCGGAACCTGCAGGGGAAGACGTGCGATCGAACCGATCTTCTGCGGTGTGGACGTCTTCGGGCTTCGGCACCAGTCGATCGCCATCTGGATGTTGGCGGGGAACACGGCAACAAAGAGCGCGGCGGCAAGACCCGCGCCGAGCTTGCGGGTCTTCGGCACGGCCAAGGCAGCGCCGATCGCCAGTTCCGCGACGCCGGACACCTGGGTGTAGGTGCGGGCCTGTCCGGGAAGTTGGCGGGGAACGGTGCTGTCGAAGAAGGAAGGCGCCACGAAATGCATGGTGCCGGCGCCGAGAAGGAGGGCCGACAAACGAAGAGCGGCCGCTTGGCTGGGAGTGGACGTCGAACCGGTGAAAGGCATTTGCCCAGCCTGCCTCACGGTGGACCTTCTTGCCACTACCGGCGCCACGACCCGCGCGCTATTCGGCGCCCGAGTTCCGAAGTCGATCTTCGAGGGTTACGCTGCCTGCCGATGTCCGTGTAGGTATTTCGTAAGTTCGAGTGAGAGAGTCGATGTATGGCCGGTAAGCTCCGGGCGCGTTTGACCAGGTCGGAAGCATTGACCGATCAGCCTGACTTCGCCCTTGTCGGGGTGCTGCGCATTCCCCAGCTACAGACAAGTCCGGCGCGGGCCATCTACAAGCGAGTTCTCATCGCGTTGGGTGCTCTCGGCGCCGCCGTGTTGATCGTGTACATCGATCGTGCGGGATACCGGGACGCACAGGACAACGAGCTGTCGCTGCTCGACTGCATTTACTATGCGACGGTTTCGCTCTCGACCACCGGCTACGGCGATATCACTCCGTTCACGCCGTCGGCGCGCCTGGTCAACGTCCTGTTGATCACGCCACTTCGGATCTTCTTCTTGATCGTGTTGGTCGGAACCACACTTTCAGCTCTGACCGAGAGTTCGCGTCAGGCGTTCAAAATTCAGCGTTGGAGGCAGCACGTGCGTAATCACACCGTCGTCGTCGGATACGGGACCAAGGGGCGGACGGCAATCGAAGCAATGCTCGGTGACGGTGTACCGGCGTCGGAGATCGTGGTCGTGGACACCGATCAGACCGTCCTCGATTCGGCGGCGAGCAAAGGCCTGGTGACGGTATTCGGTTCGGCGACGAAATCGGACGTACTTCGGTTGGCAGGTGCGCAGAATGCGTCGTCGATCATCGTGGCAACCAACCGTGACGACACCGCAGTGCTCGTGACGCTGACAGCCCGCGAAATCGCGCCGAAAGCCAAGATCGCCGCAGCCATCCGTGAAGCCGACAACGCGCATCTTCTGCGTCAGTCCGGCGCAGACTCCGTCGTCGTGTCCTCGGAGACGGCGGGTCGACTCCTCGGCATCGCGACCACGACGCCGACCGTCGTGGAGATGATCGAAGACCTGCTGACTCCGGAGGCCGGATTCGCGATTGCCGAGCGTGCCGTCGAGCGCGACGAGGTCGGCGGCTCTCCGCGTCATCTCTCCGACATCGTGCTCGGGGTCGTTCGCGACGGCCGTCTGGTTCGCGTCGGTTCGCCCGAGGTGGACGCCGTCGAGGAGAACGATCGACTGCTCTACATTCGCCGCGTCACGAACTGAGTGTTACCGAGCTTCGTGCGCGCAGTAATGTCGTGAGCGTGAACGACTTCCAGCTGACCGAAACGCCTCTGCTCTCACGCTCGAGCGTCGGCCGCGCCGAGGAATTGCGGTCTGACGCCGCTGCACTGACGACGGGTTGGGCGGACGCACTGCTCCTCCGTGTGAATTCACGGGGTCAGGTCAAGGTGTCGCCGGAAGGTCAATTGGTCTTCGCCGAGGCAACCGAGTTGGGGCCCGAACCGGTGCGCGGCGCGGTGTTCCTGGGAATTCGGGAGAATCGCCACGTCTGGGCGGTGCGGGTGTCGCTGCTGGCGGGCACTTTGTCTGAATTGCGGATGCTCGGCGGAACACTCGACGACGCGGACGCCGGCTTGTTGACCGGTGCGGTCGCGATTCTCAACTGGCACGACAGTGCCGGATTCAGCGCTATCGACGGCGCACCGAGTGAACCCACGATGTCCGGCTGGTCACGCATTTCCACGTCCACCGGCCACGAGGAGTTTCCCCGAACGGATCCGGCGGTCATCTGCCTGGTGCACGACGGCGGCGATCGAGTTCTACTCGCGCGTCAGCCGACCTGGCCGCAGCGCCGTTTCTCGATTCTCGCGGGATTCGTCGAGGCCGGGGAGTCACTCGAAACGTGTGTTGTCCGCGAGATCAAGGAAGAAGTCGGTATCGACGTGCACAGCGTTCGATACCTCGGGAGCCAGCCCTGGCCGTTCCCTCGCTCGGTGATGTTGGGCTTCGCCGCAATCGGCGACCCCGCCGCTCCGCTGCTGTTCGCGGACGGCGAGATCGCCGAGGGCACCTGGTTCACGAAGGACGAGGTGCGCGCCGCTCTCGAACTCGGCGACTGGGGTTCGGAAGCGGACGCGCCACTGCTGCTGCCCGGGTCGATCTCCATCGCTCGCGGAATGCTCGAGAGCTGGGTCAAGTAGCAGCCGGAGGAGGTCTACAGACCCAGAGCCTGCTTGACCTGGTTGAGCGACGGGTTGGTCGCAACGCTGCCGTCGCCGTACTTCACGGTCGGAACGACGTGATTGCCACCGTTGACGCTGCCGACGAAATCGGCTGCTGCCGGATCGTTCTCGATGTCGATCTCGGTGTACTCGATCCCCGACGCGTTGAGCTGCGTCTTGAGGCGACGGCAGTAGCCGCACCACGTGGTCGAGTAGATGGTCAGGGCAGGCGCATTTTCGGTAGAAGTCACGGCCGATATAACACCACGACCGAGAGCGTTGTTCCGTATCGGCCCGTGTTCTCTTGCCCACATACCGTCGGGCGCGGCGAATGGAGTGTCGGAACGTCCTGCCATGATGGTCCCCATGCCTGCGGACACCGGACTGGATCCAGAACAATCGGCCGCCGTGCTCGCGCCACGCGGCCCGGTATGTGTCCTCGCGGGCGCTGGAACAGGCAAAACCCGCACCATCACGCGCCGGATCGCTCATCTGGTTGCCGACGGTCACGTGTCGGCCGGTCAGGTGCTTGCCGTGACGTTCACCGCTCGTGCGGCCGGGGAAATGCGTGGACGTCTCCGTGAGCTGGGCGTCGGCGGGAGTGGGCCGCAGGTGCAGGCTCGAACTTTTCACGCTGCTGCTCTCCGTCAACTGAAGTACTTCTGGCCGCAGGTTGTCGGCGACACGCCGTGGCGTCTGCTGGACCGAAAGTTCGCGGTTGTCAGCAGTGCCGCAGCCCGGGTGGGATTGTCCACCAGCACGGAAAGCGTCCGCGACCTCGCCAGTGAAATCGAGTGGTCGAAGGCGTCGCTGATCGCGCCGGAGGATTACCCACGCGCGATCGCCAAGATTCGCCGTGAGGCACCGGTCGATGCCACCAAGGTGGCCCAGGTGTATGCCGCATACGAAGAGCTGAAAGCACGCGGCCAGGACGGCATGCTGCTTGATTTCGACGATCTCCTACTGCACACGGCGGCAGCTCTCGAAGAGCATTCGACAGTCGCCGACGAGTTCCGCGAGCGGTATCGCTGCTTCGTCGTGGACGAGTATCAGGACGTCACCCCACTTCAGCAGCGTGTGCTCGACGCCTGGCTGGGCGACCGAGACGATCTGACCGTGGTGGGCGATGCGAATCAGACCATCTACTCCTTCACCGGAGCCACCCCCAACTATCTGTTGGACTTCTCCCGGAAATTCCCCGAAGCGACCGTCGTTCGGCTCGAACGGGATTACCGCTCCACCCCTGAGGTCGTGTCGTTGGCGAACCGCGTGATCGGTGCCGCGCGCGGGCGGATCGCCGGGACGCGTCTGCAGCTGATCGGGCAACGCGCTCCGGGGCCTGAGCCGGAGTTCATGGAGTTCGACGACGAGCCGGCCGAAGCACTCGGCGTTGCGCGGGCGATCAAACGGCTGATCGCGGCAGGCACCCCTGCGGCCGAGATCGCTGTTCTGTACCGGATCAATGCTCAGTCGGAGGCGCACGAGCAGGCCCTGACGAAGCTGGGCATTCCGTTCCAGGTGCGCGGTGGAGAGGGCTTCTTCACTCGCACCGAGGTACGTCAGGCGGTGGCAGCGCTGCGTCAGGCTGCTGGACGCGACGACCTCCCCGAAGGTGCAGACAACGGCGAAGCGCTGGTCTCACTCGTCCGCGCTGTGCTCGCGCCGCTCGGCCTGACCAACGACGAGCCTTCGGGTACTCAGGCACGCGAGCGCTGGGCGTCGCTCTCGGCTCTCGTGGCGCTCACCGAAGAACAACTTGTCCACGAACCTGAACTGACGCTCACCGGGCTTCTACAGGAGCTCACGGCCCGAGCCGAGGCGCGGCACCCACCGACCGTGCAAGGTGTGACGCTGGCCTCCCTCCACGCGGCCAAGGGGCTCGAATGGGATGCGGTGTTCCTGGTCGGCCTCAACGACGGCACCCTGCCTATCCAACACGTTCTCGGCGACGCCAATTCGGGCGCCGACGACGTCGCGGTGGAGGAGGAGCGTCGGCTTCTCTACGTGGGGGTTACTCGCGCCCGCGAGCATCTGCAGCTGTCGTGGGCATTGGCCCGCAATGAGGGTGGACGCAAGTCCCGTCGCCGGTCGAGATTTCTCAACGGACTAATCCCGGAGGACTCGCCGGCCTCGCGCGTCGCCGCGCCGTCGTCGGGAAACAAGAAGCGTCCGCGCTGCCGCGTATGCGGCAAACCGTTGATCGGGACGTCGGCGACCATGCTCGGGCGCTGCGAAAAATGCCCGTCCAATGTCGACCTGGAATTGCTCGAGCACCTCAAGGCCTGGCGTCTGGACAAGTCCAGAGAACTCAAAGTTCCGGCCTATGTCGTCTTCAGTGACAACACACTGATGGCTATTGCCGAACAACGACCACAAGATAATCGTGGACTGGTTTCGATCCCTGGAATCGGGCCGAAGAAACTCGACAACTTCGGGGAAGACGTACTAGCTGTCATTCGCGGTGAACTGCGAGCGGCAACACTCGATATCTGACAACACATCCGAATCGACAACGGTGAGTTACATAACCGCAGGTCAAAAATAGGTTGTGCAGATTCGGCAGATTCTCTACTCTGGTTTTCAGTGTTACGGGGCAACCTGTGCGCAGAAACTATCCGGACCGACACGAAATGGAGGTGGCAAAAAAATGACGAACTTGATCTCTTACGAAGCGTGCGCAAGCGCAAAGTTCGCTGTTGCCGCCCCCATGCTGCCGCGTGCAGCGGGATGGGCGCAGCATGCGCTCCGCCTGCGCCCTCAAGCAGCAGCAAAGAAAGCAGCTGTCGAGTCCGTGTTCTTAAGCCATCGAGGTATTTCTCGGTAGGACACATCCGTTCACTTACGGCCACGGACCCGCAGCCCCTGCGGACCGTGGCCTTTGTGTTGGATAGCCCTCTTCATCTGGTTTCCGACTCGGCTCAGGTTCGCACCCATCGAACCCATATCGTGCGACACAGTTTCGCATCCGAGCACTAGGAGACCGAGTTGTCTGCCCAGACAATCCGCGTGGAATCCGAAAACTCCACCACTGCAGTAACTTCCACCGACGTCACTTCGGCTGCAGTCACGTTCATCGAGGTCGCGTCCACCCGCCGCGACCTGCCGTGCCGGGCATCCAACCCCGATCTCTGGTTCGCCGAAGCTCCGGCCGAACTCGAGCAGGCCAAGGCACTGTGCGCGCAGTGCCCCATCCGTTCCCGTTGTCTCAGTGCGGCTCTCGACCGCGCCGAGCCATGGGGGGTGTGGGGCGGCGAGATCCTCGATCAGGGGGCCGTCATAGCGCGCAAGAGACCGAGAGGGCGCCCACGCAAGCAACTTGTGTGCGCGTGAGAGCCCTATTCGGCGGAGCCGGTGTCTTAGTCGGCGGAGCCGGTGTCATCCAGAACCGGCTCCGCGAACCCTGGCAACCAACGAGTCAGGATTTCCATGTACGGGGCATATGCGTCCAACTGGGCGCATATGCCGACCGAACCGAGAAGAACACGGAAGATCATCAAATACTCGGCCGGAAGGTTGAGTGCACGGGCCGTTCGGAACTGCGCACTGTTGAAGTCAGTGGCGGTTCCGGCGGCCTTTTGCAGCCATGCCCGAGTGAAGTGAAATGACTCGGTCTGGATCGGGTCGGTGAAGGGTCGCAGGTAATCCGCGATCTCCTTGTCGGTCACCGTGCGTCCGGGGATCACGAAACCGTTGGCGCGCAACAACTCCGTCAACTCGTCGAATTGTTCCTCGACAGCCAAGCGCACCATCGTGCCGAGAACCCGTGGCAGTCCGTTCGGGAACGGCGCAGCAGCACCGAAGTCGATGACGCCGAGTCGGCCGTCCTCGAGAAGCATGAAATTGCCGGGGTGCGGGTCACAGTGGAGCAATCCGACACGGGCCGGAGACGCGAAGTGGAATTCGGCGAGTAGTGCACCGGCCGCATTGCGCTGCTCCGGCGTTCCACTCTCGATGATTCTGGTCAACGGGGTTGCCGTCATCCATTCGGTCACGACCACTTTCGGCGCGCTCGCCACGACGTGCGGGATCACGAATTGGGGATCTCCGTCGAACTCGTTGGCAAAAGCTCGCTGATTGTTCGCCTCGATCCGATAGTCGAGTTCTTCCTCCGTGCGCGCGGTGAACTCCTCGATCACGGGCCGTACGTCGACACCGGGCATGACCGAACCGAAGAGACCGGCAAATCTGCCCAGGGTCTTGAGATCGGCGCGTAGAGCTTCGTCGGCGCCGGGGTACTGAACTTTCACGGCTACGTCGCGGCCGTCCGCCCAGACGGCTCGGTGAACCTGCCCGATGCTTGCCGACGCGGTCGGTTCATCGTCGAACGACTGGAATCGGTCGCGCCACTTGGTTCCGAGTTGCTGGTCGAGCATCTTGTGTACTTGCTTGGTCGGCAGCGGCGGGGCGGCGGCCTGGAGCTTGTTCAGCGACTCGCGGTACGGCTCGGCGAATTCCTCCGGAATTGCCGCCTCCATGACGCTGAGCGCTTGGCCCAGCTTCATCGCGCCGCCCTTGAGTTCGCCCAGCACCGCGAACAGTTGCTCGGCCGCCTTCGCGCTCAACTGCGCGTCGATCTCGCCTTTGTCGCCGCCGGCGAGCTTGCGTCCGAAGCCCATGGCGGCGCGACCGGCCATCCCCAGGGGGATGCTCGCGAGTTTGGCAGTACGGGCAGAACTCTTGCGCGGGATCTCGGACACCACACCATCATGTCTGACTGGGGCGTCCTTTGCCCGAAACAGGTGCCAGGTATTGGCAACTGCAGGATATTTGCCGAGGCCAGCGCCTGGTTGTGATCCGATACGGACGGAGCGCGATCTCGAGCGTCGACGACAGACTGGCCGCATGCGTCGCCGCTGTCTCGGATAATGCGGAGTCGATCTCGGCCAGGGCCAGCGCGACACTTGCATGGATCATCGCCGATTCCGCGTGGCCGGCGCTGCCGAGTAGCTGCGCGGACAGATGAAGCCAATGAGGGTCGAGTTCGGATCGGAGGATGTCTGCGCACCGCAGGCAACTCGACTGACCAGGCAGGACAAGAGGACCGACCACACCGTTGCCGTCGCGGATGCGGACGGAAAGGTGGGGGAGTCCACAGCGAACGAGATCGCTGACCAGACGAGGATCAGTCACGACGTCGTCGCTCAGGACCACCAGTTGTTCGTTCCACGTGCGCACGACGTCGGTGTTGCGATACCCGCGCGAGCGACGCGTGCTGACCCCGCCGGTGACCAGTGCGCGCTCGATGGCGTCAGAGAGCGGACCGACACCGTGAATCCGGACCGTCGCGGTGCTTCTGCGGCCAGTGTGGACGAAACCGGAATCGGCGAGTTGCTCGAGCAACTCCTCCGTCACCGACGTGGGAATCCCGCGCCTCGACGCTTCCCAGAGGATGTTTGCGCGGGATCTCGAGCCGTCCATTTTGCGCAGGATCGACTTCACCGCGCGATCGTCGACCCCGACAGGCAGAATCAGCACGACGGCACGTCCGGGGGTCCATCCCAGCTGCAGTCGACCGTCCGGGCGGGACAGAACAGCAATCCGCGGGTCCCATCGGGGTCCCGCGGATCGCTGTGAAGTGCTGTCTTGTCTGGTGTCGTCGTGCGTGTGACCGGTCATCATTCGATGCTGGCACGACGGGCCCTCGGCGAGTCCACGTCAGCGGCAGTTATCCACAGGCCGTCATCGCGGCTGATCTGCGAAAATGTGTCGAGAAGAGATTACTTCTCTTCGTCGTCCTCGCGGGTCTTGTCCATCGCTTCCTCGGCCGCGCGCTCTTTTGCCACGACGGCTTCGAGCTGGGCTATCGGGTCGTCGAAATTACCGGCTTCGCCGGCGCCGAGGACACGGGCGACAAATCCGTCCGGTGCGTCGAGATCGCTCGAATCGGGCATCAGGTCGGGATGCGACCAGACGCCGTCGCGAACGTCCATACCGGCTTCCGCAGTGAGCTTCTGCCACAAACCGGCCGCTTCACGGACCTTGCGAGGACGAAGTTCGAGTCCGACCAGCGTCGCAAAGGTCTGTTCGGCGGGGCCGCCGGTAGCGCGGCGACGCCGCAACGTCTCACTCATCGCGGCAACACCAGGCAGTCGCTCGCCGAGTGCGGCGGTGACGACCGTCTCCACCCAACCCTCGACCAGCGCAAGCAGAGTCTCGAGACGTTCGAGAGCGGCTTTCTGCTCCGGTGTGTTCTGCGGCTCGAACGTGCCCTGCTGCATCAGCGCTTCGAGCTTGCTCGGATCGGTGAGAGCGGATGGATCGAGGTCCTTGGCGAATTCTTCCATCGCCGAGAAGTCCATGGTGATTCCGCGGGCGTATTCCTCCACTGTCGCGAGAACACGCTGGCGCAGCCACGGAACGTGACTGTAAAGGCGCTGATGAGCGGCTTCCCGCGCGGCGAGGAAGACCAGAACTTCCTGATGCGGCTGTTCGAGACCCTCACTGAAAGCCTGAACCGCAGCCGGGAGAAGGGCCGCGGTGCCTTCGGGGCCGAGGGGCAGGCCGATGTCAGTGGAGGAGAGCACCTCGGTGGACAGTTGGCCGAGTGCCTGGCCCAATTGCGAGCCGAACGCGAGTCCGCCCATCTGGCCGAGCATGCCCAGCATCGGGCCAGCCATCTGCTGTGCTTCGGCCGGAAGACCCTGGACCCACATGCCCGCTACCTTCTCGGCCACCGGATCACAGAGTCGCTTCCACGTGTCGATCGTGTTGTCGAGCCAGTCGTTCGGAGTCCACGCAAGAGTGCGGCTCGCTCCGGCAGGGAGCGTTGTCGCGGCGTCCAGCCACATCTCGGCCAGGTGCGCGGCGTCGGCGATCGCCTTGACGTTGCCCTCGGTGATCGGTGTGACCGATCCGATCTGTTGGCGTGCCAGCTTCTTGGCGATGTCGTAGTTGACCGGGCCGGACGTACCGCCCTGGCCCATCGACGAGCCCATTCCGCTCAGCATCTGCCCGAACTGGGTGAGCATCTGGCCGAGCTGAGCCGGATCGAATCCCTCACCGCCCGCGCCGAACCCGAACGGCATGTCACCACCCCCGAACGGATTGCCACCCGCCGCGTTCTTGTCGCGATCGGGATCGTCGTCGGAGTTGGAGAAGCCGAACGGCATATTGCTCATACCTCAACGGTACAAGGCTCGAGCGGTCGGAGTCGCCCTCCGAGTCACGCTGACGGCGAACACGCACGGCGCTCAGGCGGTGCGATCGGTGCTCCGGAGCCTTCGCGCTTTACTCTGGATCAGGTGAATCGACGGATAGTGACGCTCTTGGCCGCACTCGCACCCATCGTCGTGTTGGGAGTCGTCGGAACAATGGTCACTGTTCCTTATGTCGCACTCGGTCCTGGCCCCACCTTCAACACGCTCGGCGACGTCGACGGTAAGCCCGTCGTGGACATCCAGGGGACCGAGGTCGATCCCACCGACGGCAACCTCAACATGACAACGGTGTCGGTTCGCGACGGCCTCAACATCTTCGAAGCGTTCGGACTGTGGGCGAGTGGCAGCAACGGACTCGTCCCTCGCTCGGAGATCTATCCACCCGAGAAGTCGAAGGAAGAGATTCAGCAGGCCAACACCGCCGACTTCCAGCAGTCCGAGGACAGTGCCGAGTTGGCGGCACTGCACTTTCTCGGCAAGCCGGTGTCACTGACTGTTTCGAAGGTGACCCCGGACGGTCCCGCTGCGGGTGCCCTGCAAGAAGGCGACGTCCTGGTCAAGATCGGCGACACTCCGGTAACCACCATCACCGGCGTTCAGGACACGGTCGGTGCGATCGCGCCCGGCACCGCGATCGACGTCACCGTCCTACGTGAGGGTGTGGAGACCGTGGTGCCGGTCACCGTCGGGGCGCGGCCCAACAAACCCGAATCGGGTTACCTCGGCGTCACACCCAACGAGGTCCCGGACGTTCCCTTCACCGTGCAGTTCAATCTCGCCGACATCGGCGGTCCTTCTGCCGGACTGATGTTCACACTGGCCTTGGTCGACAAGCTGACTCCGGGGGAGCTCAACGGTGGAAAGTTCGTGGCCGGAACGGGCACCATCGACTCCGACGGCGAGGTCGGTCCGATCGGCGGCATCAGGTACAAGTTGATCGCCGCGTCCGAAGCCGGTGCTGAGACCTTCCTCGTGCCGGCCCAGAACTGTGACGAGGCGAAACAGAATGCGCCGGACGGGCTTCGACTCGTCAAGGTCGACAACCTGCCCGGCGCAGTGGACTCACTCGAGAGCCTCAACACGGGTGGCGACGCACCCCGCTGCTGAAAGCTGCCTGGCCGCCGACGACTCTGTCAGTCTTCTTCGACCTCGTCGAGCGTCGCGTACAGGGCGTGCACGAGGTGAGGTGCAAGACCGTCGTAGGTGAGCAGTTCCAAGTCACCGTACGGATCCGCATCCTCGTCGGGACGCATCTGTAGGAGCGACAGCGAGGGACCGTCACGGAGCACGCCGACGAACAGTCGAGCCTCGCGTCGATCGGGATGCGCGTCGGCCGTCAGTCGAGCGACTTCGTCCGCCGCGTGCTGATCGGTCAACACCGGCGCCGTGGCGTGGTCGAGATCCGATTCCGCCTCGGGCGGCAGGACGACGATCTCCTGCACCAGGATGCAACCCTGCACGGACTCGGGCCAATGCGTCGTTGCCAGGAACTCGTCGAGTGCCCGTGAACCGCCGATGATGTCCTCGGGAAGCGATTCCTGTTCGATAGGTGTGTATTCGGCGCCCTCGGCGAGTTGGTCGAGCAGTCCGGGTTCGGCCGCGGCGAGCATTTCGGTGGGTACCAACGCGTACAGCTTCGGCGGCTGATCCCAGCCTTCGGCGTCGATGTGGTCGACAACTTCATGAACGCACCGGGCGAGGGCACTCGGTGATCTGCTCATATTCTCTTCACTCACGCGTTCATCCTCCCACCTTCTGTCCGGCTCCCCGCTCTCCGTGTTGTCAACCCGTGACCGTTGTTACGTAGAGTGGTCGGAAACGGCCAAGTCCACTCGGGCGTGGCCGCAGTGATCGATGCAATCGGTTGCGACGCCACGGCGTCGCCAAATCTTGGAGCGTGGCACGTGGGCATGCGGCCCCCCGCAGGTTTACCCTCTCTGTCCAGACGCAGTCGAATCTTGTTGGTGGTGGCTGTCGTAGTGGCGGCCTTGCTGCTCGTGGGGCCGCGACTGATCGGCATGTACACGGACTGGTTGTGGTTCGGCGAAGTCGGCTTCCGCGGTGTCTTCACCAAGGTTCTGTTGACGCGATTCGTGCTCTTCCTGGTCGTCGGAATTGTCGTCGGAGCCATCGTGTGGCTCGCGATGCTTCTCGCGTACCGCGCACGCCCGGTGTTCGTCCCGGTCTCCGGACCTAATGATCCGATCGCGCGCTACCGCACCACCGTCATGTCGCGTCTTCGTCTTTTCGGCGTGATCATTCCGGTAGCGATCGGCATCCTGTCCGGTCTCATCGCACAGGCCAACTGGGTCACTATCCAGTTGTTCCTTAACGGCCAGGCTTTCGGGATCACCGATCCGCAGTTCAACATGGACGTCAGCTTCTACACGTTCGATCTGCCGTTCTACCGTTTTGTTCTCAACTGGTTGTTCGTCTCGATCCTGCTGGCTTTCGTGGCAAATCTGATCACCCACTACGTTTTCGGTGGAATCAAATTGGCCGGACGAGCGGGGACGTTCACTACCGCCGCTCGTGTGCAGTTGGCTGTTCTGGCGGGCACTTTCGTGCTGTTGAAGGCCGTCGCATACTGGCTCGATCGCTACTCGTTGCTTTCGAGCGGCCGTAAAGAGCCGACGTTCACCGGCCCGGGGTACACGGACATCATGGCTGTGCTCCCGGCAAAGCTGATATTGATGTCCATCGCGATCATCTGTGCTTTGGCTTTCTTCGCTGCGATCTTCACCCGCGACCTTCGTATCCCGGCTATGGCCGTTGCTCTGTTGGTTCTCTCGTCCGTGCTCGTAGGCGCAGTCTGGCCGATGATCGTCGAGCAGTTCTCCGTCAAGCCCAACGCGGCGGACAAGGAGAGTACGTACATCGAGCGAAACATCGCGGCCACCAGGCAGGCCTACGGAATCACGGACGACAAGGTCACATATCAGCCTTATTCGGGTGACGGCGACGCAATTCCGCGCGAAGTGCCGGCAGACGTCACCACTATTGCCAATGCTCGTCTCCTCGATCCGAACATTCTGTCGCCCACTTTCACCCAGCAGCAACAGCGTCAGAACTTCTACGGGTTCCCGCCCTCGCTCGACATCGATCGCTACGACATCGACGGTGAGATGCGCGACTACATCGTGGCGGCGCGTGAGATCTCACCGAACAACCTGCAGGGAAACCAGACGGACTGGATCAACAAGCACACGGTCTACACCCACGGCGACGGCTTGGTGGCCGCTCCGGCGAACAAGATCACTGCGCCGGTCCTGGACCCGACGAAGGACAACGCGAACAACAACAATGCGGGCTACCCGATCTACACGGTCAGCGACATCGCCTCGCAGGACGCGGGAACACAGGTCATCAAGGTCGATCAACCGCGCATCTACTACGGCGAGGTCATCGGTCAAGGCGCTGACGACTACGCAATCGTCGGTGGTGCCGGTGGTTCGGAAGCTCGCGAATACGACACGGAGCAGACCAAGTACACCTACACCGGTTCCGGCGGCGTCTCCATCGGAAACTGGGTCAATCGCTTGGCTTTCGCGGCGAAGTACACGGAGAGGAACATTCTCTTCTCGGGTGCCGTCGGTTCGGATTCCAAGATCATCTACAACCGTGATCCTCGCGATCGCGTCGGTCAGGTTGCTCCGTGGTTGACCACTGACGGAGATGCGTACCCGGCCGCAGTCGACGGCAAGATCGTCTGGATCGTCGATGCGTACACCACGCTGGAGAACTACCCGTACGCACAGCGCAGTTCGCTGGACGGACTGGTCGCGGACAGTGTGGATGCAACGACCGGTCGTTTGTTGCCGAAGAAGGAAGTCTCGTACATCCGCAACTCGGTCAAGGCAACCGTCGATGCCTACGACGGCACCGTGACGCTCTATCAGGTCGACGACAACGACCCGGTACTCAATGCGTGGAAGGGTGTGTTCCCGGACACGGTCAAGCCGCAGAGTGATATCTCGGACGATCTGCGGGCACACTTCCGCTATCCCGAAGACCTGTTCAAGGTTCAGCGGGAAATGTTGGCGAAGTACCACGTCGACAATCCGACCGAGTTCTTCACCAACAACGCTTTCTGGTCGGTGCCCAACGAGCCGACGGTGGAGAATTCGAAGGAAAATGAACCGCCGTACTACGTGATGGTGGGGGACCAGGAAACCGGCGCGCCGTCGTTCCGGCTCACAAGTCCGATGGTGGGATTCCAGCGAGACTTCCTGTCGGCTTACATCACCGTGAATTCGGATCCGAAGGACTACGGCAAGATCACTGTTCTGCAGTTGCCCGTCAACAAACAGACGCAGGGTCCGTCACAGTCGCAGAACTCGATGATCTCGGATGCTCGCGTGGGCTCGGAGAAGGCACTGCTGGAGAGAACCAACACGATCCGATACGGCAACCAGTTGGCCTTGCCGATCGCAGAGGGTGGAATTCTCTACGTCGAGCCCATGTATACCGAGCGAAGTAACACAACGACTTCGTTCCCGCAGCTTTCCCGAGTTCTGGTGAGTTACCAGGAGTCTGCGAAGGCTGGCAGCAGGGTTCGTGTCGGTTACGCATCCACGTTGGCCGAGGCGCTCGATCAGGTCTTCGACAATGGTGGAGCCGCGGGTGCTGCCACCGCACCGGGTGGAACTGCCACGACGGAACCGCCGGCGGGAACCGGGACCACCCCCGCGCCGACGGCGCCGACGACGCCTACAGGTCCGGCATCATCGGAAGATGTGTCGAAGGCTCTGGCAGAGGTCAACGCTGCCATGGATGCATTGAAGTCTGCGCAACAGACTGGTGACTTCAGTGGTTACGGAGCCGCGCTGGATCGCCTGCAGAAGGCGGTTGACGCTTACCAGGCGCTGCCGCCCAGTTAGTCGACCTCGTTCGTGAGTCACAGAAGGCCCGCCATCCGATCGGATGGCGGGCCTTCTTGTGTTCTCAGGTGAAGCTGTACGAGCTGAATCAGCGCAGTGCTGCAACGATCGGTGCGTTGGCATCGGAGAGCTGCTGGAACTGTGCGGCGAAGCCGTACTGGCCGGCGAGGTCACGAGCGGTGTCGTAAGCCTGCTGTGCGGCGGGCTTGAGCTCGGCCGGGATCTCGATGGCGGGAGCAACTGCGGGTGCCTCGGCGACGGGAGCCGGCGCTGCGGCGGGAGCTTCTTCGACTGCAGGCTCGCTCGCGACGGTCAGACGCTGGCCGCAGACGGGCCATGCGCCGGGGCCCTGGCTCTGCAGGGTGTTCTCGGCGACGCGGATCTGCTCTTCCTTGGAAGCGTTGGCGGGCGAGCCGGTGCCACCGTTGGCGGTCCAGGTGCTCTGCGAGAACTGCAGGCCGCCGTAGTAGCCGTTTCCGGTGTTGATGTTCCAGTCGCCACCGCTCTCGCACTGTGCGACGCCGTCCCAGTTGTGGGTGGCTGCGGAAGCGGTGCCGGTGCTCATGGTGAGGGGCACTGCGACAAGTGCGCCGGCTACTGCCAATGTGCCGAATGCACGCTTGCTGATGCTGGTGTACGTCATGTCGGGGTAAATCCTCTCCGCGCTTGCTGACATCGGCGGGCCTGCGGGTCGGCGATGATGCTGACTTTCCCGGGCGCTTGTCTCTCCGTGTCTCTGCCCCTCGAAGGTTTCGGGGGTTTCGATCCCGCGGGGCAGAGTGGAGCAGCGGCGGGTCGGCGTTCGCCCGGTTGATTCGGGCCGGGTCCGACCGTACGGGAGCGTCGAACGAGGGTCGATTCGCAATTTTCCGGACTGTCTGGTCTGCTCTCGACCCAAAATTTTAGCGTTTGTGCTGGTAGAGACTTTCCGATGCCGTTTCGACGTACGTTCGTTACATGCTTGTTATGTGTTGATGCTCACGGGCATTTTGTGAACCCAGTCACCCGATTTCTCGACTTTCAGGCGTGTATTTCGCTCCAGCGCAGGCGATTTGCGTTCCGTTCACCTGCTCGTGTAACTTTGTCCATGCATCGCGGGGTGGAGCAGCTCGGTAGCTCGCTGGGCTCATAACCCAGAGGTCGCAGGTTCAAATCCTGTCCCCGCTACTAGAAAAGGACCGCCGCACTGGATTCCAGTGCGGCGGTCCTTTTTTGTGCGCAGCCGTCGTAGGGTGGCGACGTGCGACTCTCGAAGATTCTCTTGGCGATGGCGGTGTCTACTTCGCTGGTGACCACCGCTCTGGCGTTCTCGGCAGGAAGCGCTGCCGCCGGTGGGCGGATCACCGATGCGAAGCGCGTGGTCTTCATCGTTCCGGGGCAGCAGCTCTACAACTCGGGAGAAACGCACCAGGCGACCTACCGCGCCCTCGACAAGGCACTGAGCGCTGCGGGCTACGAGACACACTTCGTCGATGCACCCGGCAAGATGATTGCGGCCGACGCCGAGCTGATTGCCGATTCGATTCGCTCCTACGCTACCGGCGCTGACTCCGTCGGGGTGATCGCGCACAGTGCGGGTGGACTGAGCTCCCGGTACTACGCGAAGTTCCTCGGTGGCTCCGAAGTAGTGGATTCATTCGTCGCCATCGGTGCGCCACAGTACGGTAGCCCCGGTGGCTGCGTACAAGGCCCTGCCGACGGTTACGACACCTGCATGTTCTCCGAAGTTCTCACCAAGCTCAATGCCGGTGAGGACACTCCTGGATCTGCCTACTATTCGGTGGTGCAGAGTTCGGGCGAGTGGGCGGACGGTCGGTTGGACGGGGGCCAGTGCCGGGTGTACGTCGATGGCGTTCCCGGGGCCGGAACCGGAGGAGACCACCTCACCGAGCTCGAGCATCCAGAGGTCATCTCGGGAGCGATCAGCGCTTTGGGGCGCGACTGTGTCGGTACGTTCGTGGACGAGAACGACGGCGACATCACCTGGCCTGACACACTGTTTCCGTCATTTCGGTAAAGCTTCAGGTCCGGGTTGTTCGGACGAGTAGCCCGGCTACGTGTGCGCTCGCGGCAGTCCTCGCCCCCAAGGCGTCACCCGATTCGATGGCCGCGACTATACGTGCGTGCTCGGTGACGGCGATCCGCCGATTGAGCTCGAGGCTCCACATGTCCGAACGGTAGAGATGTGACTGTCCATCCAGACGATGCAGGGCTTCGCTGAGTGGGTGATTGCATGCAGTCTCACGAATCAAGGTGTGAAACTCGAGGTCGAGCTTCGAATCCCGACGCTGATCCGGCGGGCTCTCGAGAAGTTCGCGTTGCACCTGCACCATCTTGTTCAGCTGTGACACGGTTTCGTGCGTGGCATTGGCCGTGGCGTTGAACGCCGCGAGACCGTCGAGTACCTCACGCACCTCGAAGACCGCGCGCAGAGACTCCGCGTCCAGCGAATCGACTTTTGCACCCGCATTCCGTGTGTGGACGGCGATGCCCTCGTAGATCAACTGCTGCACGGCCTCGCGGACCGGCGTTCGACTGACATTGAGCTTGCTCGCCAGCGCGGGAACACTCAGTGGTGTCCCCGGCGCCAGCTCTCCCGAAAAGATCAGTTCGCGAAGTGTCTCGTGCACAGACTCGGTGAGTAAAGCTCGTTCGGTGGTGGTCATCTTGTCCTCACTTCGATCCTGCACGATGTCGACGGTACCCGGGAGCGCTATCCAGCGGCGCGCACCCGGTCAGCGTTGCGACTGTCGACGTCGGGCGCCGTCGCGCCTTTCAGTCCGGCCACTTTGGCCGCGATGTTCTCAGCGATCGTGATCGGCGGGTATCCCACTTCGCCCGGTGTGAGAGTCCCTGGCAGTGCTTCGATGACGGCGTCGTAGTTCCCGTCGAAAAAGAATGCGGCAGAGCGACGTCGGATGATCTGACCATCGACGATAGGTGGGTCGACTCGGTGCACTGTCGAGCGCCATCGGTCGTTCGTCCAGCGTGCCATCGCGTCGCCGAGGTTGATCAAGAGTGCGCCGTCGGCAGGTTGGACGTCGTGCCATACGCCGTCGGCACTCAGAACTTGAAGGCCCGGAACTTGATCTGCCCACAGGATGGTCAAGATTCCGAAGTCGGTGTGAGCGCCCATTCCCGTCATGTCGCCGGAGATGCGGATCTCGCCCTCGGGCAGTGCGTAGTTGTTCATCTTCATCGCGTCGATCGAATGGTCGAGCATCGAATCGAAGTACCCGGGCTGCAATCCGAGAGCGTCGGTAAAGGCGCACATCAGGATTCGTGCCAAGCCCTGGGCATGACGGAAATACTCTTCGATTGCCGGTCGGAATCCGGGCGCGGCCACGGGCCAGGTGTTGGCGGCGTAGCTGGACTCGGGTAGGTCGACGCCCGGATAGTCGCTCACCTCTGTGCCCACGACTATTGCTTCGTAGAAATCGTTCATCTGGTTCGCAGCGGCGACGCCCAGGCTCATGCTGAGTGATTCCGATTTCGGTGGTGAGTAGCCGCGGTTCTCGGACGAGGGACGGCGATAGTTGTTCTTCACCGTCAGTGGGAGAGCAAAGAACTCGTCGAGAGCGTCGGCCAGTCTTTCGGTCGCCGATCGTGGAATGCTGTGTCCGACAATCTGTATGAATCCGACCTCCCGGCACGCGCGATCGAGTTGAGCTGCCACTTCCGCACAGGCAGTGCTGTTGGTGGCGTTTGCAACCGCTGCCTCGCCGCGGAGGTACGGGCTGATATCGATCGCAGGGATCTCGAAGACAGGAGTTTCGTGGGTCATTTAAAGTCCTTGCGGCCGGACGTGTGCCACTTACCGACGAGCACACGTGAGAGGAATCCAAAGGCAGAGAAGACGAGGACACCGAACACCGACGCGATCACGATCGCGGCGATCAGATCCTCGGACTGAAGGCGGCTTCGGTAGACGTCGAGCAGCGTTCCGATCCCGGGTTGTCCTTTGGCGAAGAACATGTCGCCGATGATGGCACCGACGACAACAAGGCCGGAGGCGGTGCGGATGCCGGTGAGAATAGCCGGCATTGCCGCTCGCAGTTCGAGTTTCACCAATCGATCCCAACGGGACGCGCGGCCGAGGGTGAACAGTTCGTGCAGTCCGCGATCGACCGATTGCAATCCGAAGTGTGTGTTGGTGATGATCGGGAAGGCTGCGATGAGAACGCACACCAGGGTGCGCGCGGTCATGCCGTAGCCGAACCAGAGCCCGATGAGGGGGACGATGGCGAGGATGGGAATGACCTGCAGCACAACGGCATAGGGATAGACGATCCGCTCGATCCACTTGGCCTGGCTCATCAGCACGCCGGTTCCGACGCCGACTGCCACCGCGACCACGAAGCCGACCAGTGCTACCTGTGCCGTCACTGCGAGGGCTTCGAGCATGGGAGAGAGGTGTTTCCAGTCGAGTAGCGACTTTGTCAGTACTTGACTCGGCGGCGGAAGGAGAAATCGACGTTCCGGGGAGAGAACGAGGTAGCTGACGATCGACCACGCTGCGACCGCGCCGGCAAGTGAGAGCAGCGGATAGAGCAGGAAGGTGCCGAGCGCTCTCATTCGCGAGGGCCGTCCGGGCTGTGACTGTGCTCGCGCGGCGGTCGCAGAATCAGTGCGAACGGCGGAATTGCGTGCGGTGGTGCCCTGTTGCACTGCAAGGACTTCGGTCATCGTGAGCTCCCATGGAGACTGGCCGAGATCTCGGCGACGTGTTCGGTGTATCGGGCGTCGTAGCGCAGTTCCGGGCTACGCGGGTACGGGAAATCGATGTCCACGACCGAATGGATTCGTCCGGGCCGGGCGGTCATGACGACCACCTTGTTTGCGAGGTACACGGCCTCGGATACCGAGTGCGTGATGAACATCGAGGTGAACCCCTTGTCGGTGTAGAGCCTTTGCAGCTCTACCTGCATCTCCAGTCGTGTCATCTCGTCGAGAGCACCGAAAGGTTCGTCGAGCAGCATCACAGCAGGTGCGAGGGTGAGCGCTCGCGCCAACGAGACACGCATCTTCATTCCGCCCGACAACGCGTTGGGCAGTTGTTTCGCAAAGTCCGCCAGGCCCACTGCGCGAATTGCCTCGTCGGCGCGCAACTTTCGGGCTGCTTTGTCGCCGCCACCGAGTTCGGCGGACAATTCGACGTTGGCCTGCACGGTTCGCCAGGGGAGGAGAGTCGGCTCCTGGAAGATGAAGCCAACTGATTCGGTGTCGAGGGCAACCGCGCCGCTGGTCGGTCGCTCGAGGCCGGCCGCCATGCGCAACAAAGTCGACTTGCCGCAGCCGGAGGGTCCGACCACGGCGACGAAGTCTCCTCGCTCCACGTTCAGATCGATGCCGTCCAGCGCGACAGTGCCGGTATCGAACTTCTTGACGACATCGGAAAAGACCATCTGCATCGGTGCGGTGAGCTTGCGAGCGTCGGCATCCTGCATCGTGTTCGCGAGTTCCATCTGAGCCTCCGGTTCGATAATGCATGCAAAAGTTCTTCAAGATGTATGAACCATCTTGAATTGCATGTATGTCGCCTAGATTGCTGAATGTAAATGTGAGGTGACATTGCAGGTGAAGCGAGAATCCTGGCGCGCGTTACCTGATGGAAACAACTAGTCGATTGCATGTAATCCATGTGCTGCAGAGTGTGCACATCGGATCATCCTTCCTGGTTCGCCCACATCCCAATTGTTTTCACGAAGGAGACGCTGTGTATTCAAATCGCAAGGTGCATTCCAATCGCAGAAGTGTGGGAGCGGCCGGCGCGGCACTGGCCATGTGTGCAGCCATCGGATTGACTGCGTGCAGCTCCAGTGAGGCTGAGACGGCCAAGGCTGAATCTCTCGAACCAGCTGCCGAGGCTCAGAACCTAGCGGGTCTCTGTCCGGAAAACGTTGTGGTTCAACTCCAATGGCAGCCGCAGTCGGATATGGGAGCGCTCTTCGAGATGCTTGGTCCCGGCTATTCGGTCGACACCGACGACAAGTCCGTCAGCGGGACTCTTGTCGCCGGAGGGAAGGACACCGGAGTCGACTTGACCTTGCGGGCCGGGGGACCGGCAATCGGGTTCCAATCCGTCAGCTCCCAGATGTACGTCGACGATTCGATCACTCTCGGCTTGGTGCACGGCGATCAGGTGATCGCGGCAGCGGCAAGTCAGCCCGTTGTGGCCGTCACGCCATTGCTCAAGTACAGCCCGGCAATCCTCATGTGGGACAAAGAGTCTCATCCGGAATGGGCGAGTGTTGCCGATATCGGCAAGTCCGACGCGAGTGTCGTCGTTTCCAAGGAGCAACTGTTTCCGCAGTGGCTCGTGGCGAAAGGCCTACTGAAGCAGTCTCAGCTCGACACGAGCTACGACGGAGCTCCCTCGCGATTTGTCGGTGACCCGACCATCGCTCAGCAAGGATTCGCGAATTCGGAACCGTACACGTACGAGAAGGAGACGCCGGCGTGGGACAAGCCGGTTTCCTATGACCTGCTGAAAGATTCGGGTTTCGACATCTACGCGTCCAATGTTTCCGTTCGTGCCGACAAGGTCGAGACACTCTCCCCGTGTTTGAGCAAGCTGGTTCCGATCATTCAGCAGGCCACCGCGGACTACATCACTGCGCCGGATACGGCGAATGCTGCCATTGTCGACGTCGTCTCGCAGGACGTGTCGTTCTCTCCCTACACCGAGGGTGAAGCAGCGTTCAGTGCCCAACTCTTGAAAGAGAAGGGCCTGATCGCGAACGAGGCGGACGGATCCGTCGGCACGTTCGACATGACGCGAGTCGCTCACACCGTCGAAGAACTGAAGCCCATCCTGAACGCCGGGGGTGCGGCGATACCGCAGTCATTGACTGCAGAAGCGATCTACACCGACAAGTTCACCGATCGGTCCATCGGAATCCGCTGAAGGAGCTGACAGCAAATGACTTACGACATGACAGAACTCAACCGCGAGACCCGCATGGGTGGCCTGGGCACGGAGACCACCGACCGCGAGGTCCGAAGAATCGATCTCTCGGATTTCGAGAACCGGCGCAGCGAGATCGCCGAGGAGTTGTGGTCGGCAGCGACCGACATCGGATTCTTCCAAATCGTCAATCACGGGATCGATCTGGACCAGGTCCGCGAGGCCTTCGCGGCGGCCGAGCGATTCTTTGCACTGCCCACCGAGGTCAAAGCGCAGTATCCGCTCAAGAAGGGTTTCAACTCCGGCTGGGAGAGCATGACGCAGGTGCGTCCGTCCATCGGAACACCTGATCAGAAAGAGTCCTACCAGGTGACCCGCCCGCATATGGGTGATCTGTGGCCCACTGCAGACGAATTGGGCGGATTCCGCGAAACGATCCTGGACTTCGAAGCCAAGTGCTGGGGCATTGCGATGGACCTGTTGTCGTGCTTCGCCGAGAAGCTGGGATTCGAACGAGACTTCTTCACCAGGGCACATGACCCGTCGGTGGACACCTACCAGAGCACACTGCGACTACTCCACTACTTCCCCCTTGCCGCCGACGCAGATGTCGAAGGGATGTGGCGTGCCGGAGCACACACCGATTTCGATTGCCTGACATTGCTTTTCCAGCGTGACGGTCAGGGCGGCTTGCAACTGTGCCCGGGCAAGGAGATGGACACCCAGGAATGGACGTCGGTGGTGCCGGCTGAGGAAGCGATCACCTGCAACATCGGCGACATGCTGATGAGATGGAGTGATGACGTCCTGCCGTCGAATTTTCATCGAGTCAAGAGTCCCGGAGTCACCGACTATCGGGGAGCCCGCTACAGCCTCGCGTTCTTCGCTCAGGCGAACCGCGACGTGACCATCGAGGGGCCGGCGGGCAAGTACCCGCCGATCACTGCCGAGGACTACATCGACCAGCGAGTACGCGCGAACTTCGCGCGTTGATCCGTATCCGTTCCGTCACACACTTTCAGGAGAACTGGCGATGACTACCGCGCCCAAGAACATGACCGACGCGATCATCCGGGACGTGACGTTGTACAGCGGCGGGCAATGGCTGACCGGCCACGACGTCGTCGTCTCGAAAGGGGTGGTCGAATCGATCGAGAAGTCGACCGGCACCGCCACACCTGGAAGTGTGGACGGATCGGGGGCGTATCTGATCCCTGGCTTCGTCAACACCCATACGCACCTTCAGCAGTCACTGATGCGTGGGATCGCCGAAGGGACACCGCTTCTCGAATGGCTACTCGCGGTCGCAGAAGAGTCGGTTCAGATCACGCCGGAGCGCGCATACACGGCCACTGTCGCAGCCTCGCTGGAGGCATTGCGCAGCGGTACGACCACCCTGGTCGAACACATGTGGCCGCATCCGTCCAGCGAGGTTCACGACGCTGTGATCCGGGCGTTGCACGACACCGGGATTCGTGCCGTACTGGGACGCGGAACCGCAGACCGGGCGGACAAGACGAGGAAGTGGGGCTTCGATCCGCGGCTCTTGCAACCACTCGGAGACGTTCTCGCACATACGGATCAGATGATGCGCGACGTCGCAGGTTCCCGCGTCGACGTGGCAGTCGCGGTACCGAACCCACGTTCGCTGACCCCGGATGGGATGTCGGAAGTGCGTGAGTTCGCGCAGGCTCGCGACCTGACGGTCTCGATTCACCTGCTCGAGACGCAGACCGACAACACGATGTGTACCGAACACGCGGGCATGAACGCGGTCGACTACCTGGATTCCCATGGGTTCTTGTGGGACCGGGTGCTGGCGGTCCACTGCGTCGAACTCGACGACCGTGGTCAGAAGGTGCTGGCGGAGCGCGGCGTCGGAGTGTCGTACAACCCCGTCAGCAACATGCGGCTCGGTAGCGGAATCGCGCCCGTCCCGAGTTTCCTCGACGCGGGGATCGCGGTGGGGTTGGGTGTGGACGGCGCAGCCAGCAACGATACTCAGGACATGCTCGAGACGCTGCGCACCGGCGCCTATGTGCAGCGAGCCGCGCGCGGCCGTGCCGACCTGCTCGGCTTCGAAGCCATGATCGACATCGCATCCGGCGGTGCAAACGCAGCACTCGGTCTGCCGGCCAGGTCCGGCGGGATCTCCGTGGGCGATCCCGCCGACCTCACCATGATTCGGTTCGAACGCGACTTCGGTTGCCTCCCGGTGCGAGATCCGGGTGCGTCCATTCTCACGACGGGCAGTCGTCAGATAGTGGACACGGTGTTGGTTGCGGGCGAGGTCGTGCTCCGCGACGGGCACTCGACTCGCGTCGACGAGGCGGAATTGATCCGCACGCTCAGCGCTTTGTGACTGTGCTCAGTCTTCGCTGATCTCCATCTCGATCAGGACGCGGCGCAACAGCTTTCCGGTGGCGTTGCGGGGAAGTTCGTCGATGAAGACGATCTCGCGGGGAACCTTGTAGCGCGCGAGATTCGACCGGACGTGATCCTTCAGCTCGTCGGAGTTCTGGTCGGCGCCGTGGGCGACGACGACAAAAGCTCGCAGGCGGTGCCCGAAGTCGGCGTCCTCGACTCCGATGACTGCCGCTTCCAAGACGTCCTCTCGATCGGCGAGCAGGTTCTCGACTTCGAGCGGGTAGACGTTCTCGCCACCGGAGACGATCATGTCGTCGTCGCGGCCGTCGACGAAGAGGAGGCCGTTGGCGTCGAAGTGTCCGACGTCGCCGGTCGAGAGAAGTCCGTCGATACGTTCCTTGTCGCGCCCGTCGGTGTATCCCTCGAAGCTCAGCCCGCTGGCGACGAAGATCCTGCCGATCGTGTGTGGGGTGGTGATCTTCTTGTTGTTCTCGTCGAACAGTTCGACGTGACAGGTCACCGGAGCGCGGCCCGCGGTTCCCGGCGCAATGGTCAGATCCTCGGGAGTCGCGACCGTGGCCACTGCGACCTCGGTGGATCCGTACAGGTTGTAGAGGACGTACCCGAACGAGGCCGTGACTCGCTTGCACAGGTCGGGCGAGAGTGACGAACCTGCCGAGAAGATGATCTTCAGGTTCGACGTGTCGTACTTGGACAGCACGTCGGGACCGAGGTCGATGATGCGAGTGAGCATCGTCGGGACCACGACCAGACTGTCGCACTTGTACTGGGCGACAAGCTTGATCGTGTTCTCCGGATCGAACTTTCGATGCATGACGACGGTCTGGCCGAGCGCCAACGCGAGAGCGAACTGCGAGACACCGGTTCCGTGGAAGGCGGGGGCCGCCATCATCATGGTCTGTCCGCGGCGCAACGGCACGCGGTCGAGGAACTGTGCCGACGCGAGAGGGGAGGTGTGGCCACGCGGCGCACCCTTGGGAGTTCCCGTTGTGCCGCTGGTGAGGAGGACGAAGCCACCGTTCTTCTCGGGTGCCGGCACCGACGACGTGGTGCGTCCGGCGATGGCCTCGTCGAGAGTAGCTGCCGTGGAACCGTCAGCGGCTGTGCCCTCTGGCCAGGAACGATAGACGACGACGTCGTCCGGCAAGGCATCGGCGATGTCCGCGAACTCGTCGTCGTAGACGAAGGCGACAACCTTCTCACGCGCTGCGACGTCCACGAGTTGGGGCCGAGCGAAGCCCGTGTTCATGAGAACGAGCTTCGTTCCGTTCTTTGCTGCCGCCAGCATGGTCAGGACCAAGCCTCGATGGTTACGGCACATCGCACCCATGACGGAGTCGGAGGTGATGCCGTCGGCCTGCCACGCCCGGACCAACGCGTTGCTCTGACGCTCGAGCTCGGCATAGGTGATGGGTCCGCGCTCGTCGATGATCGCCACCGCATCGTAGCCGTTCTCGGCGTGTGCATGGACCGGCCCGGCAAAGGGTCCGTACTTGTCCACGGCTGCAATGGATTTGAGTCCGCGATCGAGGCGAGGGAACGGGACGAGTCCGGCTCGGAACATAACCCCCGCCGCGCCGATGGTGTCAGTGACCTTGGTGACCAATCCGGGCATACGTGAACCTCTTCCCAGCGTCGTTGTAGGACTGATTACACACTAATGCGCAATCAGGTTTCGGTGGTGAAGTTTCACGATGGCGACCGAGCACTCCGCCCCGCCACCTCGAAAGGTGGCGGGGCGGAGTGTTTCGGGATCTGGTCCGTGCGACCGTCACTTCAGTTCGGCGGACGACTTTCCGAGTAGACGGCGTGCGACGATCAGCTGCTGGATCTGCTGGGTGCCCTCGAAGATGTCGAGAATCTTCGAGTCGCGGCCCCACTTCTCGAGCAACGGGCGCTGCGAGTAGCCGTAAGTGCCGGCCAACTCGACTGCCTTGAGCGTCACGTCGGTGCCGGTGCGGCCGGCCTTCGCCTTGGACATGGACGCTTCGAGCGAGTTCGGCTTCTTGTTGTCGGCCATCCACGCCGCGCGCAGAGACAGCAGGTACGCGGCCTCCCAGTCGGCTTCCAAACGGATGAACTCGGCTGCAGCTGCATGCTGGTTGTAGACCGGTGTGTCGTAGGAGATCTCGACACCGGCTTCGGTCAGGATGCCGCGCAGTTCTTCGAGAGCTGCGCGTCCGACGCCGACGGCCATGGCTGCAACGAGGGGCCGGGTGTTGTCGAACGTCTGCATGACGCCGGCAAAGCCCTGCTCCACGTTGACCTCCGGGCTGCCGAGGATGTTGTCCGCGGGAATGCGGCAATCCTGGAGCAGGAGTACTGCGGTGTCGGAGGCCTTGATGCCCAGCTTGTGCTCGAGGCGAGCAACGCTCAGGCCCGGTGCGTCACGCGGAACGACGAACGACTTGATGGCCGCTCGGCCCTTCGACTTGTCGACCGATGCCCACACGACGATGTGCGTCGAACGCTCACCGGCGGTGACGAAGATCTTCTCGCCGTTGAGAACCCACTCGTCGCCGTCGAGAACGGCGGTGGTGGTCACTGCGGCGGAGTCGGAACCGAAGCTCGGTTCGGTGATGGCCATCGAGGCCCACACCTTGCCGAAACGTTCGAGCTGTTCGTCGGTGGACACTGCGGCGATCGCGGCGTTGCCGAGCCCTTGGTAGGGGATCGAGAGCATGAGTCCGACGTCGCCCCAAGATGTTTCGAGCGAGTTGAGGAGCGCAGACATGTTGCCGCCGTTGGCGTTGCCGCCCTTGGCGCTGGCGTCGGACCGTCCGCCGCTGGCGCCGCCGATGTCTCCACCGGAATCGGAGAGGCCTTCCACCATGGCGGCCATGGTGTCGAGCTCGACGGGGTACTCGTGCTCAGCGAGATCGTACTTACGTGAAATGGGTCGGAAGATCTGCGCCGCGACCTGATGTGCCTGGTTCGCTGATGCTTTGAGCTTCTTGGGAAGTTCGAGGTTGATCATCGTGGTTCTCCTGGAAGTTCAGCGGCGTCAGATGAGGACGATGCCCTCGGCAACGCCGATGGCACGGAGGTCGCGGTACCAGCGCTCGACCGGGTGTTCCTTGGTGAACCCGTGTCCACCGAGGAGTTGCACACCGTCGAGGCCGATCTGCATGCCCTTCTCGGAAGCCAGCTTCCGGGCCAGAGCGGATTCGCGAGCGAAGGACAAGCCCTGCTCGGCGCGTGAAGCGCCCCGAAGCGTGACCAGGCGCAGTCCGTCGAGTTCGATGCCGATGTTGGCGACCATGAAGGCAACCGCCTGGCGGTGGCTGATCGGCTCGCCGAACGCTTCGCGCTCGTTGACGTACGGAATCACGTAGTCGAGAACTGCCTGGCTGGTGCCGACGGCCATGGACGCCCAACCGAGGCGAGCCAGGCGAATCGCGTCGGCGTATTCGGCCTTGCGCTGCTCGGCGTCACCGTCGCCGAGCAGTGCGGACTCCGGCACAGCGACATCGGTGAGGATCAGGCGACCCAGGCCTGCGGCGCGCAGTCCCATGCTGGGATCTGCTTCGACGACGAGTCCCTTGGTGTCGGATTCGACGATGAAGAAGGACGGCTTGCCGTCGAGTTCTGCGGCGATGACGAAGAGCTCGGACGTAGCCGCGGCGGGCACCAAGCTCTTGACGCCGTTGAGCTTGTAGCCGCTGGGGGAGCGAACTGCCTTGGTCTGCAGGGCGAACGGATCGAACAGTGCGCGTGGTTCGTTGACCACCACTGCTGCGCCGGGGACCTGCTCGCCGGTGAAGGCCGGAAGGTAGGTCTTCTGCTGCGCGTCGGTGCCCCACTGCGTCAGTGCGACTGCAACACCGCTGGGTGCGAGGATCGGAAGTGCAAGCCCCATGTCTCCGTGCGCAAGTGCCTCGGCAACAAGAGAATTGGTGACTGCGCCGCGATCGGCAGCTGCTCCGTCGAGTTCTTCGGGAACATTGATCAGCGTGATGCCGAGCTCGGCTGCGCGCTTGGAGAGATCGGCGGGTGCCTGCGCTGCGCCGTCGGCGTCGTGCGCTGCGGGACGCAGGATCTCGGCCGCGAACTCGCGCACGGTCTCGACGATCATCTTCTGGTCGTCGTCGGGGGTCAGATCGAAGTAGTCGGCGTTCTTGCTCGGGTTGTCGGGCAGGCGCTTGGGTGCGCCGTTGCCCGAGACCTTCTGGAATCCTCGAGTGGCGGCACCCAGGGTTTTGAAGCCCGTCTTGGTGCCCTCGTAGGTCACGCGATCGATGGTCTGACGCAGATTGAACTTCTCGGCCAGTTCCGAACCGGTGATCTTGGTAAGCACACGCATGGCTGCGCCCATGGCGTCGCGTTTGATCGGGTTCAGGCCGACGGCGGACGTGTCGCGGGGCGCACCCTTGGCGCCGCCGCGCTGCGCGCCCGATTCGCTGCGCTGAGCGCTCCTGTCGGGGGCAACACTGTCTTGCTTGGTCATGATCACCAGCTGTTTCTCGGTGTTGGGGCGTTGGACGATCCTTATCTTACTCATCAGTAAGGTCTGTTGTCGAGAAACCGCGAAATGATGCGCGTCATAGGCTCGAGGGGTGAACCGGACAGAGGTGCCAGATCGGATACAGCGGTACGTGCGCTACACGCCGTTGGTGGTGGTCCCGTGCCTGTTGATCGCCAGCACGTATCCGGGGGAGTATCGAGTTCCCCTCACCTACTGGATTCTGTCGATGCTGTCGGCGCTCGCCTTCGCCGTCGGCCGTCGATGGCCGGTCTTCGCGTCCCTGGTCATCTCGGCGCTCGCCGTTCCGATGTTCGTCGCCGACGCCTGGGGGCTGTCCGAGCTTGTTCCGTATCTCGGGGCGGTCGCCGTCGTCGACGTCACGATGCGGGCCGAGCGTAGAGAAATGGTTGCCGTATCGGCAGCAGGATGGTGCGGTTCGGTGCTCGCGGGGATCTGGTTCGAATCTCACGAAGCGTTCTGGTCTGTCACGACGGCTGTGAAAGTGCTTGCGTACGTGGGGTTGCCACTACTGCTCGGGCTGTATCTACGCTCGCAGCGTGAATTGGCCGCGAACAATCTTGCGCAGACCCGCGCTGCGGAGCGCAGTGCGCTCGCCCGCGAACTGCACGACCTGGTTGCGCACCACATGGCATCGATCGTCCTGAGAATCGGCGTGGCTCAACATGTCTTGGCGCCCCAGGACGAGGCCGTGCGTGAGGTCCTCGCGGATGTGCGTGGGACTGCGTCCGATGCGCTGGCCGATATCCGTCGCCTCCTGGTCGCACTTCGTGATCCTTCGCTCGGTGAGGTCGCTCTGGTCGAGCCGGATGCCGTCGAGGCGGAAATCGAGGCGGCGATAGATCGTGTGCGTGCGGCGGGTTTCGAGGTGCAGGCAGTCTTCGATGCCCAGGAGAATGTCGAGTCAGGCGCAGCCGATCTCGACGCGATCGGGAGGCTGACGTTGTTGCGGGTGATTCAGGAATCACTGACCAACGTCATGAAGCACGGCGACAAGAAGGGGCTGGTATCGGTCTCGGTCGGTCGCGAAGACAACCGGGTGCATGTCAGGGTTGTCAACCACGTCGAGGGATCGCCTCGGAGTGCAGGTCATGGCCTGGTGGGAATGCAGGAGCGTGCGGAGTTGGTCGGCGGCGAGATGACCGCCGGCACCAACAGTGACGGGAAATGGGAAGTGCACGTGAGTATTCCACTCGTTGTCTCGGGCGATGTCTCGTGATCAGCGTGCTGATCGTCGACGACCAGCGACTTGTGCGCGCCGGTTTGCGGATGCTGTGCGCGGCAGCCGAGGACATGACCGTGGCCGGTGAGGCGTCGAACGGCGTCGAGGCGGTAGCGCTCGCTGCAGAATTGGATCCCGACGTGATTCTGATGGATTTGAGAATGCCCGGGCTGGACGGGATCGGCGCCACCCAGCAGATCGTCAAGGCCGGTCGTCGAGCGCGCATTCTCGTGCTGACCACCTTCGACGACGACGATCATCTGTATCCCGCACTCGCCGCGGGGGCTTCGGGATTCTTCGTCAAGGACACCGAACCCGCCGAGTTGCTCGGTGCCATTCGGCGGATCGCCGAGGGCGAGATGGTGTTCACTCCGGAACTTCTCCGCCGGGTTGTGGATCGAGCGGTGATCGGTGGTATCGCAGACACTGCTGTGACGGACAAGGTTCCGTTGACCGATCGCGAATCGCAGGTCCTCGCACTGGTGGCAGAAGGGAAGAGCAATCAGGAGATCGCGGACACGCTGCATCTCGGTGTGACCACGGTGAAGACGCACGTGGCGAACCTGATGTCGAAGACCGGTTGCGACAATCGGGTTCGCCTCGCCGTGTACCACTTGCAGAACTTTCAGTGACCGGAGTGCGAACCAGACGAAGGCATCGGCATGTCCATCGGCATGTCCATCTGCATCGGAGCCGCCTTCTGCCCCGGTTCGAGGACGAGGAATTGGCCCATCATCCCTTGGTCCTCGTGCATCAGCAGGTGGCAGTGGAACATGTACGGGAACGTGGGATCGGTGTACTCGGACCACTGCAGCGCGACGCGAATCCTACTGCCCGGTGGTGTGTAAACAGTGTCCTTGAGTCCGCGCAAGTGCGGCGGAGGAGTGCGACCGTCGACGTCGAGGATCTGGAACTGTACGTCGTGGACATGGAAATTGTGTGGCCAGTTGTCCTTGTTGGTGATCGTCCACACCTCGGTCGCGCCGACCTCGGCCTCGAAGTCGATGCGGTTCATGTCCATTCGTTGCCCGTTGATCATGTACCACTGCAGATCGAAGGTTCGGGAAACGCTTGCCTTCGACGGATCCAGACGCGGCAGTACGGCCAACTGCGCCGGGAGAGTCGACCGTGACGCGCGGCTGGCAACGCCCCGCAGTTCGAGGATGTCGAAGCGGTCGTTCATGCCGAAGTTCTCGGCGTCGGAGGAACTCACGCCACCGCCGTCCTCGATCGGGAACGACACCAGTGTGGTCGTCGCACCGGGGTCGACGCGAACCACGATCTCGGCTCGTTCGCCGGGGCTGAGCTGAATCCGCTTGATCGCAATAGGTGATTCGAGCAGTCCGCCGTCGGTGGCAATCAGATCGAACGTGCGGTCGTCGGGGAACCCCAGGTTGTAGAGACGGCCGGAAGAGCCGTTCAGAATGCGTAACCGGACGACCCCGGTGGTGACGTCGAGGTAGGCGTCGGAGATGCCGTTGGTGACGATCGTGTCGCCGAGCAGGCCTATGTCGGTCGGATCCGATTCGTCGAAGCTGCCGTCGGCGAGGAATCGACGATCCTGGATGATCAGCGGAACATCGTCGACACCATAGGTTTTGGGGATGTCCAACGCCCGCGTGTCGGCGTCGTCGATCAGGAACAGTCCGGCGAGACCGCGCTGCACGTGCCGTTCGGTGGATCCGTGCGGGTGTGGGTGATACCAGAGCGTCGACGCCGACTGGCCGATCGTCCACGCCGGTTCCCAGCGTCCGCCGGCTTCGATGGTCTGGTGCGGGCCGCCGTCGTATCGGGCGGGCAGATGCATGCCGTGCCAATGGACGGTCGTGGGCTCTGCCAGTGTGTTGTCGATCGTGAATGCGACAGATTCTCCGCGTTCGGCGCGGACGGTCGGCCCCAGAATGGATCCGTTGAAACCCCAAGTGTCGGTGAGTTTTCCCGCGACGATCTCGGTGGTCCCGGCACCGGCACGAAGTGTGAAGTGGCGAACACCGGCGTCGTCGACGGTGGATTCGGCAAGCGGCGGAATCGGTAGCGGACGCGAAGTTCCGGCCACCGCCAACGTGGCGCTCTTCGCTGCCGGGTCGGCGCCGCAGCCCACCGCGAGCCCGAGGGGCGCTGCGGCCAGACCGAACAGAATCGTGCGCCTGGAAATCCGGTTCATCGTTCTCCTGGAAGTAGTGCGTGATCAACTACTTCCAGTCAACGGGCCGAGATGTCGTGCCGAATCCTGCCGACGGGCCTGTCGGAATTCCTCCCTCGGACCCTTGCGGCGGGTGGGATGTTCTGGTACTCGGGTGTTACCGCAGGCGGGCCAGAACGTCTTCGTGCAGCAGTCCGTTGGTGGCGACCGCGCTGCCGCCGTGCGGACCTGCGCCGCCGTCCAGATCGGTGAACGCGCCGCCGGCCTCACGGACCAATACGTCGAGCGCTGCCAGATCCCACAGGGAAACCTCGGGTTCGGCAGCAATGTCGACGGCGCCTTCGGCCACGAGGCAGTAGGAGAAGAAGTCCCCGTAACCGCGCACGCGCCAGACGTGGTCGGTGAGTTCGACGAACTGATCGCGAATTCCGCGGTCCTTCCACCCCGAGAGGCTCGAGAAGCTCAGGCTCGCTGACTCGCTGCGATCGACGGCGGATACCTGGATCGCCCGCGCATCACTGTCCCCGAAGGAAGTATGTGCACCCAAACCTGTTGCAGCCCACCATCGCCGATTCAGTGCAGGTGCGCTCACGACGCCGATGACCGGGACGCCGTCCTCGAGCAAGCTGATCAGCGTGGCCCACACCGGTACGTTGCGGACGAAGTTCTTGGTCCCGTCGATGGGGTCGACCACCCACTGTCTGCCCTCGAAGACTGCGTCGCCGCCGAATTCCTCGCCGAGTACGGAATCCGCAGGACGATGCTCACCGAGCGTCGCGCGCACTGCTCGCTCGACAGCCAGATCGGCGTCGGAGACGGGGGTGAGGTCCGGCTTGTCGTCCACTCGAAGGTCGAGGGCGCCGAAGCGGGCGCGAGTGATCGCGTCAGCCTCGTCGGCGATACGGAGGGCGAGTGCGAGGTCGGATGCGCGATCGGTCACGGGTACACAACCTACCGGCTCAATCGGGGAGGACCTCGTTCAGCTTTCCGGTTGCGACGTCGAAGACGAATCCGCGTAGGGAGGTCGTCGCGGTGACGAACGGACTGTTCTCGATGCGCTTCAACGACTGACGGACGTCCTCGTCGATGTCGGGAAACGATTCGGCAGCCCAATTTGGTTTGATGCCGATCTCGTCCTGGATGGATCGCTTGAAGTCGTCGTCGGTGAACGTCAGCATTCCGCAGTCGGTGTGGTGGATGAGGATGATCTCGGTAGTTCCCAGCAGACGCTGGCTGATGGCCAGGGATCGGATCTCGTCGTCGGTGACGACTCCACCCGCATTGCGGATGACGTGCGATTCGCCTTCCTTGATTCCCAGCACCCGATAGACGTCGATGCGGGCGTCCATGCAGGCGAGTACGGCGACGTGTTTGCTGGGTGGGAGGGGGAGCGGTCCGGTGAACTGCTCGGCGTAGGCGGCGTTGTTCTGCAGGTATTCGTCGGTGACAGTCATCGTTCCAGTAGGTTCCCTCGGAGCGACGTTGGCAAGGCTTCCAGTCCCGGTGATCCCAATACGTGACGGGCGGCAGGGCCGAGGTCGGCACCCGGTAGCCTTGAGAACCGTGCATCCCGACGTAATTGCAGACCTGAACGCCCTCGACACCACCCTTCGCACCTGCGAATCGGTTGTGGACGTCGAGGAGCTGCGCCGACGCATCGACGAGCTCGAGCACCAGGCAGCCGACCCGGGTCTGTGGAACGACCAGGAACACGCCCAGCAGGTCACGAGCCAGCTCTCCCACGCGCAGGCCGAGCTGCGCCGGATCGTGGCACTACGCGAGCGACTCGACGAGATGCCGATCCTCTACGAACTGGCAGAAGACGAAGGCCCCGACGCGGTGGCCGACGCCGACGCCGAGCGCGCGAGCCTGCGAGACGACATCGCGGCGATGGAAGTCAAGACCATGCTCTCGGGCGAGTACGACGAGCGCGACGCGCTCATCAACATCCGCTCCGGTGCCGGCGGTATCGACGCTGCAGACTGGGCCGAGATGCTCATGCGTATGTACATCCGCTGGGCGGAGAAGCACGACTACGGCGTCGAGGTCTACGACACGTCGTACGCCGAAGAAGCCGGACTCAAGAGCGCGACGTTCGCGATCAAAGGCCCGTACACGTACGGCACGTTGTCCGTCGAGATGGGCACCCACCGGCTCGTTCGCATCAGCCCCTTCGACAACCAGGGGCGCCGTCAGACGTCGTTCGCCGAGGTCGAGGTACTGCCGGTCGTCGAGACGACCGACCACATCGAGATCAACGAGAACGACATCCGCGTCGACGTCTACCGCTCGTCCGGTCCCGGCGGCCAGTCGGTCAACACGACGGACTCCGCCGTTCGACTCACGCACATCCCGACGGGAATCGTCGTCACCTGTCAGAACGAGAAGTCGCAGCTCCAGAACAAGGTGTCGGCGATGCGCGTCCTGCAGGCAAAACTGCTCGCGGTCAAGCGTCAGGAAGAGCGCGCCGAGATGGATGCGCTCAAGGGCGACAGCGGCAGCTCGTGGGGCAACCAGATGCGCTCCTATGTTCTGCATCCGTACCAGATGGTCAAGGACCTGCGTACCGAGTACGAGGTCAACAACCCGTCGGCAGTGCTCGACGGCGACATCGACGGGTTCCTCGAGGCCGGCATCCGCTGGCGCATGAGCGAGAACCAGTCCGCATAGCGTTCGGATACCGAAAGGCACGATGACTTTACTTCGACCTGGGCAGAACCTGCTCGATTGGCTTCAAACCACCGGTTTGTCCGTCCTCATGACCGTGCTCGGGGCGATGATTCTCGCCCGGTTGGTCAGTTGGGGAGGCAACAAGGTCACCGACCAGATCGACTCCAACTATCAGTTGGGCGATGCGCTGGTTCGTTCCGAGGCGACCAAGCATCGTCACTCGGTCGCGCAGGTCATCACCTGGGTGGTCATCACGTTCATCTACGTGATCGCGACGCTGAAGGTTCTCGACCAACTGAACCTGCCGATCGGAAGTCTCGTCGCGCCGGCGACCGTTCTCGGTGCGGCGCTCGGTTTCGGTGCACAGCGCGTCGTGCAGGACATTCTTGCCGGTTTCTTCATCATCACCGAACGTCAGTACGGCTTCGGTGACACCGTGCGACTTGCGATCACCGGCTCCTCCGACGACGCCGAGGGTGTCATCGAGGACGTGACCCTGCGCGTGACGCGAATGCGGAACTCCGACGGCGAGGTCATCACCGTTCCCAACGGGCAGATCGTGAAAGCGACCAACCTGTCCAAGGATTGGGCACGCGCCGTCATCGACGTTCCGGTTCCGGCGACCGCCGATCTCACCCGGGTCAACGAGGTGCTTCGCCAGGTCGGAGTCGACGCGATGGCCGACCGCGGACTCAAGAAACTGCTGCTCGACGAGCCCACGGTCATGGGCGTCGAAAGCCTGGAGGTCGATCAGGTCAACGTGCGGATGGTCGCGCGCACACTCCCTGGCAAACAGTTCCAGGTCGGACGCGCTCTTCGCGTCCGCGTCGCCGCAGCACTGCGACGTCAGGGGATCACGGTGTCACCGGATCTGCACACCGTACGGACCGAGGAGGCGAGCGAATGACCGATCAGGAACCGCGCCGCGGACTCGACCGACTGTTTCACCTGGACTGGCTCCCGTCCCGGATTTTCGGCGGCCGGATGCGAACCTCTACCTTCATTCTCATCGTGGCGTGGATATTGACGTATCTGTTGCATACGTATCTCAATCCTGAGGACCCGACCGCAGTGACACCACCGCCCAGCGTGGACACGTCGCAGACCGAGCCTTACGTCGCGCCCTCGGTCAAACCGTCGACGACGACCCCCGTGCCGTCCTCGACCGAGCCGACGACTACGTCCGAGACCCAGTCTCCGGAATCGAGCACGGGCAGCTCAGGTTCTCCGACTCCGACTTCGGGTCCCGCGCCTGCGCCGGGCAACGCCGAACAGTCCGCGACCACGGTGCCGACCACTCCGGCGACGACGACCGTTCCCCAACCTGGCGCGGCGATGCAGGCACCGACGTCTGTGCCGCAGTCACCCGCGACCACCGGTACCGGATAAGGACGAGGGTGCTCGCGCGTGGCGCCAAGGTCACCGTTAGATAACGGCTAGACTGGCTAGTTGTGATCAGCATGAAGAATGTGTCGAAGTCCTACAAGGCCTCCACCAGGCCGGCGCTCGACAAGGTCAGTGTGGAGGTGGAGAAGGGGGAGTTCGTCTTCCTCATCGGCCCCTCCGGCTCCGGCAAATCGACGTTCATGCGGTTGCTGCTCAAGATGGAGTCGCCCACGTCCGGCGACATCGAGGTCGCGGATTTCCACGTCAACAAGTTGGCGGCCCGCCGCGTGCCGAAGCTTCGCCAGAGCATGGGCTGTGTGTTCCAGGACTTCCGCTTGCTTCAGCAGAAGACGGTCTCCGAGAACGTGGCCTTTGCGTTGGAAGTCATCGGCAAGCCCCGCAACGTCATCGCGCGCACTGTGCCCGAGGTTCTCGACATGGTCGGTCTGGCCGGCAAAGCCGATCGACTGCCCACCGAACTTTCCGGCGGTGAGCAGCAGCGCGTCGCCATCGCCCGCGCATTCGTGAACCGCCCTCTCGTGCTGCTCGCCGACGAGCCCACCGGCAACCTGGACCCCGAAACGAGCCAGGACATCATGCTGCTGCTCGAGCGGATCAACCGCACCGGCACCACCGTCGTGATGGCGACCCACGATCACCACATCGTCGACTCCATGCGTCGACGCGTCATCGAACTCGATCTCGGCAAGGTGACCAGAGACGAAGCGCGGGGTGTGTACGGCGTCGGCAGGTAGCGCCGACTACGACCACACGTCCCGTACGCCCACCGGTTGTCGTGAAACAACCGGCCTCTCGAAAAGGAATCGGATTCCCCGATGCGCGCCAGCTTTATTTTCAGCGAAGTCCTGACCGGCCTACGCCGCAACATCACGATGACCATCGCCATGATCTTGACGACGGCGATCTCCCTCGGACTCTTCGGCGGTGGTCTGCTGGTCGTGCAGATGGCAGGCAAGACCCAGCAGATCTTCCTCGAACGAGTCGAGGTGCAGATCTTCCTGACCGACGACATCTCTTCGGCCGATCCCGGTTGCGAGCAGGAGATCTGCAGTTCGTTGCGCAAGGAACTCGAGCAGACTCCGTCCGTCGTCGCGGTTCAGTACCTCAACCGCGAAGACGCCGTGAAGGACGCCACCGAGCGCGTGTTCAAGGACCAGCCCGAACTGGCAGCCCTGGTGAGCCCGGACAGCTTCCCGGCGTCGTTCAAGGTCAAGCTCAGTGACCCGGAGCGGTTCGGCGTCATCAACGACACCTTCGGTTCGAGGCCCGGCGTCGAGAGTGTGCTCAATCAGCGCGAGTTGGTGGACCGACTGTTCAGCGTGCTCGGTGGAGTGCGCAACGCAGCGTTCGCGATCGCGATCGTCCAGGCGATAGCGGCCATCCTGCTCATCGCCAACATGGTCCAGATCGCCGCGTTCACGCGTCGTACCGAGGTCAACATCATGCGGTTGGTCGGCGCGACGCGTTGGTACACCCAGCTTCCGTTCCTCCTCGAAGCCGTCGTGGCGGCCTTGATCGGTGCGGTGCTCGCCATTGCCGGACTGTTCACGGCGAAGAACGTCTTCATCGACGGGGTCCTGTCCGACGTCTACGAAGCGAACATCGTGGCGCGGATATCCAACAGTGACGTGCTGTTCGTCTCGCCGATCCTCGTACTTGCCGGTGTCGGAATGGCCGCGGTGACGGCGTACGTGACGCTGCGTCTGTACGTCCGCGAATAATCGGTTTGCACGAGCTTCTATGCTGGAACAGCAAGAACCATTCGACAGCAAGACAGCGGACTGAGAGGCCCGGACAGTGAAGGAAAAGGGCCGCAAGGTCATTGCGACCAATCGCAAAGCACGCCACAACTACACGATCATCGACACCTACGAGGCCGGCATCGCTCTCGTCGGGACCGAGGTCAAGAGTCTGCGTGAAGGCAAGGCGTCGCTCGTCGACGCGTTCGCCACGGTGGACAACGGCGAAGTGTGGTTGCGCTCGTTGCACATTCCGGAGTACACGCAAGGCACGTGGAACAACCATTCGCCACGGCGTACCCGAAAGCTCCTGCTGCACAAGCGTGAGATCGAGCACCTCGTCGGCAAGACCCGCGAGGGAAACCAGACGCTGGTCCCGCTGTCGATGTACTTCAACGACGGCAAGGTCAAGGTCGAACTCGCACTGGCAAAGGGTAAGCAGGACTACGACAAGCGCCAGGACATGGCCAAGCGCACCGCCGAGCGCGAGGTGACCCGCGAGCTCGGTCGTCGTATCAAGGGCATGCGCTGACCTCCATCCTGCTTGCCCTCGTGGCGGCAGTTGCCTACGGAGTCAGCGACTTCGTCGGGGGAGTTGCGTCACGACGAGTTGCCGCACTGCGTGTGGTGATCGTCTCGTATCCACTCTCGCTCGTCATCGTTCTGATCGCAGCACCTTTCGTATCCGGGACGCTGACGCCGAACGGTCTGATCTGGGGTGCGATCGCGGGCGTCACGAGTGGTCTGGCGGTCTGGTGGTTCTATCTCGCGCTGGCAACCGGCCCCATGTCGGTGGTCTCGCCGCTGACAGCTGTTCTGGTGGCGGGTATTCCGGTGCTCGTCGGCTTCGCTTTCGGTGAGCGGCCGGGGTTGATCGCGTACCTGGGTATTGCCGTCGCGCTGGTCGCCGTCGTCCTGGTCAGCCGCGAGTCGCCTGACGACACCGCGGGTGAGGTTGCCGGCGGAATCACCCTCCGCTTCACCAGACAAGTGGCTCTTCTGACCGTCGGAAGCGGTGGCGCATTTGCACTCTCGTTCATCGCACTTCACCAGATCGGCGAGGGCAGCGGGCTGTGGGCGTTGGCCGT
Organism: Rhodococcus sp. MEB032; assembly: GCF_030208925.1. Lineage (NCBI taxonomy): Bacteria > Bacillati > Actinomycetota > Actinomycetes > Mycobacteriales > Nocardiaceae > Rhodococcus > Rhodococcus sp. MEB032. Next base: position 411,766 of record NZ_JARVSY010000007.1, read on the forward strand.
ATCTCGAGGTGCCGCGACCGTCGTGGTGTGGTTGGTCGCGCTGGCGGCCGGTCACTTCGTTCTCCCACGACGCGAGCCACTCAAGCTCGCGGTGTACGTCAGCGTCCTCGACGTCGTCGCGAACGGGACGATGATCTACGCCTTCCAAGGCGGAATGCTCTCACTGGTCAGCGTGATCGGTTCGCTGTATCCGGCTGCGACGGTTCTGCTCGCCATGGTGATGCTGGGCGAGCGGGTAAGCCGCGTGCAACAAGCGGGAATGCTGTTGGCGCTGGCGGCAGTCGGCATGATTGCCGTCGCTGGGGCGTAGTTCCTTTTCAGCGGCTGTGACCCGTACGCCCATCGTAGGAACGCGCTGTTTCATTCCTCGACGAGTACCTGGGCTACTTGCACGCCGGATACCCCGATCCGCCACCATCCTGTCAAAAGAGTCCCGCGTGGTTTGAACTGGTCTCCGATTGGCGGAGTGTCCAAATTGGAAACGCGGCGGCGGTGCGAGTTTGGTATCGCACCAAACTCAGGGCCTCGGGATAGCTCATGACGGCTCGACAATGCCCGCGGGCGAACCAAATTCAGTACTCCGCAGGAACATCCGAGTGGCCGCGGAAAGGTGGGCCACGGTTTCCTCCGGATCTCCGATATCAGCGGTGAACACCTCGACTCCCAACACGACGTCGGGAGCCACGACCCCCAACGACCGCACAATCTCCGCGATCGGCGCCGTTCCCTCGCCAGGAGCCAGGCGGCCGGTCATCGGTACATAGGGATCGTGGCGGTCAGGCTGGACGCGATCGCTGATCTGCACTTCGAATACCTGACCATGGGTAACCTCTGCAAGCTGGGTCGGCGTACCACCCGAGCGCAGAAAGTGCCAAGTATCGAACAGGATTCCAACGCCGGGGTGGTCGGCTCGCCGGACGATGTCCAACGCCGCACCGAGATCCGGTATTCCTGTGCCGGGGATGAACTCCAGACTGACACGAACTCCGACCTCGGCTGCGCGGTCGGCGACTTGTCGCACCGCCGACGCCAGCGCGTTTCTCTTCACTGTCGGATCACCCAAGAAATGGGCGACGTTGAGAGTGCGAGCGTGAAGCGCCTCAGCGGCTTCGAGACACTCGTCGAGATCTACCATGAGCTTGCGCCAGTGTGGAGGTACCTCATCCAGTCGAGCAGAGCCGGGTAGATAGGTCATGAGCGCATCGATCACGCCAACAGTCACACCTAGACCGTCCAGGCGCTCCCGCACTCGGGAGTCGGCACTCTTCACAATCGAATATTGCGAGGGATGAACAGTGATCTCTGGAAAGCCGCCCCTACGGGCCAACTCGGCGAGCTGTATCAAATCAGCGTGTGGGATGCATCCCCAGCAGAGGGCAGTGCCCTCGATTGGCTGCACAGCCTGGTAGGTCATCGATGGCCACTTCTCTTCGTCACTCACACACACTCGGAGGTGATGTGCTGGTCCTGTCGTTGCGACTGCCGGCGGAACGAATACGGTCGACGCGGCTTACAGGTTGGAAGTCCAACATTGGACTGCGAAAGCGAGCTACCAGTGCGCGGGCCGTTTGTTTTCTATCTGGCTGCTCAGTAGTCAAATCAGCAAAAGGAGTTGAACCGCAGACTTTCAGGGGCGCGAAGGCAGCGCCGCAAGAACGTCGTCGTCGAGCTTCCACTCCGCGGCGGCAACATTTGATCGCACTTGTTCGGGGTTCATCGCACCGATGATCACAGAGGGAACGCTCTCCTGCGCGCACAGCCACGCTATGGCGAGTTCGAGTATCGAGTGTCCGTACGCTTGTGCGAACGCTGACAGTTTCTCCACGTACTCGAAGTTCTCTTCCGTCGCCAGTGTGGCGAAGTACGGCGCACTGGCTAGTCGGCTGCCGGTCGGAAACGGCCGTCGCATCGTGTACTTACCGGTGAGCATTCCGGAAGCAAGCGGAAAGAAAGGGATGATTGACATTCCGACCTCGTGTGCGGCGGGAACAATGTCTGCCTCGATCGCGCGGTTGAGCAAATTCCATTCGACCTGGTTCGCCAATAAATGCAATGCGCCAGTACCGGTGGCGATGCCCTCGGCCTGCCTCATCTGATCCGCGGAGTAGTTCGAGCAAGCTACGTGGCGGGCTTTCCCTTTGGCTACCAGCCCATTCAACGCCTCGATGGCCTCCTCCAGTGGAGCATCGGGGTCAGGGACATGCTGGTAGTACAAGTCGATTCGGTCGGTGCTGAGTCGCCGCAAGCTTGCCTCACAGCTATCCTCGATGCTTCGTGCGAGTACTCCGGGCTTGTAATCGACCTCACGCGGGCGTGGAATCGCTTTGGTGGCGATTACCACCTGGTCTCGTTGACCTGCGAGCGCCTTGCCGAGGATTTCCTCCGAGCGTCCGTTTCCGTACATCGTCGCTGTGTCAAAGTGGGTGACGCCCTCATCGAGGGCGGTACGGACGACCTCCGTACTCCCCTCAGGGTCCAGTCGGGTACCAAAGTTGTTACACCCTAAGCCAATACGCGAGACTTGAAGATCGCGCGCGAGTTGTCGTAATTCCATGTCATTCCCCTTGTTTTCGCCACATACGTGAATTCGTCGCCCCGCGAACTCGACGAATGATTGGACGCAAGATCAATTACCCTGCAAGAGCTCTGAGCGGTCGGCAGGCCCTGTGGGACGAACGAACATCTACATTCCATACATCGACAAGGTGGGTCCGCCGAACCACTTCATCGGAGCGATTCAAATCGTGCACGAGCCCGGACCGCAGTAGGAAGTGGTTTTTCCACTCATCGGGATTCCTCTTCTCGGTCATGATGATTCATCGGGCTAGCTATCTCGCGCGGAGACAGGCGGCGCGGTACAACAGGTGGAATTGGTTTGGCCGGATTCTCAGTCATCTCTCAACGATGTGCACCCGCTCCACCGAGTCACCCGCTTGTAGATGTCCTCGCTTCTCGGAGAATTTTCCTCAGCCGCGTCTGTCGGCCGGCGCTGCGCGTAGGTGAACCCGCTCGCCCTGTTTTCCGAAGAGGCTGATCGCCTCGGCCGGCCGGCCGTCGGCAGCACTGATGCGGTGCGGGATGTGCGTGTCGAACTCGGCGGCCTCGCCTGCCCCCATGATGAAATCCCGGTCGCCGAGTTGGAGTCGGATGCGCCCGGACAGAACGTAGACCCACTCGTAGCCCTCGTGGGATCCCGGTTCGCGATCGTCGTCGGTGGGCGAGATGATCATCTTGTAGGCCTGCAGATTGCCGGGTTGACTCGTCAACGGAATGACCGTCATACATCCGACCGTCCGAGGTTCTTCGCGCACGCGCGGATCTTTGATCTTGCTGTTCACGAGGTCGTCCAAGGGGACGCCGTGTGCCTTGGCAATCGGCAGCAGAAGCTCCAAGTTGGCTCGGCGAGTACCGGATTCGAGTCTCGACAGTGTGCTGACGCTGATGTCGGTGGTCTCCGACAAATCGGCCAGGGTCATGTCGGACTGTTGGCGCAACGCACGTAGGCGAGGGCCGATGCCGGCTAGTACGGCTTCGAACGATGTTTCGGTCATGCACTCATTTTGCCAAAGTGGCAACAGCGTTTGTCAAGACTGCGTTCTCTTGTCATTCTGGATTCATGACGCAGAACTCATTCGACGTAGCAGTAATCGGAGCCGGTGCGGCAGGCCTCAACGCCGCACTCATTCTCGGTCAGGCACGCAGATCCGTGATCGTCTTCGACAACGGATCGCCACGGAACGCGGCCGCCGACCACATGAACGGATTCCTCTCCCGTGACGGCATGAACCCGGCAGAATTGTTGACCATCGGCCGAGGTGAGGTCCGCAAATTCGGCGGCGAGTTCCATGACGGCACCGTTGTCTCCGTGACACGGGACGGCGAGAAATTCTCGGTAGAACTGGCTGACGGCATCAAGATTCAGGTGCGCAAGGTGCTTGTTTCGACGGGTCTGACGGACCGCCTAACGGTAGAACTCGAAGTCTTCGGCGAGCGTTGGGGACGCGATGTGTTGCACTGCCCGTACTGCCACGGGTACGGCGTGCGTGATCAGCCGCTCGGCGTGATCGCCAAGAGCGCGGAATTTGCGATGCACCAGGCGCTCATGGTTCGCCAGTGGTCCGATGACGTGGTTCTCTTCCTTCATCGCATCACCGAACTGAGTTCCGAAGATCGGGAAAAGCTTGCGGCTCGCGGTATTTCGATCGTCGAGGGTGAGGTTGCCGGTCCCGTCGTCGAGGATGATCGGTTGGTGGGCGTGCGGTTGGCCGACGGCAGTGTGGTCGCGCGTTCGGCGGTCTTTGTCGGTGGCGCCCTCACGATGGACCCCAACGATGCGATCTTGCGCGCATTCGGTGCGCAGCGCGCCGAGACGATGATGGGCGATTTCGTCACAGTCGACATGATGGGGGCCACAAGCGTGCCCGGCGTGTTCGCTGCGGGCAATGTCGTGGACCCGGGTGCCCAGGTCATCATGGCCGCAGCCGCCGGGGCGAAGGCCGGAGCGGGGATCAACATGATGTTGACCAACGACGACCTCGGGGTTGCACTCGCGCTTCGCAGTTGAATTGTGCGTAGCGTGGGGTGATGGACGCAGTGAGAGTGTTGATCACGGGTGCGACCGGATACATCGGCGGACGTCTTGCCCCTCGCCTGGTCGAAGAGGGTCATCGAGTTCGAGTGGTAGTGCGCAGCCCGGAGAAACTACGCGATGTTCCCTGGCACGATTCCGTGGAGATCAAGCGCGGGGATCTGACCGACAGTGCCACCCTCTCAGGTGTTTTCGATGATATCGACGTGGTCTACTACCTCGTTCACGCCATGGGTGGGGGAGGGTCGTTCTCGGATATCGACAAGCGAAGCGCGGAGAACGTCGCCGCCGCTGCCCGCGATGCGGGGGTGCGACGGATCGTCTACCTGGGCGGGCTTCATCCCTCCGACCGAGAGTTGTCGACTCACTTGCAGTCCCGGCTCGAAGTCGGTCGGATCCTGCTCGAGTCCGAGGTTCCGACGGTTGTGTTCCAAGCTGGAGTGGTGATCGGATCGGGTTCGGCGTCCTTCGAAATGGTGCGCCACTTGACCAATCGGCTTCCGGTGATGACCACACCCAAGTGGGTGCACAACAACATTCAGCCGATCGCGGTGCGTGACGTACTCCACTATTTGATCGCAGCCGCGGCGACGACGCCGGAGGTCAACCGCGCCTTCGACATCGGTGGGCCGGATGTCATGCAGTACGGCGAAATGATGAACACCTACGCCGACGTCGCTGGATTGGTACGCCGACGCATCCTCGTCCTGCCAGTCCTCACCCCGCGTCTGGCAGGTCACTGGGTGGGATTGGTCACGCCGATCCCACGAGGTTTGGCGATGCCCCTGATCGAATCCCTGCAGAACGACGCGGTGATGCACAATCACGACATCGACAGCTTCATCCCGCCTCCCGCCGAGGGCCTCACGCCGTATCGAGAAGCGGTGCGACTGGCACTTCGAAAGATCGACACCGGTGAGGTGGAGACGGCGTGGTCCGGTGCAACGATCGCGGGCGCTCCATCCGATCCTCTTCCATCCGACCCGGATTGGGCCGGCGAAGCGGTCTACGTCGATCATCGCGAACGTGACTGCGCGGCGGATCCGAAAACCCTCTGGTCGGTGGTCGAGTCGATCGGCGGCGAGAACGGTTGGTATTCATTCCCTTTGGCGTGGGCCATTCGGGGGTGGATGGACCGCGCGGTCGGTGGTGTCGGACTGCGCCGGGGCAGGCGGGATCCACGCCGGCTCAACACGGGCGAAGCCCTGGACTTTTGGAGGGTCGAAGAAATCGATCGAGGCAAGTTGCTCCGATTGCGCGCCGAGATGAAGGTCCCGGGCGGAGCATGGTTGGAGTTGCGGGTATCAGAAGGCCCAGTCGGTGCCGACGGACGGCCGGTGGGTTCCCACCTCGATCAACGCGCGGTCTTCTTCCCTCGCGGGCTCGCAGGACGGGCGTACTGGTATTCGATCCTTCCTTTCCACGGAGTTGTCTTCCAGGGGATGATCACCAACATCACCGGTGCCGCCGAGCGTGAGATGGCTGCAGTGCAGGAAACGGGTGCAGTGCAGGAAGCGGGTGCAGTGCAGGAAACGGCTGGGCCGAAGGACACGGAAAGTGCCGCCGATTAATTGGTATGACTTCCGAACTTCGGCGCGTTATAGTGAATAGCCCCACGAAAGACGCGGGGCACACACGGGGCTGAACGGTTTCGACTGCGTGTGTTGAGTTAGGGGAAGCGTGTCGGTGCAGGCAAGAGACCACCGTAAGCGTCGCTGCAAACCTATAAGCGCCGATTCCAATCAGCGCGACTACGCTCTCGCTGCCTAAGTAGCGAAGCGTGTCTGTCAGCCCGGGGTTGCCCTCGACCCGGTTCCTGGCATCAGCTAGAGGGCTTTACTGTTCGGCTCGGTCACGGAGTCGGATGGGACATCAAACAGTGACTGGGATCGTCATCCTGGCTTGTTCGCGAGACTGGGAGATCCAAGTAGAGACTTAGCGAACTGCACACGGAGAAGCCCTAGCGATTCAACGTAGGACCCGGGTTCAATTCCCGGCAGCTCCACAACAGGTCGGGCCGGAGAGCACACGCTCTCCGGCCCGGCCCTTTTTGCTGCCTTTTTGCTGCTGTCTTGCTGCGGCCCTCTGCTGTGTGGCCCGGGCCTTCTTGCGATCAGGAGCCGAAGAATCCCAGGTCGACCGAGCCGACGAAGCCGGGAGCTTCCTTGGCCAGCGGCTTGCCGTCCAGATCGGCAGGCAATGCAACGCCCAGGCTCTGGAGGATTGTCGGGGTGATGTCAGCGATCGTGTACGAGTCTGTGTTCTTACCGGCCGCGTATCCCGCGCCGCGTGCTATGACGAATGTCGTTGCTTCCGCGGGTGTCTGACCGCCGTGCCCACCGGCGGGCTTGTGCCCGTGATCCGCAGTGACCAGTACAGTCCACTTCTCGCCGGTCTTTGCTGCGCGCTGATCGACGGCATCGACAATCTTGCCCACCTGAGCATCGACCGAGGCGATCGACTCTTCGTACGCAGCGCCGTTGGTGCCGCCGCTATGTCCCGCGCCGTCCACCTGATCGAGTTGGGTGAAGATCAGGTCAGGTCCCTTGTCTGTGATGTCGCGGGCGACGGCGTCTGCCGTCGCAGCGTCGGTGGCCGCTCCGGAACCTGCATCGGCCGTGGTGACGACAACGTCGGCTTTCGGTGTCCCACTGGAGGCGATGTTGTCGATGCCGCCCCAGGTGGAGATCGATTCGGTGAGGAGGGAGGGCTTTGCTGTTTCCAGTCGGGTGAAGACGCTCGGGTAGAGGTCGAAGCGGGCGCCCGCGTACGTGTTGTCCTTGACTCCGTGCTTGGTATCCCAGACTCCGGTCAGGATGGTCGACCACGACGGTCCGGAGATGGTGGTGTGGCCGAGGATGGAAGATTCTCCGCTGGTTCCATCGGCGATCAGCTTCTGGAGACGGGGAGCGTCGGCGGTCTTGATGTGGCTGAGCATAGTGCCGTCGAGGCCGATGACAACTGTCTTCTCGGCGGCCGACGGATTGAGGTCGGACGATCCGGGAATTGCTGCAGCAGTTGCAGTTCCGGCAGCAACAGCGCCGGCGAGGAGGAGTGTGATAGCGGCTGAGGTGCGTGCGATTTTCTTGGTCACGCTAAGCATCTTGCGATAGGACTAGACCAATTGCACTACCTGGATGTGAGGGTTGTCCTGTTGTTCACGGTAGATTCAGATTGGACTAGACCAATGTTTCCTCAGGCAGCCCAACCGTCGAGGATGACGCTGACCGCGTGATCGAGGTGAAGGGGCTCGCCGTCCCATCTTGGGATGATCGCGTCGTCGGGTATGTCTCCGCGCAGTAGGCCATCAGCGAATCCCTCGGTCGGTGGTGCTGGGTCGATGACGTCACCATTGGCGTAAAGGAACTCGAACTTCTGCTCGCCGAGAGCAGTGATCGTGAACTGGCCGTCATGCAGCGCGCGGTGGCAGGTGCCGCACAGCATGATCAGATTGTCCAAGTCCGTATTTCCGCCGCGTCCCCAGAATTTCACGTGATGTGCGTGTAAGAAGCGAGTCCGCCCGCAACCCGGTGTGCGGCAACATCCGTCGCGGTAATTCAATGCCAGCATTTGTTTGGCGCTGACGACGCGGGTCCTTCGGCCCAGATTCAAAACGCATCCCTCCTTTGTCGTTCCCAGGCGAAATTTCGCGTTGCAGAGCACTTCCTCGGCGGCACTTTGGGGGAGCGCGGGTCCACTCGGTACACGGACGGTGTTCGCTTCGTGGAAGAACACAACTTCGTTCGCGGCGGCCTTGGACGTGCGGTCTGTGACTGCGGCGGTGGCGAGCTCTGCCATCGCGACGAGTCCTGGTCCGATATTTCCGGCCGGGTTCTTTGTGGCCTTCTCGTCGACAGGGCGGATGGCAGCGGTTCGGGTGCGTTCACGTTCCGCCGCCGCCAATGCTGCGAGGATTCGGGCGCCGTCCTGCGCGGGCAGGCGTCCTTTGATGACAAACTCGCCCGTATCCGAGTCCCAATGCCAGCGGACCTGAAGATGTTCGGGCGCTTTGCTTTTGCCAGATTCATTGTCGGTTGCATTACGCAGACCTGCGGCGAGACGATCGATCTGGGCTGCGGGCGCCTCGCATCCGAACCGAACCATCTGCTGTTCGTTTGACGGCGTGGTGACCCGGGTGAGTGCGCGAACCTTCGAGTAGGACAGCCGGCCTTGCTCGAAGGCCTTCCGCATCTCGGGCAAAGGGCGGAGCGCTTTGGCGACGCGAACATATTCCCTGCCGGTGTGCAGGCTCATTCCACATTTCCACGACAGCCAGTGGGCGCATGAATGCAGTCCAGGGCCGGCCCAGCCGCGGTCTTCGTCGAACTTCGACAGGAGGGTGAGGAATCGAGCCGTGGCCGCCGCGATCTGGCCGGCGAGAGCGCAGATTTCGGAGCCGAGTTGCTCTACGTCGCTTCGGGTGGAACCCTGCGTTTCTTCATTGATCAGTGCTGCGGTATCGGTCAGTTCTGCGGTATCGGTCAGTTCTGCGTTCATCGTTGCCCCCGGCGCGTGTCCGACAATGTTTCGAATGTACGTTCGATGATAGATGCCAGTACCGACACACATCCGTGGATGAGGACGGAAAGCGTCCCCGCGGGGACGTCTAACCGCTGCCGATCGAGTACTCGGCGTAGGTACCGACATCCTCGAAGCCGACGTTTCGATAGAGCTGTGCGCCGTCGCTGGACGCCTGAAGTACAGCGGTTCGGGCACCTCGCTCGCGGGCGATGTCGAGTGCGGCAAGGGTGACCGCCGAGCCGAATCCGCGTCGGCGCGCCGTTTCGAGTGTGACGACCCCATACAGTCCGGCGACGTCGGCGGCAAAATGGACCTCGGCTCCGGCGACAGACTGGGAGTTCGCGTATCCCACGACAAACGAACTCCGCGAGCGCTCATCGAGGATGTCATCGGCGGTGTCTTCGAAGAAACGTATTACTGCGGTTGAGGGCGGCGACCAATTGGCGGCCATCACGGCGGCGTAGTCGGCGAGCTGCGAACGAGTCGTCACTCGCTGAACGCACAGTTCTGAGACAGGCGTTGGGCGTGGGACGACGTTCAAGTCTGCCGTCATCGCTCTTTCTTCCTCGGAGCGCACGCAGCCGACGGCTGACAAGCGAGCGCCGAGGTCAGAGGGCTTGTCGCGCGGACCTGTCCACCAGGAGAACGGACGACCGGTTGCTCGAAGCCACGCGAGTACGTCGAGTAGTCGTCGGTCTTCTTCCGGGCCTTCAGCAGCAGGTACAGCGAAGCGCGCACCAGCGATGATGTTGAAAGTGTCGTCGGTGAGGCCGCTGTCTGCGACGACAACATCTGCAGAGACCGTGACCGATCCCGTCGGCAAGTGTTCATGCAGGTGGCAGGCATGGGATACCAAGTTGGCGTCCATGGCGTCGAGGACATCGCCGACGAGTGCTTCACGATTCACAAAAGAAATTCTACGAACCCCATCCAAATGGTTTTCGGCTCCGAATGCCGTGTATGACGCCCAACCGACGGCAACAGCAGGACGGTGACCAGCACCTGGTGGTGCTAGTGCTGCCTGGAGGAAAGGTATCGAGCCATCGCCCGGCTCGCGCCTGGCATCTGTCCAACCTTCGGATGTGCCCGTTCACCGCTCAGCTTCGCCTCTCCGGTGTCAAAGCGGTGCAGGCTCGCTATCGAGTTCGAGGTTGGAACGGTGCCGAGCGCAGTCCGGTCGCCGACGCCCGCGCCGCACTCGACGCGATAACGAAACGTAATTCACAAGCTCAGGTGATCCTGCTGGGGCACTCGATGGGCGGACGGGTCGCCGCCGAACTATGTGGCGATCCGGCGGTGGTCGGTGTGGTCGCGCTGGCGCCGTGGTGGCCCGATGGAACGTCGGTGAATCTGCGTTCGGACACACCACTGTCAGTCCTTCACGGCACGGCTGACTCCTGGACCGATCCGGAGGTGTCGCGGCGAAAGGTCGACGAACTGCAGGCGTCGGGTAAGAGCGCTGAATGGATCGGCATCGACGGCGCAGGCCACTTCATGCTCCGTCGGGCGGCGACTTGGCATCGCCTCGTCGCGGATGCAATCGCAGGAATGAATCGCGGGGTAGCCGCAACAAAGATGGGAGAACGACGATGAGTTCCGACAAGCGCAAGGTGGCCGTCGTCGGTAGTGGTGTCGCAGGTCTGACAGCGGCGTGGGTGCTCAGTAAGGACAGTGACGTCACCCTCTACGAAGCGGATTCACGGCTCGGCGGGCACGCGGACACCCATTCGGTGACCGACCCGGAAGGGCGAAGCCTCGCCATCGACACGGGGTTCATCGTCCACAACGATCGCACCTATCCGACATTGTTGCGATTGTTCGCAGAACTAGATGTGCCTACGCAGGAATCCGATATGAGCATGTCGGTCAGGTGTGGGGGGTGCGGGCTCGAGTACTCGGGAGGCCAAGGGTTGCGCGGCGTTCTCCCGACGCCGGGGCTGCTGGTGAACGGCAGTTTTCTGTCGATGTTGATGGAGGTCAAGCGCTTCCACCGCCGTGCCCGCGCATTGCTCGACAACACGGATCCGTCGGCACCTGACCAGACGCTGGGAGTGTTTCTGCGCAGCGGCCGGTTCTCCGACTACTTCACCGCTCACTTCATGACTCCGCTCGTGTCGGCAGTCTGGTCGTGTGATCCCGGCTCGGCCCTGAAATATCCCGCGCGGTACCTGTTCTCGTTCCTCGATCACCACGGAATGCTGAGCGTCACTGGATCGCCCACCTGGCGAACAGTCACCGGTGGATCGGGCGAATACGTTCGTCTCGTCGCCAAAAGTATCGGGGATATCCGCCTGAACACGCCGGTTCGCGCCGTCCACCGGTTCGACGATCGCGTCGACATTCGTGACGGCGACGACCAGATCCAGACCTTCGACGCAGCCGTGGTCGCAACGCATCCGCAGCAAGCGCTGAAGATTTTGGCGGATCCGACGCCTGTCGAATCCCAGGTCCTCGGTGCAATGCCGTACTCCGTCAACCACACCCAACTTCACACGGACGAAAATGTGCTGCCCGGCAACACCAATGCGCGCGCGTCGTGGAACTACTACATCCCTGAATGCAACGCGAAGCCGGATCACGTTCTGGTCAGCTACGACATGACGAGGTTGCAGCGGCTGCCGGAGACCGGCCGGCGCTACCTGGTGACGTTGGGGGGAGACGAAATGGTGGCCCCGGACTCGGTGATCGATCAGATGACCTACGAGCATCCGCAGTACACACCCACCTCCGTCGCCGCTCAAGCGCGGCTTCCCGAGTTGGACTCGGACGTGCTCGCGTTTGCCGGTGCGTACCACGGATGGGGCTTCCACGAGGACGGTGCACTCTCTGGCCTGCGCGCCGCCGAACGCGTCGGAGGTCGGTGGCCGTGACCGCACCCATCACGCCGTCCATCGTTCATACGAGCATTCGGCACGTACGAACGGAGCCGTTGCACAACGAGTTCGAGTACCGAAGCTACAGTTGGCTCGTCGACGTCGACGATTTGCCCGAGCTCCCGAAGGCTTTGCGGCCCTTGGCGAAGTTCGACGCCGGGGATCACCTCGGCGACCCCGCTCGATCGATTCGTGCCAACGTCGAGACTTTTCTGACAACCAACGGACTGGAGTTCGCCGGCGGTCGCATCCTCATGCTTACGAACGCGCGTGTGTTCGGCCATGTGTTCAACCCGCTGAGTGTGTTCTGGTGTCTGAACGACGACGGCAGTCAGCGGTGCGTCGTTGCCGAGGTTCACAACACCTACGGCGAACGGCACTGCTACCTGCTCGAAACCGACGAACGTGGCGGGGTTCGCACGTCCAAAGAGTTCTACGTATCTCCGTTCAACGATCTGGACGGCGAGTACCGGATGCGACTTCCGCTACCCGACACCGCGCTCGCGCTCTCGATAGTTCTGGCCCGTGACGGCAAGGCGCCCTTCGTGGCCACGGTGTCCGGTCGTTGTGTGCCGGCGACGACGCGCGAGATCGTGCGCAGTGCGCTCGCCATCCCGCTGGCTCCGCTCCGAGTCGCCGCGCAGATCAGATTTCAAGGAATCCGGCTGTGGGCCAGGCGCTTACCCATCGTTCCCCGACCGCAACATCACCCGCAGGAGGCAGTGCAATGACCACAACCACTCTCGGCACCGAACCTTCCGCTCACACGATCGAAACCGAGCGGTGGCCGGGCGTCGCCACCGTGCCGAGCGGGCTCAAAGTGCGGGTTGCATCACCGGTTGCCCGCGCCCTGTTCCACAAGGCGGTCGCACGTTTGCCGCTGCGTGTCCAGATGCCCAACGGTGAGTTCTCCGGTGGCGGTAGCCCCGATTCGCCGTTGATGGTCATTCACCGCCCAGACGACTTCGCTGCTCGTGTGGGTGACAGTGGTTTGATCGGATTCGGCGAGTCGTACATGGCGGGCGATTGGGAAGCATCCGACCTCACTGCGGTCCTGGAAGTCTTCGCCTCCCGCGTGGCGACGCTCATTCCCGACTTCCTGCAGCGGCTACGAGGCCTCTACATTCCGAAGCAGCCTCGCAGTGAGCGGAATTCGACGCAGAACACGCGCTCGAACATCTCCCGGCACTACGACCTCTCGAACGAGATGTTCGAACTGTTCCTCGACGACACCATGACGTATTCCAGTGCTCTCTTCGAAGATTTGTCGGTAGGAGCTACCCCGTCGTGGGACGTGTTCGCAGCGGCGCAGCATCGGAAGATCGATCGACTGCTGGATGGCGCAGGTGTCGGACCCGGTTCGCGAGTGCTCGAAATCGGCACAGGCTGGGGAGAATTGGCGATCCGAGCTGCCCAACGGGGAGCGACGGTGCGCTCGGTGACACTTTCGGTCGAACAGCAGGAATTGGCAGCGAAGCGGATAAGCGCTGCGGGACTGGCAGATCGCGTTCAGGTCGACCTTCTCGACTATCGGCAAGTACAGGGGGAGTACGACGCCGTTGTGTCGGTCGAGATGATCGAGGCCGTCGGCCACCAGTACTGGGGAAGCTACTTCCAGACGATCGACGCCCTGCTGGCGCCGGGTGGGCGCGCGGCGATCCAAGCCATCACGATGCCGCACGATCGAATGCTCGCGACCCGCAACACCTACACCTGGGTGCACAAGTACATCTTCCCCGGCGGATTTCTCCCGTCGGTGCGGGCGATCGAGGACGTCACCGAGCGCATGACAACCCTGCGGGTGCGTGAGCGGATGTCGATGGGCGATCACTACGCGCAGACGTTGCGACTGTGGGACGAGCGATTCAGCGCTCGCACCGACGAGGCGTCCGCGCTCGGGTTCGACGCAGTGTTCGCGCGCATGTGGCATTTCTATCTCTGCTACTCCGAGGCGGGGTTTCGGTCGGGGTATCTCGACGTCCAGCAAATTGTTCTCGATCGGAGGAACCAGCGATGACTGCCACAATGGATCGAACGACACAAGGTACCGGCGTTGCGGGTCGTCTCTCGGACATCCTCAGTCCACTTGTCGGCGGCGAACTTCCGGTGCGGTTGACTGCATGGGACGGCAGCACAGCAGGTCCGGAAGATGCTCCGAAGGTGACGCTTTACAGCCCGAACGTTTTGCGACGCTTGCTCTGGAATCCCGGCGAGTTGGGGGCTGCGCAGGCGTATGTTCTTGGCGAACTCGACGTCGAGGGCGATCTAGGCGACGCACTCACACACGTGTGGAAGGTGTCTGCCGAGCGGGGGCTCGGGTCGATTACCCCGACACCGTCGCTCGTCTTGGCCGCGGTCAAGGCTGCGCGATCCTTCGGTGCTTTCGGGAGACCTTCGGCTCCACCGGCGTCGCAGGCTCAGGTGAAGGGCCGCTTGCACAGTCTCGCCCGCGACCGCGAGGCGATCGGGCACCACTACGATTTGTCGAACGATTTCTACCAATTGATCCTCGATGAGAACATGGCGTACTCCTCGGGCTATTGGACTTCCGATGCACCGGACTACACGCTCGAAGACTCACAGACAGACAAGCTGGACCTGGTGTGCCGCAAGGTCGGTCTCGATCGAGCGCGAGGCTTGCGGTTTCTCGATGTCGGCTGTGGTTGGGGCTCGCTCAGCCTGCATGCAGCGCGGGAGTACGGCGCCAGGGTTGTCGGAATCACGATCTCGGCGGAGCAGAAGGCTTTTGTCGACGCGAAGGTCCGCGCGCTCGGTTTGGAAGACTGGGTCGAGATTCGCCTCCAAGATTATCGAGAGATTCCAGACGGTCCCTTCGATGCGGTCGCTTCCATCGAGATGGGTGAGCATGTCGGTGAGGACAACTATCCGACCTACGTGAAAGCGCTCCACGACAATGTTATTGCCGGTGGCCGTGTGCTGATTCAGCAGATGTCCCGCACTGGCCCGCACCCCGGGGGAGGTCCGTTCATCGAGTCGTTCATCGCGCCGGACATGTACATGCGGCCCGTCGGTCGCACTGTTGCGATGATCGAGGAAGGTGGACTCGAAGTGCGGGACGTCCACGCCCTGCGTGAGCACTACGTGCGGACCGTCGACGCGTGGATCGAGACCTTCGAATCGAACTGGGATCGCGTCGTGGAACTCGTAGGTGTCGAAGTCGCCCGGGTGTGGCGTCTCTACCTCGTCGGCGGAGGAATGGCATTTCGGGACGGCAGGATGGGCGTCGATCAGATTCTGTCGGTCCGGCCGCACGGTGATGGTCGATCGGGTATGGAACCGGTACGGCCGCAGTGGGTGTCGCGGCGATGAACGGATTCGACTGGGGCGCGTTCGGAGTGGTCACACTCACGAGTCTGCTGGCGATCGCCGTCGGAATGGCGGTGACAGCCACGATCGGTGTACGGATCGGGCGCCACAACGTTGTCGACGTGTCGTGGGGCGCCGGCTTCGTTCTGATCGCGCTCGTGTCCGCGATAGTGGGAACCGGCGACCTCTGGCGCCGGTTGCTGATGCTTGCGCTCGTGGCGATCTGGGGTCTGCGGTTGGCGACGCACATGGCGATTCGATCGCGTGGCAAAGGTGAAGACCCGCGGTACGAAGAAATGCTCGGACGAGCGACGGGTAATCGAACGCTGTATGCGATCCGCAAGATCTATCTCACGCAGGGGATTTCGTTGTGGTTCGTCTCCCTGCCGATCCAGGTCGCAGCAGTGTCGAACGGCAGCTTCGGACTTCTTGTCGTACTCGGAATCGCGCTGTGGATTGTCGGCGTCACGTTCGAGACGGTCGGCGACCGACAGATGGAGGAGTTCAAATCCGATCCGGGCAGCCGTGGCCACATCATGGATCAAGGTTTGTGGGCATGGACGCGGCATCCCAACTATTTCGGCGACGCGTGTGTCTGGTGGGGGATCTTCCTCGTCTCGGCGTCCGTGTGGCCGGGGGTGTTGACCGTCCTCTCACCGATCGCCATGACGTACTTCCTGGTCTTCGCCACCGGAGCGCGGTTGCTCGAGCGACACATGGAACAGCGTCCGGGCTATCGCGAGTATCAGCAGCGGACAAGTTACTTCATTCCTCGCCCGCCGAAAGCCCGCTCCGGGACGTAGGCTCTTTCGGGTGAGGCCAGAGCATGGGTGATCTGAAACTGCCGGCTGCGGTATGCGCGGTTGCCGTCGGCGGAGGGTTGGGCGCGCTCAGCCGCTACGGTCTGGGGGAGTTCTTTCCCCACATCTGGACGACGCTGGTCATCAACGTCGTCGGCTCGTTCGTTCTCGGTGTTCTCGCGGCCCTGCTCGTGCACAACAAGGTTGGGTACCTCTTTCTCGGCACGGGCTTCTGCGGCGGCTTCACCACCTTCTCGTCCTTCGCGGTTCACGCCGTGACGGAGAGTCCGTGGCGATCGATTCTCTATGTTCTCGGGACGTTGATTTCCGCGATCCTCGCTGCAGCACTGGGCAAAGGGCTCGGTGAACGCTGGATCCGCGCGCGGGACGGAGCGTCGGCATGACAGTTCTCCTGGTGGCACTCGGCGGCGGCGCTGGTGCGAGTGGCCGGTACCTGTTGGCGCGGTATGTGCCCGCGTACAAGGGATTTCCGGCTGCGACGTTCGCCGCGAACGTGATCGGCTGCTTCCTCCTTGGATTGTTCACCGGGGCAGCTCTTTCCACCGAGATGGCCGCACTTCTGGCGACCGGCTTCTGCGGCGGCCTGTCCACCTATTCGACCTTCGCGACCGAGAACGTCGGGATGATCGAGAGGCGCCAGACGGCGCTTTCTCTGATCTACATCGTCCTCAGTCTGATCGTGGGACTGTCCGCTGCGTGGTTGGGAATCCAGATCACGGATTGACGGATCCGGCGTCGAGCGTGCACGCCACGCGGCCAGGGTAGACAATTGTCCACAGTCGCGTCGACACAGTGGTCGACCACCGGGCCGAGGGGGATTCGTGGCGCACGAACGAGCAGGACAAGTGGCTCTGCCAGAGGATCTGATCAATGTTCCTCATCTGGTCACCGCGTATTACACGCGCACTCCGGATCCCGAGAACCCGATGCAGCAGGTACTTTTCGGCACTTCAGGACATCGCGGTTCCAGTCTCGACTCGGCGTTCAACGAAGCTCATATCCTGGCGACAACCCAGGCGATCGTCGAGTACCGCGCTTCGCAGGGAATCGACGGCCCGCTGTTCATCGGCCGGGACACACATGCGCTCTCGGAGCCTGCCTGGCTGTCGGCCTTGGAGGTCCTGGTCGCCAACGACGTCGTCGTCCTCGTCGATTCACGCGACGCCTACACTCCCACCCCGGCTGTCAGTCACGCGATCTTGCGATACAACTCGACGGGTCCGGAGGCCAAGGCCGACGGCATCGTCGTGACACCGTCACACAATCCGCCGCGTGACGGTGGCTTCAAATACAACCCGCCGCACGGTGGGCCCGCGGACACGGATGCGACGTCGGTTATCGCCGATCGAGCGAACGATCTTCTGCGCAAGGGGCTTTCCGGGGTACGGCGTGTGACGGCGGCACAAGCGCTGGACCGCGTCGAACGCTACGACTTCCTCCGCTACTACGTCGAAGACCTCCCCAGTGTCCTCAACCTCGACGCGATCCGCGATGCCGGAATCACGATCGGTGCAGACCCCCTCGGCGGGGCAAGCGTCGACTACTGGGGCGCGATTGCCGAAACTCACCGACTCGACCTCGAAGTGGTGAATCCTCTCGTCGATCCGACCTGGCGGTTCATGACGCTCGATACGGACGGCAAGATCCGCATGGACTGCTCGTCGCCCGACGCGATGGCGTCGCTGATTGGGATTCGGGATCGCTACGACATCGCGACCGGAAACGATGCGGACTCCGACCGCCACGGCATCGTCACACCCGACGGCGGTTTGATGAACCCGAATCACTATCTCGCCGTTGCCATCGAGTACCTGTTCGCGAACCGGCCAGGTTGGGGCGCAGACACCAAGGTCGGCAAGACCCTCGTGAGTTCCTCGATGATCGACCGTGTCGTGAGCAGCCTGGGCCGCGATTTGCTCGAGGTTCCGGTCGGGTTCAAGTGGTTCGTTCCCGGATTGCTCGACGGGTCCGTGGGATTCGGCGGCGAGGAAAGCGCCGGCGCGTCCTTCCTCCGACACGACGGTTCCGTCTGGACGACGGACAAGGACGGCATCATCCTTGCGTTGCTCGCGTCGGAAATCACCGCGGTGACGGGAAAGTCTCCGTCAGCGCACTACGCCGCGTTGGCCGAGAAGTTCGGGAGCCCGGCGTACGCACGTATCGATGCGCCCGCGACGCGCGCACAGAAGGCAGTCTTGGCAAAACTGTCTCCCGACCAGGTGAGTGCGACCGAGTTGGCGGGTGAACCGATCACCGCGACACTGACTGCCGCGCCCGGAAACGGCGCGGCGATCGGTGGTCTCAAGGTGACGACGGAGAACGCGTGGTTTGCAGCGAGGCCGTCCGGCACGGAGGACGTGTACAAGATCTATGCCGAGTCGATGAAGGGCGCCGATCATCTGGCTCAGGTTCAGGCAGCGGCCAAGGACTTGGTGTCCAGCGTCTTGAAGGCGAACTAGCCCGCGGACCGCTCATGTCGCCCGGCTAGAATTCCGGGCGACATGAAAACTCGTGCAGCCAAGCTGCCACAGGAAATTTGGGTACTGGTCGCCGCCAGCTTCGTCATCGCCCTCGGATTCGGGTTGGTCGCCCCGGCACTACCTCAGTTCGCGCGCAGCTTCGACGTATCGGTCACCGCCGCCACGATCGTGATCTCGTCTTTCGCTTTCATGCGGTTGGTGTTCGCGCCGATGAGCGGCACTTTGGTACAGAAACTCGGTGAGCGGCCGGTCTACATCGTCGGCCTTCTCATCGTCGCGGTCTCGACCGGTGCGTGCGCTTTCGCGGGGGAGTACTGGCAACTTCTGCTGTTCCGGTCGTTGGGCGGCATCGGGTCGACCATGTTCACGGTGTCGGCCCTCGGGCTGATCATTCGCATGTCACCGTCGGACAGTCGCGGCCGCGTGTCGGGTCTGTACGCGACAAGCTTTCTCATGGGATCGATCGGCGGCCCGCTGGTCGGCGGAGCGCTGTTGCAGTTCGGTCTGCGGATGCCGTTCATCATCTACGCAATTGCGTTGGTGATCGCCGCGCTCGTTGTCTTCGTGAGCCTGCGTGGATCTCATTTGGCGTCACCGGACAAGGCTGTCGATGTGAAGTCGATGACTCTCACAGAAGGCCTCCAGTCTCCGGTGTACCGGGCAGCGCTCGGATCGAACCTCGCCTTCGGTGGCGTGATCTTCGGAGTTCGCGTTGCCATGGTTCCCCTGTTCGTCGTCGAGTTTCTCGGCCGAGACCCCTCGATTGCGGCCTACGCCCTGACGATCTTCGCCGTCGGCAATGCGTTGGTGTTGATCGTGTCCGGACGACTCTCCGACCGCTTCGGACGCAAGCCCTTTGTCGTGAGCGGTCTGCTCATCTGTGGTCTGGGAACCATCGCAATGGGATTCACCGACAACCTCGTGGTGTTCTTCGCCATCGCCGCAGTGACTGGTGTCGGCTCCGGGCTCATGAGTCCGGCCCAGCAGGCCGCGGTTGCCGATGTTGTCGGATCGACGGCCCGAGGCGGACCCGTTCTGGCGGTATTCCAGATGATGTCCGACATCGGTGGGGTAGTGGCGCCGATTTGTGCCGGGCTGATCGCCCAACATGTTTCGTACTCGGCGGCCTTCGCAGTGATGGGAGCCGTCGTTGTCGTGTCGGCGACGGGGTGGCTGTTCGTCCCGTCGCGAACGAAGCCTGTCGAATCCGTTGTAGAAGATCTGACTGATGTGACGGTGCTAACGGATACTCCTGCGCGGACAAACCTGGACTGACCGGGCATTCTGTACTCTCGATCGGGTGGCAATTCGCATCGTGAGTCTTGTGGCCCGATTGGGTTTGGCGGCCGTCTGGCTGATTTCCGGGGGACTCAAGTTCTTTGATCCCGTTCAGACGAAGATCGCGGTGCGCGCCTATCAACTATTGCCCGAGTCACTGGTGGGTCCGGTGGCGACGGCTCTTCCCCTGGTCGAAATAGTCCTGGGCCTGCTGATCCTCGTCGGGTTGGCGGTGCGAGCATCCGCTGCAGTCTCGGTGGTCATCCTCACGGTTCTCATTGCGGTGATCATTTCGGTGTGGGCCAGGGGATTGTCCATCGACTGCGGATGTTTCGGCGGCGGAGGTGCAGCCGACGTCGGCGCTTGGGACTATTCGAAGGAGATTCTCCGCGACCTGGGCTTCTTGGCACTTGCCGTCTGGCTGCTCGTGTTCCCGCGTTCGCCACTCGCATTGGGGCCCGGATCACGCGCGGCGTTCTCAGTGGATACTCAGTCTTCAGTGGCAAGGTAAGCAATCGGTAAATCGTTTCGACGCACGAAGGACTGCATCAGCGTGAGCACCAAGAGCAGCAAGAACAAATACTCGCCGGAACCGGTCTCGAGCCGCTCCACCTACATCATCGGTGGCCTCGCGGTGCTCGTGATCGCGGCCCTCGTCATCGGCGGTGTCTTGTGGACGAACAGCAAGAACAAGCCCCAGAACGACGGCTACGGCTCCGTGCAGAGTTCCGAAGTTGCCGTCACGGTGCAGGACAACGGAGTGGTGCTGCTCGGCAAGCCCTCCGCCGCGACAACCATTGATCTCTTCGAGGATCCGCTGTGCCCGGCCTGTGCTGCTCTCGAACACCTCAGTGGCCAGGCTCTCGCGGCCGCCGTCGACAACGGTGACGTCGCCGTGCGGTACCACATGCTGAACTTCCTCAACCGGGCGTCGGGCAGCGGTGACTACTCCACACGGGCCGGCGCCGCTCTGCTCTGCGTCGCTCAGGGTGGTGACGCGATTGCGTACTCCGCATTCCACAACAAGCTTTTCGCGACCGACACGCAGCCGGCCGAGGGCGGCAGCAGCGACCACACCAACGACGACCTCGCCCAGATCGCTCGTGATGCGGGCGCATCCGAGGACGTGGCAACCTGCATCTCTTCCGGTACCAACGTCGAAGCCGCCGCGGCCAATGCCGCAGCCGCCAGCCAGGCGCTCAAGGATGTCGGGTCGAACGGGACGCCCACGGTTGTGGCGAACGGCAAGATCGTTGACACAGGCAGCAGCGACTGGGTTTCCAAGCTCTCCTCTTGAGCTGGAGCGGCCGCTTCGACAAGGAGCGGCCGCTTCGCTCTGACCAGGCGATTTGTTGCCCACGAGTCAAGTGGTGTAACTTTCTTCCAGCAAGCGGAAAGCAGAACAGCCGCTGCGAGTTCGACTGTTAGAGCGAACTGAATACGGGGCTATGGCGCAGCTGGTAGCGCACCACACTGGCAGTGTGGGGGTCAGGGGTTCGAGTCCCCTTAGCTCCACCCGAACAAATGCTCTGCACCAATCGGTGCAGAGCATTTGTTGTTTTCGAGCCAGTGTTGTGTTGTCGACCCTGTGTTTTTCGAGTCTCTATTGCATGCAGCACAGTTCTGCCTAGATGTGTCGACCGCCATAACGCCAGGGCGTCAATATTCAATAACGTCCGCGATGAGGCCTGATCATCCCGTGCATTCTCAGCATGGGGACCGTTGGCGGAACGGAGAACCATGAGTGCACACGTGGTGATAATCGGGGCAGGATATGCGGGCGTCATGGCAGCGAAGCGACTGCTGAGAACTCGGTCGGACATCACGGTGACCGTCGTGAATCCGCGCCCACACTTCGTGCAAAGAATCAGGCTCCATCAGATGATCGCGGCTGGCTACGACGCGACGGTCTCGTTCGACAGGGCGCTACCGCGTGCGGCACACCGAGTCTTCGGAGAGGTGACGACGATCGAGGCGGGGCTCGGCAGGCTTACCCTCGACGACGGCAGTGTGCTCGACTACGACTATCTGGTCTACGCAGTCGGAAGTGGGCAGTTACCCAGCACTATCGGCGGGGCGGCGGAGCACGGGTTCAGCGTCTCCGAATTCGAGGACGCGGTTCGCCTCGAATCCAGAATGGCGACACTCGACGGGGAGGCTACGGTCTGTGTTGTCGGCGGCGGTCTCACCGGAATCGAGACTGCCGCAGAATTGGCTGAGCAGCGAAGCAGCCGAATCACTTTGGTGACCGGAGGAATCGTGGCCCCGGATCTGTCAGAGCGTGCGCGATCTGCAATTCTCAGAACATTGACCGATCTTGGGGTCGACATCGTCACCGAATCCCGGGTTACACGGATTGACGGTTCGTCCTGCGAGCTTGCGGGAGGCGCACGGGTGGAGGCAGATTGCACGATTCTCGCGACAGAATTCGGGGTCCCCGAGCTGGCGCGCCGAAGTGGCCTTCCCGTCGACGGTCTCGGTCGTCTGAAGGTCGACGACCGACTCGAATGCTCGTCCCACCCCAACATCGTCGGTGCGGGTGATGCGGTCGCAGTCGGTGATCTTTTACTGAGGATGAGTTGTCAGGCCGCGATTCCCTTGGGAGTCCATGCGGCCGAGACGATCCTGCATCGACTCGAAGGTTCCGCGCCGCGCCCGGTGGCTCCGAAGTTCGCAGGCCGGTGCATCAGTCTCGGGAGGCGGCGAGGTGTGTTCCAGCGGACCACTCGTGTCGACGACGCAGCGGGCATGTTCATCGCAGGCATGGCGGGTGCGTTCGTCAAAGAACGAGTGTGCTCGTCGACGACCGAGTGGGCACTCACTCCCCGCCGCTCTTTCTTCTACAACTGGACATGAGCAGCGCTGGTCACGCTCGATCACAGACTCGATCGATGATCGCCGCAGTCTTGCGGACGTACGGTTGGCGGACGACGTCTTCGTGGCACGCGTCGACGTCGTCGAAATCCAGTGAGCCTGTGGCAATGAGTGACCAGATCTCGCGTCCACGGTTGTTGGTGGCTCCACGGATCACGGTGACGGGCGCGGCGCATGCTCGTATCCGATGCTTCCGGAGCGCCTGGCCTCCGATGTAGAGGAACACGGTCCACTGGGTGGCCGGCGGGTACTGCAGAATGCCGGCGAACAGCGTGCGGATCCACATGGCCGCGACGGTGCGTCTGGTCGGCTTCCAGCGGGCATTGGTGGATGGTTGTGGTGCAAGGTCGACGATCGACGGATCCAAAGTGATGCCCGCTCGACCAGCCAGTCGTGCGGCAGCCTCGGTGGAGATTCTGGTGTCGAGAACGGTGACGTGTTCGACAGTGTCACCTGACTCGGACAGCTGTGTCGCCATTTCCAGCGCCACGTAGCCGCCGTACGAGTATCCGGCGAGGAGGTATGGCCCGGTGGGCTGAATCTTCTTGATTTCGAAAATGAAACGGCGGGCGCTTGCTTTCACCGACCGGTCGGGTAGTCCGCGAGATTCGAAGCCGTGTGGCTGAAGTGCGTAAACCGGCCGATCGGTGTGAAGCGCTTTCGACAAGGTGGACAGCGTCGTCGATGGGCACCCCGCTCCGTTCATGATGAACAGCGGTCGCCCGGAGCCTTCGAGCTTCAGTGGCACCATCGTGTTGTGACAGACGCGATCATCGGGATCGATTCTGCGCCGATCCACCAGCGCTGCAAGGTCTTTGACGGTACTGGCGGCCGCGAACTCCGCCGCCGTGATCCGGATCCGGAACATGTCGTGAATCTTTGCCACCACTTCGGTTGAAGCAAGCGAATCGCCGCCGAGTTCGAAGAAGTCGTCCTCACGGTCGATGGAGTCGATACCGAGAATCGACTCCCAGATCGAGGACAACCACAATTCGGCGGGCCCGGCGAGAGTCGGTGGAGTGGACCGCACCTCGACGGAGGGCAGCGCTGTTCGATCGACCTTTCCTCTTTCGTTGCGGGGCAACGCCGGCATCAGAACAAAATGTCGGGGGAGCATCCAGGCCGGCAGATATGTCGCCAATTCGCGCCGCATCGCGGCGCCCGACCGTGCCATCACGGCTTTGGTCAGGACCACGTAGGCGACGATCTCCGGTCGATCGTTCTCGAGGACGACGGCCACGAAAACATCGGCGACGCCTGGAATTCGACGAATATGCGCCTCGACTTCCATCGGCTCCACCAGGTAGCCCCGAATCTTGACGGCGTCGTCGACGCGTCCCCGCAGTTGCAGTTCTCCGCGTTCGTCGATGCGGCCCCGGTCACCGGTCCGGTAGATGCTCACTCCGTCGCCCAGGCGCGTGAATCGTGTTGCAGTTCGATCCGGGTCGCCGTGGTATCCGTCGGCAAGATCACTGGAGACAACCTGAATCTCTCCGATCTCTCCGTCGGGGAGAGGCACGCCGTTCACATCGACGATCTGTACGTCCTTGCCGTCGCGAGCACGTCCGGCCGGTACCACTCCGACGGGTAGTTCGGAATGTGGTGGGAACACGTTGTACGCGACGACACCGGTCTCGGTGGTGGCCAGCCAGTTGACGTACGTGACGCGAGCGAAGCCGTGACTGCGATGGCGCGCGTAGTCCTCGCCGTGAACTGCTTCCCCGTACGTTACGACGACGCGCAGGGAACCGATCGAATCATCATTTGCTGCAACGCAATCGAGATCCGACCACGCCCGCAGAAAAGACGGCGCACAGTGCGTGGTCGTGATCGAATTCTCGATCAGCCAGTCGTCGATTCCCGAGACGCCGTCGATACGTGGATCCCAGCAGTAGACCGTGACTCCGTTCATAAGCCCCATGATCAGGGCCGTGATTCCGGCTCCGAAACTGACGGGCAACAGGTTCCCGATGTGATCGTCGGGTCGCAGGTCGATTGCTGCGGCGAGTTCGTCGGCCTTGTTCAGGCACATGGAGTGGCTCAACACGACTCCCTTGGGTGCCCCGCTGGTGCCTGACGTGAACGCGATCATGGCAGGGTCGGAACTCGATGGTTCCAACGCGCTGTCGAATCTGAAGCCCGTCGCAGCAGACTCGTCGAGTATCGACTGCAGCGGGACTGCACCCGAGGTGCTCATGATGTGCGCTCGGCGGGCCTCGGGGAGTTGTGGGTCGATCATGACCAAGGGCCGACCGGAAATCAGAGTGGCGAGGATGGCGGGCACCGACTCGGCCGTTGGTTCGAGATCGACCGCAACCGGGCGTGCCCCGTGTGACCCACGTAGGCGAAGTTCGCGGACCAATGCGTCGGTCCGGAGTTCGAGTTCGGCGAAAGTGATCCGGTCGCGCGGAGTCACGACGGCAACGGCGTCGTGCTGCATAGAGGTGACTCGGCGCCACCTCGACTCGATCGTCTCGTCGATGACTGCATAGCGAGTGCGTTCTAGACCTAAGTCGACAACCTTCATCACAGTAGCTCCGTCCGACTTTCAGCTATCTTTTAGCAAAGACTACATAAGGTTTGTGAAGTAGGTCCATAACAAACCAAAAGTAGTTTTACATACCTCCCCATCCTCCAGTCCGTCAGCTCCGAATGTCTTGAGGAACCAATGCCGATCGAGCGTTGTACAGACGAGGAGCAGTGACATGAAGTGGTCGGGGCGAAGTGCGATTGCGATTGCGGGAGTGTGCGCCGCAGCGACGATGTTTTCGGGAACCGCGCAGGCGAGCCCAATCTGGGAACCCTTGCAGCCGGTGGCGAACCTGGACGTCGCGCGCTACGTAGGGGAATGGAACCAGGTGGCGGCGATTCCTCAGCCCTTCAACCTCGCGTGCGCGAAGGACACCCGGGCGAGTTACGGGATTGTCGATTCCACGAACGTGAGCGTGAAGAACACGTGTACGACGTGGACCGGTCAAGCCAACGAGATCGTCGGGAATGCCCGAGTTACCGATCCAGCAACGGGTGCCCAGTTGCATGTGAGCTTCCCCGGGGTGCCCTCACAGGAAAGCTTGGACGGCCCACCCAACTACATCGTCACCTACATTGCCGACGACTATTCGTGGGCACTGGTGGGCGATCCGCTCAGGCTTTCCGGGTTCGTGCTCTCACGGTCGGCGGTTATCGACGCGGCAGGCTGGAGTGAGATCCGCCGGGTCGCCGAATCCCGTGGATACAACGCATGCACGATCCTGACGTCACCGACCACCGAGGGCACGTCGGACATCCGTCCGCTCTGCACGGTGTGAGTCTGCTGTCAGCGTGAACCTTCCGGAGCCACACTCCACTACGATCACTGATCGGTACGTGTGGTTTCGGAAGGTTGTGTGGTGGCGAAGAAGCAGATTCCCGTAATAGTCGTCGCAGGCTTTCTCGGTTCGGGCAAGACGACGCTGCTCAACCATCTTCTGCGTAACAACGACGGTGTACGCATCGGCGTGATCGTCAACGACTTCGGCTCCGTCAACATCGACTCGATGATGGTCGCCGGTCAGGTCGATTCGATGGTCTCTCTCAGCAACGGCTGTTTGTGCTGCGCTGTCGACGTCTCGGACATGGACGAGATGCTGAACAAGTTGGCGCACCGGCAGTCCGGGATCGACGTGATCGTCATCGAGGCCAGCGGGCTTGCCGAGCCGCGGAACATGATTCGACTCGTCCTCGGAAGTGAGAACCCGTCTGTCGTCTACGGCGGCCTGGTGGTCCTGGTCGACGGAGCCAATTTCTCCACCGTTCGCCGCGAACATCCCGAGCTCGATCAACATGTCCGCCTGGCAGACCTGGTGGTAGTCAACAAGATCGACAGCGTTCCGGTCGCCGAACGCGAGCGATTCACGGCCGAAATTCGTAAGTTGAATCCGCGAGCGCCGATGGTGGAAACCTCGCACTCGCGGATAGACCCCGCTCTGTTGTTCGATACCGGCGAGGTGACCCCTCCGGCTCCGGGCGATCAACTGAGCCTCGACGAACTCCTGCGCGACGGGCACGACGACGATCACGAGGACGGCTCGTGTCACCACGATCACCTGCACCACCGCTACGAATCGGTTGATTTCGCATCGGAGACGCCTCTCGATGCCAGGGCCTTGACGCACTTTCTCGAGAATCAGCCGTCGGGTGTTTACCGCATCAAGGGCTTCGTGAACTTCGAGATTCCGGGCTACACAGGAAAATTCGAGATCCAATCGGTGGGTGATCATGTCCGGATCACGCCGCTGCGATGGAAGTCGGGCGAACCTCGAACCACGCAACTGGTCGTGATCGGCACCGGGATGGATTCGGGGGCGGTCGGCAGCGCGCTCCGCGCCTGCATGCGCGAGGAAACGGTCGAACCGCACCCCGACGCCATGCTGGGATTGCACCGCTATACCGTCG